>NZ_JBFAHV010000029.1:0-104021 GCF_040654375.1 Nocardia sp. NPDC050710 | reverse complement strand
CGTGGAGGCATGACGACCACGGTAGGGCAGCGGTGTTGCGATTTCGGTCCCGGATGTGACGCTCAGGAAAACGCACTGTCACGCGACGCGGCCGGCGATTCCGCAGCACGCACTTCGCTTGGCTCGTGGAGATGCTCGACCAACGAATATTTCACCATGGTGGACCGCGCGGTTTGCTGAGAACTGTTCCCGCGCTCAATCTTTCGACATGGCATACTGCGTCGATGCAGCAGCTCGAGGCTCATGAGAAGCCACTGGGAAAGATCTTCTGCGGCGACTACGACTTCTCCGTGCCGAACTATCAGCGTCCGTACGCATGGGCTCGGGATCAGGTTGCGGATCTACTCGCCGACCTCACCGGCGCCCTGGGGCGCGACGAGAACGAACCGTATTTCCTCGGCTCATTGGTCTTGGTCAAGAAGCTCGGCCGCCCGGAGGCCGATATCATCGACGGCCAACAGAGGCTGACGACGCTGACGATCCTGTTTTCGGTACTCGCCGAAATGTCCGAAGCTCTCGTTGCCGAGCAGCTGCGAGAACTCATCGTCGAACCGGGCAATGTGCTGCACGGGTTGGATCCCAAACCCCGGATTGCGCTGCGCCCCAAAGATAAGGCATTCTTCGCCAAGTACGTCCAGCAGCCCGGGCGAATCGGCGCGCTGCTCGAACTCGGCGCGAACGAACTCGTCAACGACGCGCAATCCGCGATCCAGGCGAACGCCAGGTACCTGTGGGAGGAGCTGTCCGATCGGCCCGCCGAGCAGCGCCTGGCACTCGCGAAGTTATTGGTCCAAAGGACATTTCTCGTCGTGGTGAGCACACCCGACCTGGCCAGCGCCCACCGGATCTTCAGCGTGATGAACGCGCGCGGACTCGATCTGTCGCCTGCCGATGTGTTCAAGGCCGATGTGATCGGCGATATCGCCGAGAAGTCGCGCGACGACTATGCCCGCAAATGGGAGGATGCGGAAGAGGAACTCGGCCGTGCCGACTTCGCGGAGCTCTTCCAGCACATTCGGATGCTGTTCGACCGCAGGCGAGCGCGCAGCGAGTTACTCGCGGAGTTCCCGAAGCAGGTGCTCGCGCATTTCCGACCGGGCAGAATGCACTCCTTCGTCGACGATGAACTCGTGCCGTTGGCGCGCGCACTGTGCGATATCCGCAGCGCCGACTACCTTGCGCCCAGCGGCGACAGCCAAGCCGGCGAGGCGATCAATGTCTGGTTCCGGCGGCTGAACCAGTTCGATAACAATGATTGGCGTCCCGTCGCGCTGTGGGCACTCAAGAATCATCGCGGCGATCCGGATTTCCTGAGTAAATTCCTGGCGCGTCTGGAACGACTCGCGGCTGCCATGTTCATCCGTCGCGAATACACCACGCCGCGCCAAGAGCGCTACGCCCGGCTCCTCAACGAACTCGCGGAGGGTGCGGGGCTCGATTCACCGACGTTCGAGCTGAATTCGCGTGAGATCGCCGAGACGGTCGCGATGCTCGATGGGGAGGTGTACCTCAATTCGAAGACCCGTAAGTATGTGCTGCTGCGACTCGACGAGTTGCTTTCCGCCGCGGATGGCCCAATCTTCCGGCGGGAGTATATCACCGTCGAACATGTGCTGCCGCAGAAGCCGCCGATCGGTTCCGAATGGCGTGCGAACTTCACCAGCGCACAACGGGCCGAGTGGACCCATCGGCTGGCGAACCTGGTGCTGCTGAATCAGCGAAAGAATTCGCGCGCAGCCAACTTCGAGTTCCAGAAGAAGAAGTCCACCTATTTCACCGGCAAGGACGGTGTCACCACCTTCGCGCTGACATCCCAACTCGGGAGCATTCCGGAGTGGACTCCCGCGGTCGTCGAGGAACGACAGAAGAAGCTGCTCGGGATGCTGACGCGGGAGTGGCGGCTCGAGGAGACTGCCGGTGTGAACGGAGGGTCCGCGCCCCGCCCTTTCGGCCTGAGCTCGCGCCGGAAAGGAGCACCGTAGACGCCGATACCATGCCGTCCGCGAGCCTCGCGAATTTCGAACGGCTTCAACGCGAACCCGTATTCGAGGACGCCACCGAGGTGGTCGCCGCCTACCTCTCGAACGCATTCGACGACCCCCGAGCGGTGGAACTCGACCGCTGGACCCTCACATGCTTCCCTACCACCAACAAATCCAGCACCCACCAGCGCCTATTCACTCTCAACATCGGGCCGATGGAGGTCCTCTACCTGGCCTATGAACTTGTGGACGGGCAGGTGGTCGACTGGGGACTTACCGTGTACGTTTCGCGCTCCGCGCTCGAAGCCGAAACGGGTTGCCAGCTGGTAGAACTCGACGCCCGCAATGATCTGCTGTCGATCCGTGCGACATCCATGGCATCGGCCGAGGACGACGGCGCGGTGATCACCTGCTGGTTCGGCGATGAGGTTGCAGGCGAACAGTTCGATTCTCTTCCGCTCGATGTGACGACAATTCGACCGCTCGTCGATCGCCTCGCCATCAAGGGACCCGGACCCTACCCGCGCTATCACAATCCCTGGTTTGCCGCCCACGTCCTGCAACACCTCGGCCAGGAGTAGTCGTCTCCTGGCGGAGCAGGGGAGTCAGCGCAGAACGAAGCTGCTGATCGTCGAGACGCTGGTCCGGATGACGCTGGCTATCGATACCGCTGCCCGGGTGCTCATGGGCGCAGCCGATCAGGGACACGATCCAGGTTGTGCAGCGGCCGAGCCGGTTCCCCCACGGCGGTCCGGCTGATCAGCGCGGCCGGCTCCGCCCCGGACGACTGAATCCCGGTGCTGCTCAGCGCTTATCCCTCGTGACGGGGGCCGACCGGTCGGGCAGGGTGATTCCGAGTGCGGCGATGACGTCTTCGATGGTCCGTCGATCCCGGTGGCGGCGTCGAGCAGGTCGCGCGTCTGGTCGAGGTGTGGCCGAATCGGTCAGGGCTCGAGCACGTAGCGACCTCGCGTCCCGCCCTTGGCCATGGCCCGGTGGGCGTCGGCGGCCTGGGACAACGGCACGACCGCATGCACTCGGGCCGGCAACCGGCCGGACGCGGCGCGGGCCAGCAGCTTCCCCAGACGAGCACCGTCCGACTGTGTCACCAGCGCGTTCACCCTGATCCCTCGCTCGGCCGCAGGCACGATATTGGGCCGGACGCCGACGAAAGCTCCGCCGTCGCGGACCGGGGTCAGGCCCCACACCTGCTGCGACGTGGTGTCGACGACCGCGTCCCAGCCCGGCTCGGCGTCCGTGACGAAGTCGGCGCCGAGACCGCGTACGAACTGCTCGTCCGCGGCTCGGGCCAGACCGGTCACCCGCCAGCCTCGGTCGGGCGCGATCGAGGCCACATTGGCCCCGATCGCACCAGCCGCACCGGTCACCAGCAACCGGTTGCCGTCGGCGGGGGCGTCGCCGAGGATGTCGACGATTTGCGCCGCACCCAAGCCGTTGAGCGGCACCGTCGATGCCGCGACCAGATCGAGGCCCTCGGGCACCACGGCGAGATCGGCGGCGGGCACGACGAGTTGTTCGGCATAGGTGCCGAAATCGCGGTCGAAACCGAGGACGACACCGGCGACCCGAGTGCCGACGGCCAGGTCCACGCCCGGACCGGCGGCGAGCACGGTGCCGGCGAAGTCCCAGCCCAGGCCGGTGTGGTCGGGCTGGTCGATCATGCCCAGCTCGTGGAAGAACCCGCCAACGACCCCGAGGTCGGTGGGGTTGACCGGCGCGGCCGCGACCGCGACACGGACCTCGCCAGGGCCGGGCTCGGTGCGGGGGACATCGATGATCTCGATCGAGTCGGGTCCGCCCGGTGTGCGGACGACGGCGGCCCGGAAGGTGGGTGTGCTCATGTTTCGCTCCTCCATCAGTTCTGTTCTGATGAGCTCGAGACTGCTCCCGGGGGTTTGGAAGGCACTTGGAGCCGAATTGGAGCGCTCGAAGCGGCGGGCTGCGGCACACCGACGCCGATCTTGCCTTCAGCGTTGCCGCGGAGGCGAAACATGGACGCCGAGAACACGATCGGCGTGTGCTCGGGCATCGGCGGACCAGTGGGGGCGTTCCACAGGTCCGCGATGACAGCGGCCCGGGCGAAGTGGGCGGCGGCCTCGTCGTCCCGGCCGAGGAACAGGGCGAGTTCGCCGAGCGTGTGGGCGACCGGACGCAGGGCCAGAGACACGCTCGCCGCGCCCGCCGGGGGACCGTCTCGGTGAGGGAGCAGGTCGGCGTAGATCTTTTCGGCCGCGTCGCGGTCGTTCAAGGCGACGAGCGCCATCGCGCGCAGGCTCGTCAGGAAGGTGAAGAAGAAGTCGGGCCGGATCGGGCTCGGTGACATGCGGGCCCGGCGTGCCTCGTCGCCGCGGCCGGCGGCGTGGAGGGCGAGCGTGAGCAGGTCGGCGCCCATCGGACCGAGCGCCTCATGCAGAGCGCGCACGTCGTCCAGGTGGTCGCCGAGCGTGCCGTCGTTCAGCCAGATCGCCGCCAGCGCGAGGCGGAGGAATCCGGCGGCGTGCACCGATCCGGCGCGTTCCATGCGTTCGGTGGCCTCGGTGTAGAGGCGCTCGGCGTCGGCCAAGCGTCCCTCGATGAGCATCAGCGTCGCCAGCGCGATCTCGGCGGCGCCGGTTGCCTCCGGCATCCGGTAGGTGCGGGCGAGGTCGAGCGCCTCCCCGGTCACGCGGCGCATGGTCGCCGGGTCGTTGGCCGCGGCGGCGTTCGCGGCCTGGTTGAGCAGACCTGTCACGCGGTAGACGGGAAGGCCGTGCTCGACGCCGATCTCGACCAGCTCGCGAGAGTACTCCTCCCGGCCGGAGTCGCGGGCGAGGACCAGCAGCGCGGCAGCCCTGAGGCGGGGAGAGGTGGCGAGGTCGAGTGCTTCCCGCGCCGCCGCCATGACCGTCGGATCGTTCTCGCCCACCAGCTCGTGGGCGTACGCGATGAGGAGGTGGGACCGCACGTCGGGGGCCAGGCCGGTCCGCTCGAGCAGGCGGCTGAGGCGGTCGACGATGGGACGGTCGACCGTGCCGTATGTGCGGGCCTGCCAGGGGGTGGGCTCGGTCCAGGCGGTGAACGCGGCGATCATCAGGTCGTCGCGGCCGATCGACTCGGCGTACTCCACGGCCTGCTCGCGTGTGTGCCTGGCCGCAGCGAAGGCCCCGGCCCTGACTTGCGCGCGCAGCAGCCTGCCGAGCAGGCCGACGCGCTCGTCCGGTTCGATGGAGTTGGTGACGGCGTCGGTGAGGAGCGCGGCCGCCACGTCGTGGGCATAGCGCGCCTCGGCCAGCTCGGCGGCGCGCACGCAGTAGCCGACCGCCTTCGGCGATCCCGCGCGCGCGTAGTGATGAGCGAGTGCCGCGATGTCGCCGGAGCCTTCCAGCGCCGCGGCGATCCGGGCGTGCATCCTGGTGGTACGCACCCGGCTGACATCGGTGACCAGCGTGTCCCTGACCAGCGCGTGAACGAACCGGACACGACCGGGCCCGGGCTCGTCGAGCAATCCGGCGATGACACCCGCGTCCAGCGCGTCCAGCACGCCGTCCTCGTCGGTGTCGGCGGCCCGCATGAGCACGTCCACCGAGCTTTCCAGGCCGGCTACCGCCGCCAGCCGCAGGACGGACACGCCGCTCTCGGGGAGCCTTGCGAGCCGGCGCCGCAGCACGTCCCGGACACCCTCGGGGACCTCGGAGAGTGCGATCAGCGCGCCCTCGCCGTTGAGCAGCCGCGCGGTCTCTCGCACATAGAACGGGTTGCCGCCGGTCCGCTCGGCGATCCCGGTCACGGTCGTGTCGTTGGCCTCGCACTCGGCGCGTACGAGTTCCGCGACGGCGTCGCGATCGAGCCCGGGCAGGTCCAGTCGGAGGGGCGCGGCGCGGGCGAGGGACGCGAGCGTTGCGGTGAGGTGCTGGCTTTCGTCCGCGCGGTACGCCGCGACGATCAGGATAGGGGCCCGCGTGTCGACGCCGCCGCCGAGCAGTTCCAGCATGGCGGCGTCCGCCCAGTGCAGGTCGTCCAGGACGATGGCGACCGGACGGTCGGCGGCCGCCGCCGAGAGCCAGGTCCAAACGGCTTGCCGCAGCCGGAACCGCCCGGCCGCCGCGTCGCCGTTCACCGGCGCGGAGTCGCTGAGCAACGGTGCCAGGTCGTCGGCGAACTCGCCGGGCGGAACGCTCACGGCGACCGTCCGCAGGACCTCGACCCATGCCCATGCGGGCGGCGCGCTGTCCACGTCGGGACAGCGCCCGGCGGCCACGAGCCAGCCGCCCTGTCCGAGCCGCGCACCGAGTTGCTCGAGCAGCGTCGACTTGCCGAGCCCCGCCTCCCCGGTGACGAGCGCGATGCGCACCCCATCGGCGGCGGCCTCCCCGGCGGCCGCCACCAGCGCCGCAAGCTCGCTCTCCCGGCCCACGAACGTTGTTGCACCTGGCTCGCTTTTCGGTGGCGGCGCGGTTGCCTGGGACCGGGGTGTGCCCGCTGGGGGCGGGGGGACGGCCGCGCGGAGGACGTCCGTGCGTTGGGTGAGGATCGCCTCTTCCAGGGCCACCAGGTCCGGGCCGGGGTCGAGGCCCAGCTCGTCGGCGAAGGTGGCGCGGGCGCGGCGGAGCGCTGCCAGGGCGTCGGCTTGGCGGCCGTTGCTCCACAGCGCGAGGGCGTGCAAGCGCCAGCCCTCCTCGCGCAGGGGATGGTCGCGAGTGAGGCTCTCCGCATCGGGCACCACCGTCGCGGGCTGGCCGAGCCGCAGTCCCGCCGCGATGCGCAGTTCGCGGGCGACCAGGCGCAGCTCGTCGAGCCGGGCGGTCTCGGCGACGGCCCACGGCTCGTCGGCGACCTCGGCGAACGCAGGTCCCCGCCACAGCGCCAGGGCCTCGTCCAGCCGGACGCGAGCGTCACGCGGATCAGCGAGCGTGCGGGCCCGGTCGAGCAGCTCCTCGAAGCGCCATGCATCCACCGCATGCTGCGGCAGCCGCAATGCGTAGCCGGGCGACGCGCTCACCAGCAGGCGGGCCGGTGTCCGTGACGGGCGGCCGGGTTCCAGCAGGCGGCGCAGGTTGGACACGTAGGCCTGCAACGACGCCAGAGCGCGCGATGGCGCTTCGCCGCGCCACAGGTCCTCGATCATCCGGTCGACCGGTACGACCTGCCCGCGCGCGGCCACCAGCAGGGCCAGCACGCCGCGCTGCCGCGGTCCGCCGAGGGGAAGGGGCTCGCCGCCGGCCTCGGCCGCGAACGAGCCCAATACCCGGATGAAGACCATGACGTGGCACATCGTACGCGCGGCCGCGTCAAGCGTTCCAAGTCGGCTCCTAGTGCCTTCCAAACCCCCAGGAGCAGTCTCGAGCACATCGAAAACCGTTGAAGGGCAGGAACAGATGAGCGTCAACACCCAGGACATGGAGATCGTCCACCGCGCCTTCCGTCGCGAGTCACGACTGCTGATGCAGCTCGTCGCGGCGGTCGCCCCGGGTGACACCGCGCGCGCCGAGGTGATCGCCGACCACTTCCGCGACTACCGGCTGGGACTGAAGAACCACCACGAGGGCGAGGACGAACTCCTGTGGCCACCGCTGCTGTCCCGGGTCGATCTGGGGGCGGACATCATCCTGCGCATGCAGGCCCAGCACGAGCGCGTCGAAGCCACACTGGCCAGTCTGGACGCCTCGGTCCCGGCGTGGGAGGTCACGGCCGGAGCCGACGAACGTGACACCCTCGTAGCGGTCCTCGCCGATCACCGGGCGGTCTTGCTCGAACACCTCGACGACGAAGAGGCCACTCTTCTTCCCCTCGCGGCCGAGTACATCACCGAAAAGGAATGGGCTTCCCTGGGCGGCCATTTGGTGGCCAAGACGCCCAAGCTCACCCTGCTCACGCTCTTCGGCCTCGTCCTGGAAGAAGCCAATCGGGCGGAACGCGCCATGCTCCTCGGCGGCCTCCCCGCACCGGTACGCGCCATCTGGCACGTCATCGGTCGCCCCCGCTACGCCCGCCACATTCGCCGCGTGCGCTCGGTCTGACCACCGAGCAGCCCCCTCGCCTGCGCCGCGTCCGTCCGGCTGCCGACCGGAGTGCAGACGGTCCCAGGCCGCCGACGCCCACCGGGACCGCCAACGCGGAGCGCGGGGACGCTACGCGCTCACGCCCTGACCGGCCCTCCCGAGATCCTTCATCCGCACCGTCGCTTTGCGGACCGGCCTGCGGTCGCCACCCAACGGAATCCCTCCGACTACGAACTGAGGAGAACAATCATGACGAGATACCGCTTGACCACCCTGCTGGCCGTGATCTCCGCGGCCGCACCGTTGTACTTCGGGCTGAGCTTCCTGCTCGATCCCGGAAGCGCCCCCGAAGGTTACGGCATCGAGCCTTGGCCGACCGGCAACGCGGACGGCTACTTCGTCGTCAAGGGCGTGCGCGACATCGGAGCCGCGGCCGTCATGTTCCTCCTGCTCGGCCTCGGCCAGCGTCGTATTCTCGGCTGGGTCGTGCTGATCAACGCCGTGATACCGACCGGCGACGCACTGGCGGTGGTCACGCACGGCGGCACCACGGCAACGGCGCTGACTGTGCACGGCTCGGCATTGGCGTTCGTCTTGCTGACCGCCGCACTCCTGCTGACAGAGCGGCCGCAAGCCGCGAGCGCCGGATTCCGCGCGAATGTGCACAGCGACACCACTTCACCAGGTCACCGGCACTGAGCCGCTTCTCCGGCGGCCCGGATGGTGAGATCCTGATCTTGGAGGGGGCGAGTAGCGCAAGAAGGTAGTGCGATGTCGAAGTCCGGCGGCAAAGCGGTAGTCACGCCAGCGGCGGCGGATCCAGCACAACCACAACCACTTTCGTGATGCCCTGGGACCTCACCCTAGGGCATCACTGCGTTACCGCCGAATTCCGGCCGGTTGCGTCACTACCCCCGCCTCCCAGCTGCTCGACTGCCCCGCCTCCGAGGTGCACGTGATGGTCGACGGCGCGATTCGTCATGGCACCGGAACGGCGCTGGGGAGCGAATTACGTTGATACGCACGGTCAATCGGAAATCGGGTTCGACATCACGCGACTGCTCGGGCTCGAGCTCTGCCGCGTGCCGAAGTGCCTCGTGGGCGGTGCCGGATCTGGCCGGTGCGGGCGGCCCGACGCAGCAGGACGGCGGTGGGCACCAGGCAGACCAGCAGCGCGAACAGGCTGGTCTCCGGCCCGAATGCGCCGCCGGTCAGCAGGGAGGACCCGGACAGTGTGGTTTGCAGCAGGCCGTGGGACGCGGTGCCCGAGCCGGACACCGTGACACCGAAGACACCGGCCTGGATGAAGTTCCAGCCGAAGTGCAGGCCGATCGGCAGCCACAGTGAGCGGGTCGCGACGTAGGCGGCGGCGGTCAGGGTTCCGCCGGTCACGGCGATCGAGAGCGTGCCCAGCAGCGTGGCGTCGGCATTGACCAGGTGTGCCGCGCCGAACAGCAGCGCGGAGACGACCAGCGCGACCACGGTGCCGGCACGTTCCTCCAAGATGCGGAACACGATCCCGCGGAACAGGGTCTCCTCGGCGACCGCAACGGCCGCCATCGCGCCAGCGGTCGCGAGGAAACCGTCGACCGAGCCCCAGGACAGGCCCTGCCAGCCACCGAACGCCGCGATGAGCAGCATCACCGCGGTAAACAGGCCGGACCCCAGCAACATCCCACGCCACAACCAGGACCACGTGCCCGCGGTCGCGAGTTCGGGGACGCTCGGGCGCGACTCGACGGTTCGCGACAGCCAGCGGTAGCCGACCACCCCGGCGCCGGCCAGACCGATCCCCACCGGCAGCGCGAGCGCCGGGACGGGCGCGACGAGCCGGTCGATCCCGGCGAACGCCGCGATCACGCCGAGCAACACCAGCACCAGGACGGGGAACCGGAACCTGCGCAACCGGCGCCGGCCGGTGGACAGTTCAGCGTGTGGGAGCGCGCTGCCCGCACGATTTATGGGTCTCATGATTCCGATCCCTGTCTGCTGGAGGGTTTTCGCAATGGCCACGGACGGCGCAACCGACAGTAGGCAGCCGGAGCCCACCGTGACATCACGCTGGAGGGGGCGATGGCGGTAGCTCTGGCGGGGGAGGACGACGGTGCCGGATAGCTCCAAAGGTGCGCGGGGTGTGGTCGAGTCTCTCGGACTAGAACCGCTCGCTGTCTTCGAACCGCCGATGTCAGTCGTCCTCGTCGGGGGTGTCCGGGTCGCGCAGCGGTCGGTAGGCACCGCCCAGGTCGGGCAGGTGGAAGCTGTAGTGGCCTTGCAGCCGAATGTGTTTGCGAATGAACGCCGACAGCCGGGCGGGGTCCTCCCGGCGCGACGAACTCGGCGTACGGCCGACGGGTTGCGGCGGCCTACCGGGCGGCCTCGCCGAGGCCGATCCCGAATTACTGCCGCGATCGGCGCTGGTCACCGGAAATAGTCCCGGATCCGAGAAGCGACGGCGATCCCAGTTGCTGTGCCGTAGCGCTTCGTTCGAATGCGGGTAGGCTGGTGCGGAAATCAGCGCCGATTTCGTCGGGAGTGCGAGGATGTCCGATACCGGCATACGCCGTGTTGCGCTTGCGGACGCGACCTTGGATGTCGACGTCCGCGGGACGGGCGAGGTGGTTGTCCTGATCCAGACGGGTCTGGTGGCCGACGAGTGTGCACCACTCGCCGAGCGATTGGCGCTGCGGCACGGATTCCGGACGGTGCGGTATCACCGGCGCGGATACGGCGGGAGCAGCCCCGATCGCGGCCCGGGATCGATCGACCGCGACGCCCTCGACTGTGCACGACTATTGGCTGCGCTGGAGATCGAGAGCGCACATGTCGTAGGCCTGTCCTACAGCGGCGCTGTCGCTTTGCAGCTCGCGGCGACCGTGCCCGCCTGCGTACGCACGGTGTCGCTGATCGAACCGCCGCCCGTGCATATCCCCGCCGCTACCGAATTCCGCGCCGCGAATGCACAACTCGTCGAAACGTACCGTCGGCACGGACCGGTGGCGGCCCTCGATCAGTTCATGACCAGGACTATCGGGGCCGACTGGCGGCGCACCATGGACGAGCTGCTGCCGGGTAGCGTCGCAGGGCTCGAAGGGGATGCCGACACATTCTTCGGGGCCGATCTGCCCGCACTGCTGTCCTGGCATTTCACCGCCGCGGACGCGGCAACGATCACCGAGCCGGTGCTCTATCTCGGCGGGACGGTGAGTGGTTCGTGGTTCGCCGAGGTTCGTCAACTGGTCGGACGATGGCTGCCGCACGCCGAAGAGGTGATCCTCCCCGGCGCCGATCATTCCCTGGCGTTGACCCATGCACCACAACTAGCTGCGGCGATCGCGGCCTTTCTACGCCGCCACCCGGTCCTCATTCCATCCTGACGACAACGGCCGCAGCACCTTCCGGTGCTGCGGCCGTCGCGGTCGGATTCAGCGGGCGAAGGTCACCGCTCGGTCGGCGAGGTCGAGCAGGGGTTGCGGGAGAATGCCGAGGACGAGGGTGGCGGCCGCGGTGCTGGCGACGATCGTCGAAGTGAGGACCGGCGTGACGACCACCGGAGCGTCGGTGGGTGGGTCGGTGAAGAACATCAGCACGATCACCCGGATGTAGAAGAAGGCGGCGATGGCGCTACATATGACACCAACGATGACGAGATAGGTGGCATCACCGGAGGCGGCGGCTTCGAAGACAGCGAATTTGGAAACGAAGCCGCTGGTCAGTGGGAGCCCGGCGAAGGAGAGCAGGAACAGGGCGAAGATGGAGGCCAATAGGGGATTGGTGCGGCCCAGCCCCGCCCACTGCGGCAGCGTGGTGGCTTCGTCACCGTCGGCGCCGCGGACGAGGGAGACGGCGGCGAAGGCGCCGACGGTGCCCAGACCATAGGCGACGAGGTAGAACTGGACCGCGGAGACACCGGCATCCTCGGCCGCCACCAATCCGATGAGGATGAATCCGGCGTGGGCCACCGACGAATACGCGAGCATGCGTTTGACGTCGGTCTGAGTGATGGCCATGACCGCGCCGACAACCATGGTGGCGATGGCGACAGCGGCGAAGATGGGACGCCAGTCGTCGCGCAGACCCGGAACCGCGACGTGCAGAATGCGCAACAGCGCACCAACCGCGGCGATCTTGGTGGCGGCGGCCATGAATGCGGTGATCGGGGTGGGGGCGCCCTGATAGACGTCGGGAACCCAGGACTGGAACGGCACTGCGCCGATCTTGAACAGCAGGCCAACCGCCAGCATGGCGATGCCGAGCACCGCGAGCATGGCATTCGACGGGTGCTCGGCGATGGCGTCGGCGATGCCCGCGAGCTTCACGGTGCCCGCCTGCCCGTACAGCAGCGCTACGCCGTAGAGGAAGAAGGCCGACGAAAACGCACCGAGCAGAAAGTATTTGAGCGCCGACTCCTGGGAGAGCAGCCGCCTGCGGCGGGCCAGCCCGCACAGCAGATACAGCGGCAGCGAGAGCACCTCGAGCGCGACGAACATGGTGAGAAGGTCGTTGGAGGCGGGGAAGAGCAGCAATCCGCCGACCGCGAGCATGGTCAGCGGGAAGACCTCGGTGGTGGCGATACCCGCACGGACGGCGGCGGTTTCGTCGGCGCTACCGGGCACCGCTGCGGCCTGCGGGGTGAAGGCGTCCACGCCGCGGCCGACGGTGGCAGCGGCCAGACTCCAGGTGCCGGGCCCGGAGCGGGCCTCGACCGAGCGTTCGGCGCCGCGCTCGGCGATGAAGAGCACGCCGAGGACGGCGACCACGAGGATTGTGCCCTGCAGAAATAGCGTCACCCCGTCGATGGCGACCGCGCCGACCGCCGCGGTGGCCTCGGTGCCCGCCAGCATGACCACGGCCATCAGCGCCGCCGCCAAACCGGCCAGCCCGAGCAGCACTTGGGTTCCGTAGCGGTAGCGCCGCGGTACAAACGCCTCCACAAGGACGCCGATGACCGCCGCGCCGAAGACGAGCAGCATGGGGGAGAGGGTGCTGTATTCGATGCTCGGCGCGGGCACGGTGGCGGCGAGCACGGTTCCGTAGTCGTGGGAAGTCACTTATGCCGTCCTTATCAGGGAGACCCGGGCCGCGAGGGCGATGAGCCCCGCAACGAGCAGGAGGGAGCGAAGAAGCCTCACTTGTGGCCGCCCCCTTGCTGATTCGCCGCGCCCGCCTCGGGGAGGGCGGGCACCGACGGTTCCGGATCGTGCTTGCCGATGGTGGTGAGGGTTTGGCTCACCGCGGGGTTGATGAATTCCAGCACCGGTTTCGGGTAGACGCCGAGGAAGAGCAGGGCGACGACCAACGGCGCCACCACGACTATTTCCCTGGGAAGGAGGTCGTAGATGTACTCGTTGCCCTTCTTCACTGGGCCGGTCATCATCCGCTGGTAGAGCCACAGCACATACAGGGCGGCCAGCACCAGTGCGCTTGTCGCGAAGATCGCGGCGACCTGGTAGCGGCTGAAAGTGCCGACCAGGACCAGGAATTCGCTGACGAACGGCGCGAGACCGGGCAGCGAGAGGGTGGCGAGACCGGCGATGAAGAAGGTGCCGGCCAGGACCGGCGCAACCTTCTGCACACCGCCGTATTCGGCGATGACGCGGGTGCCGCGACGCGAAACCAGGAATCCGGCGATCAGGAACAGCGCGGCGGTGGAGATGCCGTGGTTGACCATATAGAGCGTGGCTCCGGTCTGCGCCTGGTTGGTCATGGCGAAGATGCCGAGGATGATGAATCCGAAGTGCGAGATCGAGGTGTAGGCGATCAACCGCATGACATCGGTCTGCCCGATCGCGAGCAGTGCGCCGTAGATGATGCCGATGACGGCGAGTGTGATCACCAGCGGCGCATAGGTGCTCGACGCGTCGGGGAACAGCAGCAGACAGTAGCGCAGCATGCCGAAGGTCCCGACCTTGTCGACGACCGCCATCATCAGCACCGCACTGGACGGGGTGGCCGCGACCGCGGCGTCGGGCAGCCAGGTGTGCAACGGCCACAGGGGCGCCTTCACCGCGAAGGCGAACATGAAGCCGAGGAACAGCGCGTTGAGTACCGCCGGGTCCGCCCCGAGCTGTCCGGAGTTCGCGGCGGCCATCACCGCGCGAAAGTCGAAGGTGCCCGCCCCGCCGTGGCCCAAGCCCTCGCTCGCGGTGACGACATACAGGCCGATGACCGCGGCCAGCATGATCAATCCGCCGAACAGGTTGTACAGGAGGAACTTCACCGCTGCCCGCGAACGCTGCTGGCGCAGTGCCAGATCCTTGGTCCGGGGCCCGAAACCGCCGATGAGGAAGTACATCGGGATCAGCATCGCCTCGAAGAACACATAGAACAGCAGGATGTCCAGTGAGACGAAGGAGACCAGCACCATCGCCTCGACGAGCAGGATGAGCGCCACATAGGTGTGCGCGACTCGTCTGCCGCTGCCCACCTCCCGCTCGTCGGTCCATCCCGCCACGATCAGCAGCGGCACCAGCACCGTAGTGAGCAGCACCAACACCAGCGCGATCCCGTCGAGGCCGAGCGTGTACCCGGCGCCGAAGGCCGGAATCCACTCGTGTGACTCGACGAACTGATATTGCGCCCCACCGGGTTCGAATCGCATCGCCAGCACGACGCTGAACGCCAGCACCGCCACCGAAACCATCAGTGCCACACTGCGTGCCAGGGTGCGCCGGGCGGCGGGCAGCATCAGCACCATGGCCGCGCCGACCACCGGCAACACCCACAGCGTCGTCAACCAGGGAAAGTCACTCACCAGAGCCTCACTGCCAGCAGGGCTGCGGCCACCAGGGCCGCGCCGGTGAACATGGACAGGGCATACGACCGCACGAACCCGGTCTGGACTCGGCGGATGCGGGCCGAGAGCCCGCCGATCATGGCGGCGGTGCCGTTGACGATCCCGTCGATGCCGCGGTTATCGAGGAAGACCAGCGCGCGTGTCAGATGCTGGCCGGGTCGCATGAACGCGCCTTCGTTGATCGCGTCACCGTAGAGATCCTTGCGTGCCGCGACGGTCAGAGCGCTCACCATCGCCGGTTCCGGTGCGGTTTCGGGGATTTCCCGCTGCGCGAACTGGTTGTAGGCGACGGCGACACCGACCGCGACCACCATCAGCGCCAGCGCGGTGACCACGCCCGCGGGCACCACCTCCTCGCCGTGGTGCGCACCGACCACCGGTTCCAGCCAGTTCTGGAGGGAGGAACCCATGACGAAGAGCAGGCCGGAGCCAACGGATCCGAAGGCCAGCAGGATCATCGGCCCGGTCATCACCGTGGGGGACTCGTGCGGATGAGTATCGGGCTTCCACCGGCGTTCGCCGAAGAAGGTCATCATCATGACCCGCGTCATGTAGAACGCGGTCAGACCCGCACCGAACAGCGTGACGGTTCCGAGCGCAATTCCGCCGACGCCGCCCTGGTTGAACGCCGTCTCGATGATCTTGTCCTTGGAGAAGAACCCGGCGAACGGTGGCACCCCGATGATCGCGAGATAACCGAGGCCGAAGGTGACGTAGGTGATCGGCAACAGTGTGCGCAGTCCGCCGTAGCGCCGCATATCGGTTTCGTCGTCCATCGCGTGCATCACCGACCCTGCGCCGAGGAACAGCCCGGCCTTGAAGAAGCCGTGGGTGAGCAGGTGCATGATCGCGAAGGCGTAGCCCGCGGGCCCGAGCCCGGCGGCCAGCACCATGTACCCGATCTGGCTCATGGTGGACGCGGCGAGCGCCTTCTTGATGTCGTCCTTGGCGCAGCCGATGATCGCACCGAAGAGCAAGGTCACCGCGCCGACCAGCACTACACCGAGCCGTGCGTTCGGCGCCAGATCGAAGATGGGGTTGGACCGGGCGATCAGGTACACACCGGCGGTGACCATGGTGGCCGCGTGGATGAGCGCCGACACCGGGGTCGGGCCTTCCATCGCATCCCCGAGCCAGGACTGCAGCGGCACCTGCGCGGATTTGCCGCACGCCGCGAGCAGCAGCAGTAGCCCGATGGCGGTGAGCACACCTTCGCCGGCGCCCGGCGCCGCGTCGAAGACGGGACCGAACCCGATGGACCCGAAGGTGCTGAACATGACCATCATGGCCAACGCCAGACCCATGTCACCGACCCGGTTGACCACGAACGCCTTCTTGGCCGCCGTTGCCGCCGAGGGCTTTTCGTACCAGAAGCCGATCAGCAGGTAGGACGCCAGACCCACCCCTTCCCAGCCGAGGTAGAGCACCAGGTAGTTATTGGCCAGCACCAGCAGCAGCATGGCCGCCAGGAACAGGTTGAGGTAGGCGAAGAATCGCCGCCGCGCCGGATCGTCGGCCATATAGCCGATGGAGTAGATGTGGATCAGCGATCCCACACCGGTGATCAGCAGCGCGAAACACATGGACAGCTGGTCCAATTGGAGCCCGAAGTCGATCTGTAGACCGGTCACCGGGACCCAGCTGAACATATCCAGGTGCACCGCGCGGTTCGCGGTGTCGCGGCCGAGCATGTCGAAGAACGCCCACGCGGCGACCCCGAAGGAGGCGAGCGCGGCCAGGCTGCCGAGCCAGTGGCCCCAACGGTTACCGAGGCGTCCGATCAGCAGCAGGATGACGGCGCCTGCCAGCGGCAGGGCGGGCAGCAACCAGAGCGCTGCCGTCTCTTGGAGAGTCCCGGTCATATCAGAACTTCAGCAGGTTGGCGTCGTCGACCGAGGTCGAACGGCGGGCACGGAAGATCGTCATGATGATGGCGAGGCCGATCACCACTTCGGCGGCGGCGACCACCATGGTGAAGAACGCGAAGATCTGGCCGTCCAGATTCGAATGCATCCGCGCGAAGGTGACGAATGCGAGATTGACCGCGTTGAGCATCAATTCGATGCACATGAAGACCACGATGGCGTTGCGCCGCAGCAGCACGCCCGCCGCCCCGATGGTGAACAGCAAGGCGGACAGGAACAGGTAGTTCTCGAGATTCACCGGTTGCCTTCCTCGTCAGCGGGCTCGTCGCCGTTGGTTGCGTTCGCCGAACCGACCGAGATGACGGCCGCCTCGGTCAGCGCCCGATTCCTGCGGTGGCGCAGGATGGTGCTGACCGACAGTTCCTCGAACGATCCGTCCGGCAGCCGGGCCGGGATGTCTACCGCGTTGTGGCGCGCGTACACGCCGGGTGTGGGCAGCGGGGTGGCGCGCTGCGTGGTGTCTCGGAAACGCCTACGCGACATTTCGCGCTGGTCCAGCCGCGGCCCGAACCGTTCACGGTGGGCCAACACCATGGCGCCGATGGTTGCGGTGATGAGCAGTGCACCGGTGAGTTCGAAGGCCCACACGTAACGCACGAAGATCAGCTCGGCCAGTTCGCCGATCACGTCGCGACCGGGGAACCCTTTCGCGGGGAAGGCGATTCCGGAGTTACGGATTCCGCTCGCGATGCCGCTGATCAGCAGAACGCCGAAGCCGAGCCCGACCGCGGCGGCGGCGATCCGCTGCCCGCGCAGGGTTTCCTTCAACGATTCGGCGGAATCGACGCCGACCAGCATGAGGACGAACAGGAACAGCATCATCACCGCGCCCGTGTAGACCACGATCTGGACCACGCCGAGGAACAACGCGTCCTGGACGATGTAGAACATGGCCAGCGCGATCATGGTGGCGGCCAGGCAGATCGCGGAGTGCACGGCCTTGGCGGCGAAGACCATGCCCAATGCCCCGATCACGGCCAGTGGGGCCAGGATCCAGAACTGCACGGCCTCACCGGTGGAGGTCCGGGTCAGTGGCTCGGCGGCCAGCAGAAGCGTCACCGTGCCCCTCCTTCCACGCCTGCGGTCGCGGGCTTCTTGGTCTCGTCGGCGTCGGACTGTTCCCCGCCGGGAACATTGCCGCGGTAGTAATCACCTTCGGTCGCACCGGGATACATGGCGTGCGGCGGCGCGCTCATGCCGGGTTGCAGCGGCGCGAGCAGCCGGTCCTTCTCGTAGATCAGATCGGCCCGGTTGTCGTCGGTGAGCTCGTAGTCGTTGGTCATGGTCAGCGCCCGAGTCGGGCAGGCCTCGATGCACAGGCCGCAGCCGATGCAGCGCAGATAGTTGATCTGGTAGACCCGGCCGTAGCGTTCGCCGGGCGAAAAACGTTCCGACTCGGTGTTGTCCGCGCCCTCGACGAAGATGGCGTCGGCAGGGCAGGCCCAGGCGCACAGCTCGCAGCCGATGCACTTCTCCAGTCCGTCCGGATGCCGGTTGAGCTGGTGACGTCCGTGGTAGCGGGGCGCGGTCGGCACCTTCTGTTCCGGGTAGTACTCGGTGTTCGGCTTCTTGAACATGGTGGCCGCGGTGACGGCGAAACCGGCCAGCGGTTCGAATAGACCGGCCTTGGCGACGTCGCGGGTGTGTACGTCGGCGGGCAGCGGTGGAGTCGGGAAGCCCAGGAATACAGCGGAACCCGACGGCGCTGGTTCCTCGACCGGCGGGGGCATCCCGGGCGCGCGGCCCGCGCGCAGGAACAGCGCCACCATCAGCCCGGAAACCACCAATCCACCGATCACCAGCGCGGGCGTCTCGGCGTGATAGCCCTCCGGCAGCACTCTGGCCCCGGCCACCAGCATCACCCACAGCAGCGACACCGGGATCAGCAGTTTCCAGCCGAGTGCCATGAACTGGTCGTAGCGCAGCCGGGGCAGTGTTCCGCGCAGCCAGATGAAGACGAACAGGAATGTCCACACCTTGGCGGTGAACCAGAGCAGACCCCACCAGCCAGAATTCGCGCCCGGCCACATGTTGATCGGCCACGGCGCGTGCCAGCCGCCGAGGAACAGTGTGGTCGCCAACGCGGAAACCGTTGCCATATTGACGTATTCGGCGAGCATGAACATGGCGAACTTGAGCGACGAGTACTCGGTGTGGAATCCGCCGACCAACTCGCCCTCGGCCTCGGGCAGATCGAACGGCGCTCGGTTGGTCTCGCCGACCATCGAGACGCAGTAGATGAGGAACGACGGCAGCAGTAAGAAGACGAACCAGGTGCCGTATTGCGCGGAGACGATGCCGGAGGTGGCCATGGTGCCCGCGTGCAGGAAGACCGCCGCGAAACACAATGCCATCGCGATCTCGTAGGAGATCACCTGTGCGGTCGAGCGCAGGCCACCGAGCAGCGGGTAGGTCGAACCGGAAGACCACCCGGCCAGCACGATGCCGTACACGCCGATCGAGGTGATCGCGAGGATGTACAGCACCGCCACCGGCAGGTCGGTGAGTTGCAGTGCGGTGGTGTGACCGGCGATGGATACCTCGCCGCCGAAGGGGATCACCGCGAAGGCCATGAACGCAGGGATCACCGAAATGATCGGGGCCAGGATGTAAATGGGCTTGTCGACGATGGCCGGGATGATGTCCTCTTTGAGGGCCATCTTCACGCCGTCGGCGACCGCCTGCAACGAACCCTTGGGGCCGACCCGGTTCGGGCCGACGCGCATCTGCATGCGCGCCACGATCTTTCGTTCCGCAACCACGGCGATCATCGGTGTGAGCAGCAGGAAGACGAAGATGGCCAAGGACTTCGCGATGACCAGCCACAGCGGATCGTGGCCGAAGACGGCGAGCGTGTCGGGCCCGTAGGCGGTAGCTTGCGTGGTCACCGAGGGCACCACGGTCGCCGTGAAGAACAGAGCCGGATCACTCATGGCGGTGCTCCTTCGTCTTCTCGTTGACGCGCCGGAGTTGGACGACACCGCCCGGCTGGGTGGCGAGTTGTTCGGGAACCGAGCATCCGGGGGAGTTCATCGGCAGCCAGACCACCCGGTCGGGCATCTCGGTGATCAGCAGCGGGAGCGTGACCAGGCCGCGGTGGGTGCCCACGGTGACGGGATCCTCGTCGACGGCGCCGATTTCGGCCGCGGTGGCCGCGGACATTCGAATCACCGGTGGCCGGGCGAGGCCGGCCAGGTTCGGTTCGCCGTCCTGCATCCGGCCCTGGTCCAGCAGCATCCGCCAGGAGGCCAGCAGTGCGGTGCCCGCATTGGGCTGGGTGACCGGGTGTGGGCGATGCGCCGGCGCGGCGACGGGCTGGCCGTCCCAGGCTCCCAACTCGGCCAGCTCGGCGCGGGCCGCCGCGGCGTCCGGCAGTCCGAGCCGGACCTTCATCTCATCGGAGATCGCTTGCAGTACTCGCTGATCCGAGAGCGGCGCGGACCGGCGGCGGACCGTCGAATCGCCGAGTGCGGCCTCGAATCGCCGTGGCCTGCCCTCCCAGGTGCGGAAGGTGCCCTCCTTCTCCATGGTGGAGGCCACCGGGAAGACCACGTCCGCGCGGTCGGTGACGGGGCTGTGCCGCAATTCCAGGCTGACCACGAACCGGGCCGCGTCAATGGCGGCCAGCGCGGCACTCGGGTCGGGCAGATCGGTGATATCGACGCCGCCGATGACGAGTGCGCCGAGACCCGGCGCCGCTTCCAGGATGGCGGCGGTGTCCCGACCCGCGGTGACCGGCAGTTCGGGAACATTCCAGACCGTCCGAACCTGCTGTCGCGCCAGCGGATCCACCACCGGACGACCACCGGGCAGCAGTCCGGGCAATGCGCCCGCCTCGACCGCGCCGCGCTCACCCGCGCGCCGCGGCACCCAGGCCAGTGCGGCGCCGGTCTCGTCGGCGAGCCGGACCGCGGCCGAGAGCGCACCGGGAATCCCGGCCAGGCGCTCGCCGACCATGATTACCGCGCCGGGTTGCCGCAACAGTTGTGCTGCCGTCGCCAGCTCGGCGGCGTCCGGGCCGGAGGGGTCGGTGTCGCCGGTGCGCAGCGCGTCCATCAGATGTGGTTCGGCGCCGGGCATGGCAGCCAGCAGGGTGCCCGACATCCGTTCCAGTCCGCGGGAGGCGTAGGGCGCCATCGAGAAGATGGGCATGCGGCGTTTGCGGGCGGCTTTACGCAGCCGCAGGTAGACGATCGGCGACTCTTCCTCCGGTTCGAATCCGGCGAGCAGAACGATCGGGGCGCGCTCCAGGCTGTCGTAGTCGACGGTGACTCCCTGCCCCGCCACCCGGGCCGCCAGGAAGTCCGCCTCCTCCGCCGAGTGGCCGCGCGATCGGAAGTCGATATCGTTGGTGCCCAGTGCGATTCGGGCGAATTTGGCGTAGGCGTAGGCGTCCTCTTCGGTGACCCGGCCGCCGACGAGAACGCCCGCGTTGCCGAATGCGGCGGCCAAACCCTCCGCGGCGGCGGCGAGCGCCTCGGACCAGGAGGCCGGATGCAGGGTGCCGTCCCAGCCGCGCACCATCGGGGTGTCGATCCGGTCGCGTTCGGTGGCGTAGGCGAAGGCCCAGCGGCCCTTGTCGCAGTTCCACTCCTCGTTCACCTGCGGGTCGTCACCGGCCAAGCGCCGCAACACTTTTCCACGGCGGTGGTCGGTGCGCTGGGCGCATCCCGAGGCGCAGTGTTCGCAGACGCTCGGGCTGGAGACCAGGTCGAACGGCCGGGCCCGGAACCGGTAGCTGGTGCCGGTGAGGGCGCCGACCGGGCAGATCTGCACGGTGTTGCCGGAGAAATAGGAATCGAAGGGTTCCGCCTGCGCGGTGCCCACCTGCTCGAGCGCGCCGCGATCCATCAGTTCGATGAACGGATCCCCGGCCACCTGCTGGGCGAATCGGGTGCAGCGGGCGCACAGTACGCAGCGTTCCCGGTCCAGCAGTACCGCGGTCGACAGTGGAATCGGCTTGGGGTAGGTGCGTTTCACGCCCTCGAACCGGGTCTCCGGGCGTCCGGAGGACATGGCCTGATTCTGCAGCGGGCATTCGCCGCCCTTATCGCAGACCGGGCAGTCCAACGGATGATTGATGAGCAGCAGTTCCATCACCCCCGCCTGCGCTTTGTCGGCGACCGCGGAGGTCAACTGGGTGTGCACCACCATGCCGTCGCTGACGGTCTGGGTGCAGGAGGCGACCGGCTTGCGCTGGCCCTCCACCTCGACGAGGCACTGGCGGCAGGCGCCGACCGGATCGAGCAGCGGATGGTCGCAGAAGCGCGGGATCTGGATGCCGATGAGTTCGGCGGCCCGGATCACGAGCGTGCCCGCGGGCACGCTGACGGAAGTGCCATCGATGACAACGGTGACCAGGTCGGCGGGTACCAGCCTGCTGGTATTCGCGTTGACGGTAGCTGGCCCACCCGTCGCCCGACCGCCGCCCCCCAACGAATCGCTACGCGATGCTGTACTCATCGGACCTCTCCTGCCCATGCGGTGGACCGCGCCGGATCGAACGGACAGCCGCCGATCCGCAGATGGTCGGCGTACTCCTCGCGGAAGTACTTCAGCGAGGAGAGAATCGGACTGGCAGCGCCGTCGCCGAGGGCGCAGAACGATTTGCCGTTGATGCTGTCGCTGATATCGAGGAGCTTGCCGAGATCGGATTCGGTGCCGCGGCCCTCCTCGACGCGCTTCAGCAGCTGGACGAGCCAGTAGGTGCCCTCCCGGCACGGCGTGCACTTGCCACAGGATTCGTGCGCGTAGAACTCCATCCAGCGCAGCACCGCGCGCACCACGCAGGTGGTCTCGTCGAAGATCTGTAATGCCTTGGTGCCCAACATGGATCCGGCCCCGGCGACGCCCTCGTAGTCGAGCGGGACGTCTAGGTGCTCGTCGGTGAACAGCGGTGTCGACGAACCGCCGGGAGTCCAGAACTTCACCCGGTGCCCGGCGCGTACGCCGCCCGCATAGCCGAGCAGTTCGCGCAGCGTGATGCCGAGCGGCGCCTCGTACTGGCCGGGGCGAGCCACGTGCCCGGACAGCGAATAGAGAGTGAAACCCGGCGACTTCTCGCTGCCCATGGAACGGAACCACTCGGTTCCGTTGAGGATGATGGGTGGAACGCTGGCAATGGACTCGACATTGTTCACCACGGTGGGGCAGGCGTAGAGGCCCGCGACGGCGGGGAACGGCGGCCGCAGCCTGGGCTGTCCGCGGCGGCCCTCGAGCGAATCCAGCAGCGCGGTCTCCTCGCCGCAGATGTAGGCGCCCGCGCCGGCATGCACGATGAGTTCCAGGTCGTAGCCGGAGCCGAGGATATCGCGGCCGAGCAGGCCCGCCGCGTAGGCCTGGGCGACCGCGGCCTGCAGCCGCCGCAGCACCGGCACCACCTCACCGCGAAGGTAGATGAACGCGGTGTCGGCCCGGATCGCATACGACGCGATGACGATGCCCTCGATGAGTGTGTGCGGCGTGGCCAGCATGAGCGGAATGTCTTTGCACGTACCGGGTTCCGACTCGTCGGCATTGACCACCAGATAGTGCGGCTTGGCGACGCCGTCCGGCCCGGGCCCCTGCGGGATGAAGCTCCACTTCATCCCGGTCGGGAAGCCCGCGCCGCCGCGACCGCGCAGTCCCGCGTCTTTGACGGTCTGGATGACCGCGTCCGGTTCCATCCGCAGTGCCTTGCGCAGTGCCCGGTAGCCGTCGTTGCGCCGATAGGTGTCGAGGGTCCAGGACTGCGGATCGTCCCAGTGCTTGGTGAGTACGGGTGTCAGGGTCATCGGGCGCCCTCCGGCTTCGGTTGCGGGGCGTGCATATCCCGCTCCTGAGCGATGCGTAGCCCGGCCAGGGTGGCCTCGCCCGCGGCGCCGTCGAGCACCCCGGGGCGTTCGTCCGGGAATCCGGCCAGAATGCGCGCGGTCTGCTTGAAGGTGCACAGCGGCGCGCCACGGCTGGGCGTCACCTGCTGCCCCGCGCGTAACGCATCCACCAGGGCCTGCGCCGATTCCGGGGTCTGGTTGTCGAAGAACTCCCAGTTGACCATCACGACCGGCGCGAAATCGCAGGCCGCGTTGCACTCGACATGCTCGAGGGTGATCGCGCCGTCCGCGGTGGTCTCACCGTGCCGGATGCCCAGGTGCCGTTCCAGTGCCGCGAGGATGGCGTCGCCGCCCATGACCGCGCACAGCGTGTTGGTGCAGACCCCGACGTGATAGTCGCCGGTCGGCGCGTTCCGGTACATGGAGTAGAAGGTCGCGACCGCCGTGACCTCGGCGCCGGTCAATCCGAGCTGGTCGGCACAGAATTCGATGCCGGTTCCGGTGACGCATCCGTCCTCGGACTGCACCAGGTGTAGCAGTGGCAGCAGCGCCGACCGGGGGTGTGGGTAGCGGCCGATGATCTCCTTCGCGTCGCCCTCCAGTCGCGCCCGCACGAACGGCGGATACGGCTCGGGCCGGGTGGAAAGTTTGAGCAGGATTTCTGTCATCGGTCGACACCACCCATCACCGGGTCGATGCTGGCGACGGAGGCGATCACATCGGCGACCATGCCGCCCTCGCACATCGCCGACACCGCTTGCAGATTCGTGAACGAAGGATCGCGATAGTGGACCCGGTACGGGCGGGTGCCGCCATCGCTGACCATATGGACGCCGAGTTCGCCGCGCGGCGATTCCACCGCCGTGTACACCTGGCCCGCCGGAACCCGGAGGCCCTCGGTGACCAGTTTGAAGTGGTGGATGAGTCCCTCCATGGACGTGCCCATGATCTTGCCGATGTGCTTGGGCGAGTTGCCGAGTCCGTCCGGGCCGAGTTGCAGGTCGGCGGGCCAGGCGATCTTCTTGTCGTCCACCATCACGGGGCCCGGCCGCAGCTTGTCCAGGCACTGCTCGACGATCTTGAGCGATTCCTTCATCTCCTCCACCCGGATCAGGTAGCGGCCGTAGCAGTCGCAGCCGGTGGTGGTGGGGATGTCGAATTCGTAGTTCTCGTATCCGCAATAGGGCTGGGCCTTGCGCAGGTCGTGCGGCAGGCCGGTGGCGCGCAGTACCGGACCGGTGATGCCGAGCGCCATACAGCCGGTCAGATCCAGGTATCCGACATCCTGGGTGCGGGCCTTCCAGATGGGGTTCTGGGTGAGCAGATGCTCCATGTCCCGCAGCCGTTTCGGCAATAGATCCAGCAGTTCCCGGACCTTGGTGACGCCGTCGTCCGGTAGGTCTTGGGCGAGGCCACCGGGCCGGATGTACGCGTGGTTCATGCGCAGGCCGGTGATGGTCTCGAACACGTCCAGAATCAATTCGCGTTCGCGGAAGCCGAAAAGCATCGGGGTGAGCGCACCCAGCTCCATGCCGCCGGTGGCCAATGCCACCAGGTGCGAGGAGATGCGGTTGAGCTCCATGAGCAGGACCCGGACGATGGTGGCGCGTTCCGGGATCTGCTCGGTGATGTCGAGCAACTTCTCCACGCCGAGGCAGTAGGCGGTCTCGTTGTAGAAGGGGGAGAGGTAGTCCATTCGGGTCACGAAGGTGACGCCCTGCATCCAGTTCCGGAATTCGAGGTTCTTCTCGATGCCGGTGTGCAGGTAGCCGATGCCGCAGCGGGCCTCGGTGACGGTCTCGCCCTCGATCTCGAGGATGAGCCGCAGCACGCCGTGCGTAGACGGATGTTGCGGACCCATATTGACGACGATGCGCTCTTCGCCTGCGCCGCCGAGGGTTTCGGAGACGGTCTCCCAGTCCTGACCGGCGACGGTGACCACCGTGGGCTCTGGTTTCATAGCGGGCTCCGGCCCGGAGTCGTTGTGCACGCCGGGCCTGGTATCGGTGTCGTTCACTAGCTGTACGCCCTCCGCTCGTCGGGCGGCGGGATGCGCGCGCCCTTGTATTCGACCGGGATCCCGCCGAGCGGGTAGTCCTTGCGCTGGGGGTGGCCACGCCAGTCGTCCGGCATCGTGATGCGGGTCAGCGAGGGGTGGCCGTCGAAGAGGATGCCGAAGAAGTCGTAGGTCTCCCGTTCGTGCCAGTCCACGGTGGGGTAGACCTCGAACAGCGAGGGGATGTGCGGGTCGGCGTCCGGCGCCGACGCCTCGAGCCGCAGCCTGCGGTTGTGGGTGATCGACATGAGCGGGTACACCGCGTGGAGTTCGCGGCCCGCGTCGTCCGGGTAGTGCACGCCGCTGACGCCGAGGCACAGCTCGAAACGAAGTGCGGGGTCATTCCGCAATGCCATGGCGACCGACACCAGGTGCTCGCGCCGCACATGCAGGGTGAGTTCGCCGCGGAAGACGACCACCTGCTCGATCGCGACCTCGAAGGCGGCGTCCGTGCCCGCCAGCGCGGCGCGCAGCGCGTCCACCAGGTCGTCGAAGTAGCCGCCGTACGGCGCGGGAGTACTGCCGGGCAGCGTCACCGGCCGGACGAGACGCCCGTAGCCGGAGGTGTCGCCACTGCCGGAAGTCCCGAACATGCCACGGCGCACGGCGATCACCTCTTCGCCCGCCTGCTCCGGTTCCTCCGGGGGGAGCGTGCCCTCGGGCCCGGCGGTCGCCGCGGCGTCGGTATCGGCCTGCGGCGAACGGGTTTCGATGTTGTCGGGGGTGTCGAAGGTCATCGCAGCAGACCCTCCATCCGGATGGTCGGTGTCGATGCCAGGGCGGCCTGCTCTGCGGCGCGGATCGCTTCCTCGCGGTTGACGCCGAGCGGCATCTCCTGAATCTTCGCGTGCAGTGCCAGAATCGCGTTGAGCAGCATTTCCGGGCGGGGCGGGCAGCCGGGCAGATAGATGTCGACCGGTACCACATGGTCGACGCCCTGCACGATGGCGTAGTTGTTGAACATGCCGCCCGACGATGCGCAAACGCCCATCGCCAGTACCCATTTCGGTTCGGTCATCTGGTCGTAGACCTGGCGCAGCACCGGCGCCATCTTCTGGCTGACCCGCCCGGCGACGATCATCAGATCGGCCTGGCGGGGCGAGGCGCGGAACGCCTCCATGCCGAACCGCGCAATGTCGAAACGACCTGCGCCCGTGGCCATCATCTCGATGGCGCAGCAGGCGAGGCCGAAGGTGGCGGGCCATAGGGAGCCCTTGCGCAGATATCCGGCGAAATCTTCCACCGTGCTCAGCAGGAAGCCGCTGGGCAGCTTTTCTTCGAGACCCATATCCGACTACTTCTCACTCTCGAAACGCTTGGGGACGGCAGCCGGCGTGGCCGGCGGGTGGGTGGATACCGGGCTGACGAACCGGTGCGCGGGGGTCAGTCCCAACTGAGCCCACCGCGGCGCCATTCGTAGGCGTAGGCCACGGAGACGTTGAAGATGAACAACGCCATCGCGGCGAGACCGAAGAGACCGAGCGCATCGAAGTGGACGGCCCACGGGTAGAGGAACACGATCTCGATGTCGAAGATGATGAACAGCATCGCGGTGAGGTAGTACTTCACCGGAAAGCGCTGTCCGGTAGCGTTTCCGGGCCCGCCGGCGACGGCATGCGGGGTGGGTTCGATACCGCACTCGTATGCCTCGAGCTTGGCCCGGTTGTAGCGCTTCGGGCCGATCAGCGACGCCATCACGATCGAGAAGATCGCGAAAGCCGCGGCGACCGCGCCGAGCACGAGCGTGGGCAACTCCATATTCACGACTGCGCTTGCCCTCCTAACGAGCGGGCCCCTCCTTGCGAGCTGGGGCTCGGATAACGGCTGATGGCAGCTTCCGAGGCGGCTGACGTCGTTGTCCGCCTTGGCCAGACTCGCCCCATGGCCTCGCTCGGCGCGGCGTGAGCTCGGCGAATCCGGGCAAGCGAATTCATTCCGGGCTCGCACTCGTGTGAGCTACGGCACAGCCTACAACTGTCCCGGTGGGCCGTAACTTGATTTTCGGGGGGTGTTTGATCGAATTCGCGACTGCTATTTATGACTGAAACGGGGGTAATCGAGTGGCGTCGTCACGTGACGAACCGCGGTGTTGGCCTGGGGCGGCGGCTGCACCATTGCTACCGGTGAGTATTGATGTCGCCGATACTTCGGCTGCCGCACCCCGTCGAGCGCTCGCTGTGACTCGTGGGACGGAATGGGCATTGGTGAGGGTTGCTTGTAGATTGCCGCGGATGCCACGCCCGGCGCCCGAATCATGCAGTTATGCTGATTTGCTATGACTGTTTGTCTTGGGGTGTGGCCTGCGCGAGTGCGCATCGACGACATCTCGCATGAGAAGGCGATCGCAGACTTTGTATAAGAATCTGCCGGTAGAGTCCCGGCAATGCGGGGAGATATCACACAGGTTCTCGTCGGCACCGACGTATGGACCGATGAAATGGTCTTCGGCGCAGGGATTCCGGTGATCGACGTGCCGTTCGTAACCATCGGAAACGGGATCGGTTCCTTCGTCACCTATGACACTCTGCGGATCTTCGGGGTACCCGCCGAGTCCATGGCGGTGCTCGGACCGCAGCGCCACCCGTGGGCCTCCTACGAATATCTGACCCGGGTCTCGCAGATCCCGCGGGGCGAGCGACTGCGCAGCGATTCGGCCTCGACGCCCGACAATATCTGGGGGTTTCCGTCCTACGCGGTACGCGAGGCTATCGCCGACCGGTCGATCACGCCGCTGTGGAACGTGCTGGTCGAACCGATCTTCGCCAACTACTACACGCCGCGAGCCGGGCAGGCATTCGTCGGCATGGAACGCGAATTCCACCGCATCGGCTACGCGGGCTCATTGCGCAACGGGCAGGTTCGCATGGTGCGCAAACGTCACGGCGGCGGCTACTTCACCATCCTCACCCCACCCGACGGGGCGGCGCCGACCAAGCGCATCGCCTACCGCAGCACCTATGTCCACGTGGCCGTGGGCTATCCGGGCCTCAAACTGCTGCCGGACCTACAGGAATACCGCGAGCGGCATCGCGACCCGACCCGTGTGGTGAATGCCTACGAACCGCACGAACACGTCTATCAGGCGCTGCAACGCAGACCGGGCACCGTGATGATCCGCGGTAGCGGCATAGTCGCCAGCCGAGTATTGCAGCGGCTCATCGACGACCGCGACAAGTACCGCCTGAACACCAGGATCCTTCACCTGTTCCGCACCTATGTGGCGGGCGCGCACGGCAAGAACCTCTTCAACCGCCGTAAGGGCGGGGACGGCTGGGCCTACCAGGGGTTCAACTATCCGAAGTCGGTGTGGGGCGGTCAGCTCAAACAGAGGGTGCGCGGGCTGCAAGGCGAGGAAAGGGCGCGGGCCTACCGGGAGTTCGCGGGTACGAATACACCTATCCGGAATTCGTGGCAGAAGCAGCTGCGCCGTGGACGAGCTGAGGGCTGGTACCAGGTGATGGCCGGAACCATGCGGGCGCCGCGACCGGCCAGAGGGCACGGGGGCGTGGTCGCCACCATCATCCCCGATACCACCGCGCCACTCCCTGTTCCGCCGCCCGACCAGCCGTTCGACACCACGGTGGACTACATCATCGACTGCACCGGACTCGAGGCGGATATCAGGGAGCACCGCCTGCTGGCGGATCTACTCGACCACACGGGGGCCGGGCGAAACCCGGTCGGACGACTGGATGTGGACACCACATTCGAGGTGATCGGCACGCGCAGTGGCACCGGGCGCATCTACGCATCGGGTAGCGCGACACTGGGCGGGCCGTTCGTCGGGGTGGACACCTTCCTAGGTCTGCAGATTGCCGCGCAGGAGATCGCGGACGACCTGGCGGCGCTGGGATTCTGTCGACGGATGGGGCCGCTGCGCTCAACGCAGCAGTGGTGGCTCTGGGTTACGAATACGAAGATCTGAGCACATGCTTCCTACATTGAGCGGTCGAATCCAGACCCGCGTCCTCGCGCTCGGCGTGATCGGATTCTGCGTCGCGGTGGTCATCACCCCGGTGCTGCCGACCGGATCGCTGAGTTTCGGGCAGGCCTACCGGGTGACACTGTCCGTCCTGCTCGCCACCGTGTTGGTCGGGGTGGGATGGGAGCTGCTGTATCACGGGCTGCAACAGTTCCGGTGGGAAAAGGATTGGCCGACCCTGTTCGGGCTGGTGACGATCGTCAACGAGGCGCTGCTGATCTGGTTGCTGGTGCGCTACACGACTGTGGTGCTGCCGGAGCGGCTGCGTCCGTCGGGCACGGCGTTCCTGATCCAGTTCATCGTCACCTGGATTGTGTTCTGGCTCATCGTCAATGGACCGATGCGGGTGGTATTCCACCGGTGGCGCTTCCAGGGCGGCAGATTCCTGTAGCGGGCGCGACGCCCGGCCGTCCGGGCGGGCGTCGCGGAGCCGAAAAGTAGTGGTTCAGGCCGCGGTGCGATTGTGCAAGAGGCCGACGACGACCTCGGTGAGGCGGATCGGATCGATCGGATGTGCCACGGCTGCCTCCGCGCGCGACCAATTCGCCAGCCACGCGTCATCGGGGCGTCCGGTGAGGACCAGAACCGGTGGGCATTGGTCGATTTCGTCCTTGAGCTGCTTGGCGATGCCGAGCCCGCCCGCGGGCGTCGACTCCCCGTCCAGGATCGCCAGATCTATACCGCCCGCGTCCATCTGCTCGATCACCACGGGGGCGGTGGCGACCTCCAGATATTCCAAGGCGGGTAGTTCGGGATGCGGGTGTCTGCCCAGCGCCAGCATCACCTGGCGCCGGGTATCGGCGTCGTTGCTGTAGACCAGCACCCGCAGTGGGGTGGAGCGCGTTGAGTCGGCCACGGTCGGATGGTACGTCGGCGGCGGCCCCGGCCGTGGCATGTTGGCGCAGATCGGGTCGCGCGTCGCGAGGTCGATCTTTGGTGCACGGTTAATGGACCGATACGGTTGTTTCGGTAGCGGTACAACGGAGGCAGGTTCCGGTAAGGGTTTCGGCGGGCGACGATTCGCCGCAGCCTGAGTGAGGGAGGTCGCCGTGCGAGATCCGCAGGTCGAGGTGCTACCCGGCACGCACCTCGTGGCGCGCACCGCCGGAGTGCTGATCGTGGTCGCGAACCGCGCCGATGCGCCGGCCGTACGCGACTCCTCCGCGGGCTCCACCCTGCTCGCATTGCAGGGACTCGCGCGAGAGGCGGCGGATCGGGAGACACTGCGCACTGGTCGCATATTTGCACGACTGGCAACGACCTGGTTGATGGCTCAGGCGAACGAGGATGTGATCGAGTTCGGCGTGGTGACCCCGTCGGACAGCGGACCAGCGGTATTCCTGCACGGCGGTGTGACGGCGGTACTCACCACGACAGACCACACGGAGGTATTGCGCGGTCGAGATGCCGGATTCACCGTCGACCGCGTGGTGATCCCGGCCCCCGCGATCGGGATCGGGCTCTTCGTCGACGAGGCGGACCAGGAATTCGGCCTGCCCGGCATGCGCGGAGTGTGCATGTTGGCAGAGGGTGCCGTACCGGGGTCCGGTGCTGTTCTCTGGTACGGCGAACCGACCGGGCAGGCGCCCGCGGCGCCACGGCGCGGCAGTGTCGGTCTGGTGAAGGCCGCGAGAACCGAAGCGATGCAATCGGGCGACGATCTGGAGGAGACGTTGGCGCCGAGCGTACCCGCGGGTCGGCGGGCACCCGCCGACCCGCGGGCGGCCGCGGCCTCCGAGCAGCCGCAGCCATCGACACCTGACGAGCCGCGGCAGACGCCGAGCGAGCAGCCGGTGGCCCCTGCCGAACCGCGGCGCGAACCAGTGGCGCAGCCGTCGAGACATCGGCCTGAGATACCCGTCGCGAGTGGCCCCCAAGTAATCGTCAAGGGTTACAAGTGCGCCCGCCGCCACCACAACGATCCCCGGGTCTCGTTCTGCACCGTCTGCGGAATCCGGATGGACCAGCTCACCTGCGTACTCACCGACGGCGTCCGTCCGCCGCTCGGTGTGTTGCTACTCGACGACGGCGCCTCGATCGTGCTCGACACCAACTGTGTACTCGGCCGCGAACCCGAACATTCGGATGTGGCCCGGCGCGGCGCCCGCCCGATCCGACTGGACGACGCGTCCGGCGGAATGTCGCGGACTCACGCCGAGATCCGGCTCGTCGACTGGGATGTCACGGTGGTCGACTGCGGCTCGGCCAACGGTACTCACCTGCGGCAGCCCGGCCATCAGGAGTGGATCCGCGCCGTCCCCGGCCACCCGATGATCCTCATGCCGGGGGCGCAGATCCTGCTGGGCAGCCGAACCGTGACATTCGATTCGCAACATGGGCAACTGTGACGTGTCGACCACCGTCCGTCCCGTGCGTTGTGGAGCCGGGTGACGCGGCGGTTGGTCCGCGCTGGCGCTAGCCGCGGGTGAAACGGATGACGCCCGTCCAGGGATTGCGCGGCGGCTTGCGCGGATTCGGTTGCGGGAGATAGGTGAACGGGACCAGATACCACGGGGCGCGGTGGAACTTGCGGGCCTGTAAGAGGACGTGCTCGATTTCGCGGGGATGCCAGCCGAGGTCCTCGAAGAATGCGATGCCGTTGGCGGGTTCGAAGCGCAGCGGGGCGTTGGCGAAGGCCGAGCCGCCTCGCATCTTGGTCGTCGAGAGGCTGACATCGGCCAGCCACCATGCGACCTCGGGGCGCGCGAGATCGCGGGCCAGTTCCGCGACAGTGGTCGGTTCCAGATAGATCAGCAGGCCCTCGGTGAGCACCAGTGCCTTGGCCGGCGTCGACTCGGAGCCGAGAGCGCCGAGTGCCGCGTCGAGGAAGGTACGGCGTGCCGCGGAATCGGAGAGGTCGACGGGGAATCGGTGCAGCGCGCAGTGCGGCGTCTGCCCGGCCAGCAGATGCTCCTTATCCGCGATCATCGCGGGTAGATCGGCCTCCACCCAGACGAAATCGGCGGGCAGCGCCAGCCGGTACGGACGGGTATCGAGGCCCGCGGCGAGATTGAGCACCCGGTCGCACCCCTCGGCGATCGCCCGCGCGATCAGGTCATCGATGAGCTTGGTTCGGGAGACGACCGGCCAGCCGTTACGCATGACCCGCGGCGCGGCGTCGGCCATGGCGTAGCCCTGCGGCCCGGCCAGCAGATCGGCGAGCGGATCCGCGAAGAGGGCATCCGGGCGGGCGGATTCCCGCGCACGATAGGCGGCCACCCAGCGGGCGGTGTCGGACACGTTCGAGATCGGCATTTCCCCACGTGACATGCGGCCAGTCTGGCACGGCCGGGTATCGATGTGCGCAGACGCCGGGCCGCGAGTCGTACGCCCGCCGACCCGAGTCCGTCCTCCGGGCGAGGAGTGTTCTCTTCCGGATCGAACCCCACACCGTCCTACGAAAGGCCTCACGGGGTCCGGCGAATGGCGCGACGCGCTGTCCGGGTATCGGGTCAACGCGCGGGAAGGTCGAATTCCGTTCGGAGGGCGGCGAACAGGAGGTCGACGTCGGCGCCGAAGGTGATGGCTGCCTCGTTGAGGGCGGCGATGGCGGCCTGGCGAGGGTCCGAGTCGAGGGCGTGGAAGATGGTATTGATCGCGAAGTGCGGGCGGCTGATATCTCCGTAGTCGTACGGGTTGACGGGCAGCTGCCGGGCGGAGACCCGGGTGACGCTGATCTCGCGGTCGCCGGGCTCGTCCTCGCCACGGGGACCGTATTCGTCCTGCGCGAGGCGATCATGGGCGGCGTCGATATCGTCGAAGGGCGGCGGGAGTGCTGCGCCCGCACGCAGGGCGGATAGTGCGGGCCGGACCCACGGGCGTTCGGACAGGCCCGCGTGGTCGTAGGCCCGGATGGCGCTGTGGCGGGCGAGATCGCGGAGAAGGTCGGCGTCCATCGTGGCGATCGCTTCGGCAAGCGGCCGATCGTAGCGGGCCAGATCTCGCGCCGCGGAGTACTCCACGAGGGCGGGGATGGGGTCGCCGCCCCATTGCGCGCGTTCGTGTTCGGCGGCTTCCCGGCGCAGCTCCAGCTGCCACTGCGCCTCGCCGGATTCCGCGGCCACTACCGGCTCCGGTATCGGAACATCCTTCGGCACACCGTACCCCGGCATATCCCACTGCTGGGCGGGCAGTGGGTCGCTGCCGTCGTCGGGCCACAACCGGATGCGCCACATATCGCCCGGGGTCGCGGAACCGGGCCAGCCGTAGTTCAGGAATCCTCGGCCGCCGACCTCGATCAGATATTCGCCCGTGGGTACTGCCGCCTCGGCCCAGCCGTCGACAGGTGACGAAAGACTCAGTGTGCCTTCGGTTCCGACCCGGAGCCGATCCTCGCAGACCTGCTGCCAGTCCGCCCGATCGCGCGGCGGACGCGTATCCCACACCTGCACGGTGATCGACATCTCGAAGTTGTTCTGGTGTGGGCTGAGCACCAGGAGCGAGGCGCCGTCACCCGCGCAGGGGCGCGCCGCGAACGCACGGTCGAGCAGGTCCGGCTCGGTGTCCTCATCGCCGGTGCCACCGTGGATGATGAACTGTCCGTAGTCCATGAACAGCTCTATCGTGCACTCGTCGATCAACCTCGCGGCTTCACTCATCTGCCCATCCTGGCATATGGCAGTCCCGCAGCAACACTGCCACAAGCTCCTCGGTGTGGGAATTGTCGCGGCCATGTTCACGTGGAAGATGTTCCGAAATCGGGTAAGTGGCGTTTGCTGGGCGTCAATCTGCTGTGCGGCACAGCGAGGAGTTCCTGACCTATCGGGTTGTTGGTTAATCTGCCGCTATCTCGGACCGCCGCGGCGGACGTCGGTCGATGAGCTCAGCCCGGATGAAAGGCATCGTGCCCGACCTCGGCGGGGTCGAGGATATGGGAGAGGAATAGTCGGGTGGTCGGGGTAGGAGTGCGGGTGGTGATGGCATGCCATGGCCGATCCAGCGGTGTCCCGTCGATCGGAAGAATCTGCAGCACACCGGATTCCAGATCCTGCTCGATCGCATCGCTGTGGATCAGCGTGACGCCGAGACCTTCCCGCGCGGCCGCCAGCACCGCACCGTGCGAACCCAGGGTGAGGGTCGGTGGATTGATCTGGAGTTGGTCGAGCAGACTGAGGGTGGCGTCACGGGTCCCAGAACCGCGCCCGCGCAGCAGCCAGGTGCTGCGCAGCGGGTCGAGGGCCCGGTCGGGTGTGCCGACGACGACCAGTTGGCTGGGGCGGCGGGCTCGGGTGACGAGTCCGGCGTCCCGGGGCGGCCGTCCCGCGATGACGAGATCTGTTTCGTGGTGCTGCAATTCGAGGAACAGTACGTCGCGCGGATGGATGGAGAGGCTGAGTTCGATATCGGGGTGCCGATTGCGGAATTTGGCCAGTGGCCGGAGCAGGACGTACTCGCCCGCCGTTGCGACGACGCCGATGCGCAGCCGCCCGGTCTCGGCCTGGCGGACCGCGGCTTGGGCCTCTTTCATCAGGCCGAGGATGCTGCGGCAGTACTCGGCGTAGACCCGGCCCGCCTCGGTGAGGGCGATGCCGCGGCCCGCCTTGGCAATGAGCTTGGCGCCCAGTTGTTTCTCGATATGCGCGACGGCGGCGGAGACCGCGGCCTCGGTGATGTGCAGCTGGGCCGCGGCGCGACGGATGCTGCCCTGGCGGGCGACGACCAGGAATGTTTCCATCCGAGCCGCACTCACCATACCCATTACTCGACGGTAGCAAACGCAAAGAAATGGTTGAGCTTTTCGAGAAACAATCAAATTGTCCGTGGTGAATCCTGCCGTCATCCTGGAATTCCCAAGGCGCACAACAGCCCCGGTGGTTACCCCAGGAGGAACGATGGCCGAAGAAACCGAACGGGATCGTTGGGATCCGGGTGTCCAGTCCTATGCCTCGATGGGATATTACGCGCCGGACTATCAGCCGTCGGATACCGATGTGCTCGCCGTGTTCCGGGTGACGCCGCAGAAAGGCGTGGATCCGATCGAAGCCTCGGCGGCGGTGGCGGGCGAATCCTCCACCGCGACTTGGACGGTGGTGTGGACTGACCGGCTCACCGCGCACTCGCGGTATCAGGCCAAGTGCTACCGGATCGACGAGGTGCCGGGCCGGCCGGGGGAGTACTTCGCCTATGTCGCATACGATCTGGATCTGTTCGAGGAAGGGTCGATCACCAATCTGACCTCCTCCGTCATCGGCAATGTCTTCGGCTTCAAACCGCTGCTGGCGCTGCGGTTGGAGGATATGCGCATCCCGGTGGCCTACGTGAAGACCTTCCAGGGCCCGCCGCATGGCACCGTCATGGAACGCGAATACCTCAATAAGTACGGCAGGCCACTGCTCGGCGCGACGGTGAAGCCGAAGCTCGGACTCTCGGCCCGCAATTACGGCCGGGTCGTGTACGAAGCCTGCAAGGGTGGACTGGATTTCACCAAGGATGACGAGAACATCAACTCGCAGCCGTTCATGCGCTGGCGCGATCGGTATTTGTTCGCGATGGAGGGCGTCAACCGAGCCATGACGGAAACCGGTGAGATCAAGGGCCACTACCTGAATGTCACCGCGGCGTCCATGGAGGATATGTACGAGCGCGCCGAATTCGCCAAGGAGCTCGGCAGTGTCGTCATCATGATGGACCTGACCGTGGGATATACCGCCATGCAGTCCATGTCACACTGGGCGCGTCGCAACGGCCTGCTGCTGCATCTGCACCGGGCCGGGCATGCCACCTTCACCCGGCAGAAGACCCACGGCGTCAGCTTTCGGGTGCTGGCCAAGTGGTGTCGATTGATCGGCGTGGATCACCTGCACGCGGGCACCGTGGTCGGCAAACTCGAGGGTGATCCCGCTACCACGCGCGGCTTCTATGACACGTTGCGGGACAACTACATTCCGACCAATCCGGGCAACGGCATCTTCTTCGACCAGCACTGGGCGAGTCTGCCCGGGGTGATGCCGGTGGCCTCCGGTGGCATCCACGCCGGTCAGATGCACCAGTTGCTCGACCTTTTCGGTGACGACGTGGTGTTGCAGTTCGGTGGCGGCACCATCGGTCATCCGCTCGGCATCGCGGCGGGCGCCGAGGCCAACCGGGTGGCGCTGGAAGCGGTGGTGCAGGCACGCAACGAGGGTCGCGATCTGCTGAAAGAGGGGCCGGACGTGCTGCGCAGGGCCGCCGAAATCTGCCGGCCGCTCGAGGTCGCCCTGGCGACCTGGGGCGATGTCACCTTCGACTACACCTCCACCGACGCGCCCGACGCGGTGCCGACGGCCAGCCGCTGAGGGGATGACCAATGTATCTGCGTCACGGAACCTTCTCGTATCTGCCGGAACTCACCGACGCCGAGATCGCGGCACAGGTGCGGTATGCGCTGCTCAACAGCTGGCCGGTCTCGATCGAGTACACCGACGACCCGCATCCACGCAATGCCTACTGGGAGATGTGGGGGCTGCCGCTGTTCGATCTGGACGAGCCCGACGGTGTACTCGCCGAGATCAATGCGTGCCGGGCCACTTTCCCCCGGCACTACGTGCGGGTGCTGGCCTATGACGCCCGCTACGGCAGGCAGACGACCGCGCTCAGTTTCCTGGTGCAGCGTCCGGCCGACGAACCGGGATTCCTGCTGGCCCGCACCGAGGGCCCCGACCGCCAGCAGCGTTACAGCTTGCACGCCTACGCCACCGACAAACGCCAGGGGCAGCGGTATGGCGGCTGAGGCCAACGGATTCCGCCTGCACCGGCCGGGAGTCGAGGACCCCCGGCCGGTGCGCACCGCGTCCGACGAGCCGCCTCAGGTCCTGGAAGACGATGCGGTGCTGGATCTTTCGACCGATATCGCGGGCAACGACGTGGCGGAGACGCTGACCCGGCTGGATGCGGAGCTGGTGGGTCTGGCGAATGTGAAGCGGCGGGTGCGGGAGATCGCGGCGCTGCTGCTCATTGATCGGGCGCGGGAGCGGTTCGGTTTGAGCGCGTCTCGACCCACCATGCATATGAGCTTCACCGGCGGCCCCGGCACCGGCAAGACCACGGTGGCGCTGCGTATGGCGCAGATGCTGCACGCACTCGGTTATATCCGCAAACCCAAGGTGCACACGGTGACCCGGGACGATCTGGTCGGTCAGTTCATCGGGCACACCGCGCCCAAGACCAAGGAGGCATTGGCCAAGGCGGCGGGCGGGGTGCTGTTCATCGATGAGGCCTACTACCTGTTCCGACCGGAGAACGAGCGGGACTACGGGCAGGAGGTCATCGAAATCCTGTTGCAGGAGATGGAGAACGAGCGCGCCAGCCTGGTGGTGATTTTCGCGGGCTACCCGGATCGGATGGAACGCTTTTTCTCCGCGAATCCCGGACTGTCCTCGCGGGTCGCGCATCACTTGGAGTTCGCCGATTACACCCACGCGGAGTTGCTGGCCATCGCCGAACTCATGGTGGCGCGTGAGAACTTCCACTTCGACGACGCGGGATACAAGGCGTTCTCGGACTACCTGGAGCTGCGAATGGCCAGACCGCGCTTCTCGAATGCGCGCAGCGTCCGCAATGCTCTCGACCGTTGCCGGTTGCGGCAGGCCAAACGCCTGGTCGAGCTGCGGCGACCGCTCACCAGGACCGACCTGATCACGCTGATCGACCGGGATGTATTCGGCAGCAGCGTATTCGACCAGCCGGATAGCCCGACCGTGAGAGCCGCCCCCTCGTGACCGGATCGAGACACCATGCCAGAAGGACTGAAAACCCTCACCCGCTACACAATCGAGGAGGAGCACCGGCACCCCGGTTCGTCCGGTGAGTTCTCCGCCTTGGTCAACGTGCTCGCCACCGCCACCAAGATCATCTCCAATCAGGTCACCCGCGGTGCGATCGTCGGGTCGCTCGGCGCGGCGGAACCGGACAACCTGCCGCCCACCGTGCACCGCAAACTCGATGCCATCGCCAACGACATCATGGTGTCGGAAACCCAATGGACCGGCCATCTTTCGGCGCTCGTCTCGGAGCAGATGTCCGAGGTCCACCCGGTGCCGGACGCGCACCGGCGCGGAAAGTACCTGCTGGCCTACGATCCGCTGGACGGATCGAGCAATATCGACGTGAATCTGCCCGTCGGCACCATCTTCAGCGTTCTGCGGGCCCCCGATCGGGTGCAGGGCGGATCCGGTTCGGCACCCGGCGCCGACGACTTCCTGCAACCGGGCGTGGAGCAGGTATGCGCCGGGTTCACGCTGTATGGGCCCGCGACCATGCTGGTGCTCACCACCGGGCGCGGGGTGGACGGGTTCACCCTCGATCGTGAGATCGGCGCGTTCGTGCTTACCCATCCGCGCATGCGAATCCCCGACGACACTTCGGGTTTCGCGATAAACGCCGCGAACGAGCGGTTCTGGGAGCGGCCGGTGCGCCGGTATGTGCACGAATGTCTGGACGGGGTGGACGGCCCGCGCGGGCGCTATTTCAATATGCGCTGGGTGGCCTCCCTGGTCGCCGACACCTTTCACATTCTCACTCGCGGCGGGGTCTATCTCTACCCGCGTGATGACCGGCCGCCCACCCGGCCCGGGCGCGTCGCACTGCTATACGGCGCCAACCCGATCGCCTTCATCGTGGAACAGGCTGGTGGTTGGGCGACCACCGGCACCGAGCGGGTACTCGAGGTGACACCCGATTCGGTGCACCAGCGAGTGCCGCTGATCTTCGGCTCCCGCAACGAGGTCGAACGCATCGAGCGCTACCACCTCGAGCCCGATGAGGGGCCGAGCTTCGACAGCTCACTGTTCGGCAGCCGCTCACTGTTCCGCCCCGCGGATCACTGAAACGCGAAATCTGTTGTCCGGCAACCGAGGAGGTGCCCATGTCGGTCAAACATCCCGTCGTCGCGATCACCGGATCATCCGGTGCAGGCACGACCAGCGTCACCCGAACCTTCCAGGAGATCTTCCGGCGCGAAGGTATCAGCGCCGCCATCGTCGAGGGCGATTCCTTCCATCGTTTCGATCGCAACGAGATGAAACTGGCCATGGCCGAGGCCGAGCAGAGCCGCAATGTGCGGTTCTCGCATTTCGGTGAGGAGGCGAATCTGCTGAAGGAGCTCGAGACACTGTTCCGCGACTACGGGGAGACCGGCGTCGGTACGGTGCGCCGATACCTGCACGACGAGGCGGAGGCGAAACCCTACGGGCAGCCGCCGGGGACGTTCACCCCGTGGGAGGAGCTGACGCCGGGCAGCGACTTGCTGTTCTACGAGGGATTGCACGGCGCGGCAGTTACTTCGACCGTCGATGTCGCGCAGTTCACCGATCTGCTGGTCGGTGTGGTCCCCATCATCAATCTCGAGTGGATCCAGAAGGTCATCCGGGACAAGACCCTCCGCGGATACTCGAGCGAGGCGGTCATCGACACCATCCTGCGTCGCATGCCCGACTACGTCACCTACATCTGTCCGCAATTCTCCCGCACCTACGTCAACTTTCAGCGGGTACCCACCGTCGATACCTCGAATCCCTTTATCGCCCGGTCGATTCCGACCGCCGACGAAAGTTTCGTGGTCATCCGCTTCGCCGATCCCAAGGTGATCGACTTCCCCTACCTACTCTCCATGCTGCACGACTCCTTCATGTCACGACCCAACTGCATCGTGGTTCCCGGCGGAAAAATGGAACTCGCCATGCAGCTCATCTTCACCCCGCTGATCCTGCGGCTGATGGATAAACGCCCCAAACGATCGCGGTGATCGGCCGGCGGATTTCGGGTTACTACACGACAGCGCCGCCACCGGTCGCGATGCTGCCGGTGGCGGCGCTGTCGTGACTCCCGCGACTTCAGTTCCAGTTGTCGATCTTGACATCGTGCGGATCCGGGGCGCCTTTCCCGGTTTCGATCAGCGACTTCAGGCTCATCAGAAAGAGCGCCCATTTGGTGCTGCAGTGGTGCATGAATTCCACCGGCTCCTTCCACCCCTCATGTTTGAACATAACGACGGTGTAGTCGTCGACCTGGTCGAGTTCCCAGTCCACATGGGTGCCGATCCATTCTTCGGGTCCGTCGACCACCTCCCACAACACGCGCTCGGCCGGGTCGAGCTGTAGTACTTTCATGTCGAATCCACCGGCCACGAACCGGAATTGGAGTACGCCGCCGAGGTCGTTGCCGTCGCCTCGGGTGTCGGTCGCCCACCAGCCGGCAAGCCCCTCGGCGGTGGTCAAGGCCGAGTAGACCTCGGCCGCCGATGATTTGATCGCGACCCTGTGCAGGATATCTACCATTTTCGTTTCCCTTTCCAGTGTTCGTTCTCGGATGACCTTTCCGGGTTTACCGCGGTGTGCCGCGCTGATCTTTATCGCGCTGAATCGCCTCGGCGATCCGCTTGATACGCCGAAGCCTGGCGTCCCACGCCGCCCCCACCGAGGACAACTGCGCGACCGCGCGGGCAAGTTGCGCCTCGTCCACCCGGTACCTGCGCTCCCGCCCGGCGGGCATGGCGTGCACCAAGCCGACGCGGTCGAGCACACCGAGATGTTTCGCGATGGCCTGCCGTGTCACGGGAAGCTGCTCGCTGAGGCTGGTGGCGGTGCCATCGCCATTCGCCAGTAGCAGGTCGAGCATCCGCCGACGGGTCGGATCCCCCACTGCGGACCACAGGTCGTCGTCGACGGCGGCGGTCACGGGGTCGACGCCAGCCGTGCGAGGTACTCCCCGAGCCGGGGAATAAAGGTGTCCCAGCCGACGATGTGTTCGCGGTACTGCTCCTCCAACTTCGCGGCCTCCCAGCCCATCTCCCGGAACCCGGTCTCAGTGAGCCGAATCCTGGTGCCGGTGCCCGACGGGATGAGCTCGAAGGTGATCAGCAGCGAGTGGGAGTCGTCGACCTTGCCCTCGGGATAGCACCACCGGAACGAGAACAATCGAGGCGGCTCGGCGTTGACCACGGTGATCGGGGCGACCTGTGCCCTGTCGCCCCAGACGAGCTCACCGACCGCGCCGGGAGTCGCTTCGAACTCGGCATCGTCGGTCCACCATTCCGAAATGTGCTCGGGGCTGCTGACCACCTCGAAGACGACCTCGGGCGCGGCGTCGACGTGGATCTCCCGTTCGATGCTGCCGTACTCCATACTCTCCACCTTCCCTCCATGCGCAACATTTGGTTGCGCATCACGCTAGCCGACCGCCTGCAATCACGCAACCATTGGTTGCACATTGGCGGCGGTGGAGCTGTTCGAGCCTGGCTCACCGCCGTGCGCATCGATCGCGCAAGGGAACCGCTCGATGCGGCCGACCTGCCGATCGGCCGCATCGGCTATCTGCCCGTATGGGCAGCCTCGTGAATACGCGGGCACTGTTGCGCTGCCACGTCGGCATCAGGCCGAGCCGCCATCGCAGCCTCTTCATTGCACCTCCAGGCTGACGTGCGCTCCCGCCGAGGACGGGTTCGCGCCGCGACGGCGACTCGGCGTACAGTGGTTTAAGTTAATCGTTATTCGCATAGTGATCGGTGAGATGAGTAAGGAGCCGTCATGACTTCCGCAGTCATTGTCGACGTTGTTCGGACGCCTTCCGGAAAGGGCAAAACCGGTGGCGGGCTGTCGGATGTTCACCCGGCGACGCTGCTGTCGGGAGTGCTGAAGACCCTGGTGGAGCGCAATGACCTCGATCCGGCGCTGGTCGACGATGTGATCGGCGGTTGCGTCACCCAGAGCGGGGAGCAGGCGTTCAATATCTCGCGGACGGCGGTGCTGGCGGCTGGGTTCCCGGAGTCGGTGCCCGCCACCACGGTGGACCGGCAATGCGGATCCAGCCAGCAAGCCGCGCATTTCGCCGCGCAGGGCGTGATCGCCGGGGCCTACGACATCGCGATCGCCTGCGGCGTCGAGTCGATGAGCCGGGTGCCGATGTTCTCCAATGCCCAAGGCGCGGACGCCAACCGAGGCCCGCTCGCGCACCGATTCCCCGAAGGCCTTATCGGACAGGGCATCGCCGCCGAGATCATCACACAGCGCTGGAAGCTGGATCGCGAAACCCTCGACGCCTTCGCCGCCCGCTCGCATCGCCTCGCCGCCGAGACCGCCGCGGCGGGCGGTTTCGATAACGAACTCGTCCCCGCGGGCACCCTCACCGCCGACGAAACGATCCGTGCCACCACCACCCAGGAGGGCCTGGCCGGGCTGCGGCCCGCCTTCGCCGCCGCCGAGCTCGAGGCGCGCTTCCCGGAGATCGAATGGTCGATCACGCCCGGCAATTCCTCGCCGCTCACCGACGGCGCCTCGGCCGCCCTGATCATGAGCGAGGGGAAGGCGAACCAGCTCGGCCTGCGCCCGCGTGCCCGCTTCCATTCCTTCGCGGTCACCGGCGACGACCCGCTACTGATGCTCACCGCCGTCATCCCGGCAACCCGCAAGGCCCTGGCCAAGGGCGGCCTGTCCCTCGACAATATCGACGTCTACGAAGTGAACGAGGCCTTCGCTCCCGTCCCGCTGGTCTGGCAACACGACCTCGATGCCGACCCCGCCAAACTGAACCCCCGCGGTGGCGCCATCGCGCTCGGCCATCCGCTCGGCGCCTCCGGCACCCGCATCCTCGCCACCATGCTCAACCACCTGGAGCAGACCGGCGGCCGCTATGCCCTCCAAACCATGTGCGAAGCCGGTGGTCTGGCCAACGCCACCATCATCGAGCGCCTGTAATCACCCCGCACCGGGAGCTCTTCGGTCGAGCTGCGCCGCACGCGTAGCTCGAGGCGAAGACCCAGCGCGGATGTTTCATGGCATAGGAACGCCGCCAGGCCCGAAGACCGGCGTCGGGATCGGCCGGGGTCTGCGCGGCCGGTATGTCGAGCGATGCGCCCAACGATCTTGCACGCGAACCGTTCCGGCATGCTCAGTACGTCTTTGAGCATGTCTAAGCCGCGCTTGGCCGCGTCGGTGTCCACGCCACCAGACTGGCGGCGCCAGTTATGCAACGTTGCCGCCGTCAGCTCCGCAACGGACTCGTGCAGGTCATCGACCGCGTCCGCAAGCGCGCGGGTCGGATCAGCGGATTTGCCAACCAGGCGGCAGAATTCAGCGCGCTGGGGCTCCCACTGCTCCGGGGTGAGCAGATACTCCGCCGGATCGGCGTAGCGGCGCGAACCGGGCACGGACACATCCACTGTGCGCAGCCCGTCACGCAAGCCGAGCAGCACGCACAGCTCCCAATAGGGCCGGTAGGCGGTGGGATTGCCGAACTTGCGGGCCTCCTTGAGGTAGCCGCGCCACCTGGTCGGCACGAACCCGGTCGGAGCCTCGTCGAACACCTTGCGGCAGCCGGTCGCGTTCAGCTCGCGCAGCATGGCCACCGCGATCAGCAGATCGGTCGCCGCGGTGCCGCCGGCTAACCCGACGCTCGACAGCACGTGCGGGGTGAACGGTGCGACCGTCGACCGGCCCGGCCTGACCAAACTGCTCGAATACGCCCGCCCCGGCGACACGATCGTGGCCCACACCCTCGATCGGCTGGGCCGGAACCTGCGCGAGGTGCTGAACCTCGTTCACGACCTGAACGACAAGGGAATCGGCGGGCGCACCCTCGCCGACCCGATCCCGATCAACACCGCCGACGAGGGCATGGCTCGCATCACATTGGCAAGTTTCTCGTAGTGAGTAGCGACAGCGCGGTGTTGTTTGAGCCGGTTGATGCTGCGTTCGATGGTGTTGCGGTGTCGGTAGATCCTCACGGTCGAACGCTGGTGGTCGTCCGCCACGGCGACCCGCGTTGCGGCGGTGTCGGGCTTGGTCGGCCGGAACGGGGATGGTGGCGGCGATTCCACAGCGCTGCAGGTAGGCGCGGTTGGCGGCCGAATAATACACTGAGATTTGTTCTGTCGCAAGACAAATCATCAGCCAAGGGCTTCGTTCAAGATCAACCGGGGTGCCGACGCACCCCCTGAGCTTAAACTCAAGCTAGTCGACGAAACCCGTACCGCGACGCGCGGTTCGTCTGTTGTGGTCGCACTTCCCCGAAGCCGCCTATGACACGTCCGGCATCGAACTCTTCGAACGGGAAGTGATCCCCGTCTTGCGCTGAAGCAGTGCTGCCACCTGATCGACCGCAGCCGTACGATCGGGCGGCAGGACCAGAAAGGCAATGCCAGGGGACTTGGCAAGCATAGCGAGGTTCGGCCGGAATTGCGTGCTCGGAAGCCGAACGGAGGCCATGCGGCGGACTATCACTGCCAACTGGTTCACGCCCCCAACCGCCGACCACGGCAACGGGGAACGAAGCTCACCCGCCCACGTCTCTCCTCCGGCAACATACTGATCGTGGGATACGGCCGGTTCTATAGGTGTCGGTGGAACCGGTCCACTCCACCACTGCCTGACGGACTCGATGGCATCGTCCCACCACGACGACGATGGTGCCAGCACAGCTGAGGACCGCGGTTCGGACCGCCACAAGGCGACGCTGATCGGCCTCATACCAACATTGGTCACTTCCATTGAGACGGCGACCGCACGGTTGGCCCGGTGCCAACCGGAGTAGTCATAGGTGACGTCGCCTATTCGCATGTCTATCCCAAGGCAGCGCGTCCACTTCCACCTCTCGGTTTCGATCACGAGTGCCGCGGGGATTGTGCTCGCCGCGCTCGGATCAAGTGGGAGAGCCTCATCCGCCGCGACCTCGCCGTACTTCTGACAGAGTGGCAGTACCTGCCGATATGCGCGGACAGCCGCCGCGCCCTCCCCTTTGAGAATCGATTGAGTGAGGGCGTTGCAGGTCTGGCGAAGTGTGCTCTTGACCTGCGGCAGCGACGGCACCCACAGCCAGGATCCTGCGACACATACCTCGGCCTCGACTTGCCTGAGGAGATCACGCTGCTGTGCCGCGATGCTGCTGGCTCGAATGAACTCGCCGTGGGCATCCCAGATGAGGTGCCTCCGGTCGTCTTCGCTCAGTCGCTGTGTCGGCAGGCCTTGCAGGAAGCGCCGACCGGTCAGCATGTGTTTGTCGTACTCACGGATCGGCATCATTCGGAGGTCATCGTGAATAGCGTTGATGCCTTCGTTCCGCTGCGAAGCCGGGCTGAGCAGAGCACCGACGACCGCGGTAGCCACCCCGGCCCATTCATCCGCGCTGGGATCTTCACCGCTGATGAGTCTCTTGACAACCGCAGTCGCCGCTAGGTTGATCAGCGCTATCGTCACTGCTGTCAGCGGTTCCATCTCAGCTGCTCCCGTGTCCGCCTTTTCGCTGTTCAGTGCCAGTGGATGCGCCACCTCGCGGTCTGGGCGTCATCGGCTGGCCAGTGTGTTCGGATAGCTGACAAGTCTGGCCCGGACGCACATGCCGGGCAGGACACCCAAGGGCTGGAATCGCTCACTCCTAGGGTGAACCCTCGAGACGCGCGGCTATTTGAATGCGCCCTGCTGCTGCCACCAACTGAACAATTGCGCGGCGCCGTCCGGACTGCCCGGACCGCGCCCGGCTTGACAACTCCATTGAGAATCGTGTTGCTCGGCGTCACGACGGTCCCGCTCACGACGCTTCGTCTCCAGCGGCGCCCGCGCCGCGGCCACAGCTTGCGCGATTGCCTGCCGCCGATGGGCATCACCCACCACTCAAGCCTGCGCCCCTACAATGCAGCCCCAACCCTCTGTGACCAGCAGCTACGCCAAACTCGCCCGATGGTGCGGCTACCCAAGATCGGCAGCAAGTGCTGACCGCGCGGGGTCTCGCCGTGTGCGGCGCAGCCACTTGAGTGACTATCCGAGTATGCTCGATCTCGCTGCGCCGCAGGGGTTTCCGGTCAGTCGGGGAGCAGCGGCACCGACAGACCCTCCCCGCGGTTGATCAGTGCGGCGCGGGTGACAGCGGCGGAGCCGAAGCGGCGGCGCAGGTCGTCGAGGGTGGCGTCGAGGGTATTGGTGGCGCGCGGTTCGAAGGGGAGGGTGAGCTGCACGGCATCGGCGTCGTCGAGGTTGGTGAGGGCCAGGCCGATGAGGGTCAGGCCGCGTTCCTGGATCATCGGCATGGCGGTGGCTAGTAGGACGCGGGCCGCGCGCAGGATCGTCTCGGTGTGATCGGTCGCCTCGGCCAGGGTGTGCGAGCGGGTTGCGCGGGTGAAATCGTCGAAACGCATGCGCAGCACCACGGTGCGGCACACCCGGTCGGCGGCGCGCAAACGGCGACCGAGTCGATCGGTGAGCCCGTGCAGATAGGCCTCGATTTCGTCGGGCTGCCGGGAGCGTCGGCCGAGGGCGCGCTGTGCGCCGATGGAGCGACGTCTGCGTCCGGTTTCGACGCGACGCGGGTCGCGAGCCATCGAGAGTGCGAACAGATGCCGTGCGGCGGCCGGGCCGAGAATCGAACGCAACCCGCCCTCGCCGTGTTCGGCGAGCTGACCGATCCGGGTAATACCGTGTTCGTGCAGTTTGGCGGCGGTGACTTCGCCGACGCCCCACAGTCGTTCGATCGGGAGTGGGTGCAGGAAGTCGAGTTCGCCGGTCGGCGGCACCAGGCGCAGGCCGTCGGGTTTCGCTACGGCGCTGGCCACCTTGGCCAGGAATTTGGTGCGCGCGATGCCCACGGAGATGGGCAGGCCGACCTGGTCGCGGACCTCGGCGCGCAGCCGCTGGGCGATACCGATGGGCTCACCCGCGATCCGGCGCAGTCCGCCGACATCCAGGAACGCCTCATCGATGGAAATCCCCTCGACCACCGGCGTGGTGTTGCGGAAGACCTCGAACACCGCCTTGCTCGCCTCGGCGTACGCCGACATGCGCGGCGGCACCACGATGGCGTGCGGGCACAGCCGCCGCGCCTGGCCGCCGTTCATCGGGGTGCGGATGCCGTAGGCCTTGGCCTCGTAGCTGGCGGCGAGTACGACTCCGCCGCCCACGATTACGGGGCGGCCGCGTAGCCGCGGGTCGTCGCGTTGCTCGACGGAGGCGTAGAAGGAGTCGAGGTCGGCATGCAGAATCGACGCCTCCGCACGGGCGGTGATCGCGGGGCGGGTCGAACGGCCGCGCGTCGTACGGTCGCTGGCACGTTCGATCTGGAGGCCATCCCAGTCATCGAGGTCCTGCCCTGCACCCGGGTCGGCGAATCGTGCAGGTGACACCCGCTGGTCGCCCGCCGATCGATCCGCGCGCCCCGTCGGCCCACCGGAGGGTGGGACATCGGCATTGCGACGAACTTCGGACACGAACATATGTTCGCATAAGCCGCCGACAACCCGGCGCCGTGCGGTAAATCTACTGTTCGACTACGTAGCAATGCCCCGCAACCGGTACCCTGAGACGCCAGAGGTTCCAGCGGCGATGAGGAGTCGGCACGGTGCGTGGATTCGGGGACCTGGAGGCGGTCATCATGGATCGCATCTGGGATCGGGACGCGGAGACCACGACGGTCCGCGAAATCTTCGAGGAACTGTCGCGTGAGCGCGACATCGCCTATACGACCGTGATGTCGACCATGGACAATCTGCATCGCAAGGGCTGGCTGGCCCGTGAACGCGCGGGCAAGGCGTACCGGTACTGGCCGACACTCACCCGCGAGGAACACAGTGCACGGCTGATGTTGGAGGCGCTCGGTTCTGGCGGCCGCTCGGATCTGGTGCTCAGTCACTTCGTGGATCGGATCAGCGCCGAGGAGTCGGCCGGCCTGCGCGCGGCACTGCGCAGGCTGACCGCGCGCAAAACCCCTGAGGCGCAGTGAACGTCGCACTTTGTCTGATGCTGTACGGCGCCGCGGTGGCCACCTTCGGCCCGCCGGTGTTGCGCAAACTCACCCGGCGCGGTGTCGCGCCCCGGCTCGGCGTGCTGGCCTGGCTGGTCGCGATCGCCGGGGCCCTCGGCGCCTGGGTGTTGGCGGCCGCACTGCTCGTGATCGAATTCGCCGCACTGTGGCGCCATCCCGGTGATGCCCTGCGCGAGTGTTATTCGGTGCTGTCGATGCCCGCGCACATCCACGGCGGATTCGTCACCCAGGCCGCGACTTTCGGGATCGCGGCGCTGGTCACCGTTGGTGTCGCCGCGGTCTCGACGCATGCGGTGCGGGTAGCGCTGCGGCTGCGTAGGCGCACCGCCGAGCACGGGCGGGCGGTCCGAATGGTCGGGCGCCGGGTGCCCGGCGTCGGCGCCGTCGTGCTGGATTCGACCGAACCGCAAGCCTATTGCGTGGCCGGCCGACCCGACACCATCGTCATCACCAGCGCCGCTGTCGAAGCGCTGACCCGGGACCAACTCACCGCGGTGCTGGCGCATGAGCGTGCCCATCTGCGCGGACGACATGCGGCATTGAGCGGGATGCTGCGCGGTATGGCCACCACGCTGCCCGGCGTGCGCCTACTGACCGAGGGCGCCACGGAGATCGGCAGACTGCTGGAAATGTGCGCCGACGACCGCGCGGCCAGCAAACACGGGGCGGAGCCACTGCTCGGTGGTCTGCTCGCGCTGGTCGGTGCGGGTGCGGCCGTCCCGGCGGGGGCGTTGTGCGCGGCGAGCACCGCGGTGCTGGACCGGGCCGAACGCCTGGTGGAGCCGGTGGGCCCGATGCGGCGGGCCACCAATCGCACGGCATTGGTCGGGGTGATCGCGGCGACGGTGATCGGACTGCTCGAGATCGCGGTCGGGATACTGTTCTGCAGCACGCTGATTAGCTGACGAGGGAGCGGAACACAGTGCAGATCACCTGGGATCAGGTCTTCGCGTGGCGTTCGGGTCGCCAGTATGTGAGCCGTCCGGCCGATGCGGGGGTGCCGGAGATCGTCGGACGGCTGTGTGGTGTGCAGGCGCAGGTGACGTCCTCGGCGGAGACTGCGGTGGCGCTGCGCAGCAGTAAGCCGGAGCCCGGCGCGCTTGTGCGTGAACTGGCCGCCGGAACCGTGGTGAAGACCTGGTCCATGCGGGGCACATTGCATGCCATCACCCCGGACGCGGCAGCCGCCTTCCTTCCGCTCATCGCCTCCGCGCGTACCTGGGAAAAGCCCGTGTGGCAGCGCAATTTCGGCGCGACTCCGGCCGAGGTCGCGGCGCTCACCGAGGCGGTCTCGCACATCCTCGACGGTGCGGTGCTCACCCGGGAGGAATTGGTCGACGCGCTGCTGTCCGATCCGGCGTTCCACCGAATGGGCGAGGAACTGCGCTCGGGGTGGGGCGCGCTGCTCAAACCGTTGGCGTGGCAGGGCGCACTGTGTCACGGTCCGGCGCAAGGCAATCGGGTGACGTTCACCAGTCCGGCGCACCTGATCCCCGGCTGGCGCGGCCTGCCCGAACCCGACGTCGCCGCACCCGCCGCCATTGCCGCCTACCTGGGCGCCTACGGGCCGGCGACGCCCGAGGCTTTCGATGCCTGGTTGAGCCGCAACAGTCTGCGCAAAACCACGGTGCGCCGGTGGTTCTCGGAACTCGGCGATGCACTCACCGAGGTGGACATCGAGGGCCGCCGGGCCTACGTCCTGAGCGAGTACGCCGAAGAATTGGCAGCCGCGACAACCGGGCAATCGGTGTACCTACTGGGCGCATTCGATCAGTACATCCTCGGGCCCGGTACGGCGGACACCGCGCTGCTAGCCGCCGCCCACCGGGCAAAGGTGAGCCGCGCCGCGGGCTGGATCGCCCCGATTGTCGTGGTGAACGGCCGCATCGCTGGCACCTGGGAAATCTCCGACGCGGATCTTGTCGTCTCGATGTTCGATGGTGCGCCGCTGCCTCGTAAACAGTTGGAGGCAACCGCCGCCCGGGTGGCGAGCGCCCTGGGTGTGGAAGAGCTGGTGGTCCGCGCCGCCTAGTGCCCGCGCCGGGGAGTTCCGCGGCGGCGCGGATCAGCCTGGCGGAATCGCGGCGCGTCGTGTGACCAGAGCCTCCAGCCCGTCCAGGATGCGTTCCAGTCCGAAGCCGAAGTGATCGAAGCCCGGATCGAAGGAATCCTGCGACATCGAGGCCATCACGGGATAGCGGCCGCTGGCCAGTGCCTGCTCCAGTACGGGGATCTGCGCCTGCCAGAATTCCGCATCGGTGAGCCCGGTCTTACGTTCGGCCTCTTGCTGGTGGACCTGGGTCCGGGCGGCGCCGACGACGTATCCGTCGATCATGATGATGACCGAAACCAGTTCGGGGTCGGTCAATCCCATCGGCCGGATCTGCGCCAGCACCAGCTCCATGCCCTCGATCGCGCTCGGCCCGAGCACCGGCCGGGTCTGGTTCACCTGGAGCAGCCACGGATGCCGTCGGTACAGGGCCAGTGTTTCGTACGCGAGGGTGTGCAACGCCGTCCGCCAGTCGGTCGTCTTGCCCTCGCCCGCGGACGGGCGCTGCACGCGGTCGAGCATCAGATCGAGAAGTTCGCCCTTGCCGGGAAGATATCGGTAGAGCGACATGGTTCCGGTGCCGAGTTCGGTGGCGACGCGACGCATGGTGACCGCATCCAGCCCTTCGGTATCGGCGACGTGTACCGCGGCCTCGACGATGCGGTCCAGGGTGAGACCGGGTTTGGGGCCGCGGGTCGGGCGGGGACCGGCGTTCCAGAGCAGGTCGAGGGTGCGCGCGATATCACCGCTGCCGCTGGTCTCCGTGCTCGTCATGGTCGTCAGCCTAGCCGTCCAAAAAAACTGGGTACATTGTACCCACAATAGGGTACGCTGTACCCAGTTCGGCTCGAACAGGAGGATGAGGGTGAACGATTTCGCGGTCCAAGCCGAAGGTCTGGAGAAGAGATATGGAGAAAAGCGCGCCCTGGGTGGCTTCGATCTGACCGTGCGCCGCGGCACGGTGCACGGCCTGCTCGGACCGAATGGTGCGGGCAAAACCACGGCCGTGCGGATTCTGTCCACGCTGATTCGCCTCGACGGCGGGTCGGCCACGGTGGCGGGGCTCGACATCGCGCGGCAACCGCGGGAGGTACGCGCCCGGATCGGACTCACCGGCCAATACGCCGCCGTCGACGAGGTACTCACCGGGCGGCAGAATCTCGAAATGTTCGGCAGGCTCTTCCATCTCGGTGGGCGGCGGGCCCGGCAGCGGGCCACCGAATTATTGGAGCGCTTCGATCTCACCGATGCCGCGGACAAAGGTGTCGGCAAGTACAGCGGCGGCATGCGACGCAGGCTGGACTTGGCGGCATCGATGATCCTGGCGCCGGATGTGCTCTTCCTGGACGAGCCGACCACCGGTCTGGATCCGCGCAGTCGCGGCGAGGTCTGGGATTCGGTGCGGGCACTGGTAGCCGACGGCACTACCGTGCTGCTCACCACCCAATATCTCGAAGAGGCGGACAAACTCGCCTCCCGTATCACGGTCATCGACCAGGGCCGGGCCATCGCCGACGACACCCCGGACGGCCTGAAGAACACGGTGGGCGGCGATCTCATCGAGGTGGTCGCCGCGGAGGCCGCCGATCTACCCGCGGTCGCGAAGCTGGTGGCGCGGGTCAGTGAAGGGGAACCGGAGACCGACGATGTCGAGCGGCGGGTGCACGCAGCGGTCGTCGACCGGGTCGCCGCGCTCACCGAGGTGGCGCGCACGCTGCGGGACGAGGGCATCGTCGTCGAGGACATCGGATTGCGCAGACCGAGTCTGGATGATGTCTTCCTGCAACTGACCGGACACCGCACCACCGCCGAGGAGGCAGCCTGATGACCGCCGCATTGCCGCACTCCCGGGCCTATTGGGCCGTCGCCGACTGCTGGAATGTGGTGCGGCGCGGCCTGACCCACTATCAGCGTCAGCCGGTGAACATCGCCTGGCAGCTGGGCTTCCCGATCCTCTCGGTACTGTTGTACGGCTACGTCTTCGGCAGCGCGATGAGCGTTCCGGGAGGCGGGGACTACCGGGACTTCCTGATGCCGGGCATGTTCGCGATGACGATGGCCTTCGGATTCATCAATACCGCGACAGTGGTCGTCTACGACGCCACCAACGGCGTGATCGACCGGTTCCGTTCCATGCCGATGGCCTCTTCGGCGGTCGTCTCCGGACGTGGCGTCACCGACCTGCTGGTCGCGTGCGCCGAACTGACCATCCTGATGCTCACCGCACTGATCATCGGGTGGCGTCCGGACGGCGGATTCCTCGGCGCCATCGCTTCATTCGGATTGCTGCTGTGGCTGCGGTTCGCGCTGATCTGGGTCGGGGTCTGGCTCGGGCTGATCGTGCCGAATCCGGAGGCGGCCGGCGGGTTGTTCGCGGTCGCCTTCCCGCTGACCATGATCTCCAGCATTTTTGTTGCGCCACAGCTGATGCCGGACTGGCTGGGGTTCGTCGCGGCATGGAATCCGATCTCCTCCACCGTCGCGGCCAGCCGGGAACTGTTCGGTACCCCGGTGGGCAGCGGTGATTCGTGGATCGAGCAGCACGCGGTGCTGATGGCGATGGTGTGGCCACTGCTGATCACCGCGATCTTCCTACCGCTCGCGGTGCGCCGGTTCCAGCGGCTGAGTCGATGAACGGACGGTTGTCCGGTGCCCGGCATATGCCGGGCACCGGACGGCCGGGAGATTATTGCGCGTCGGCGGCCGATCCGCCCGCCGGTTGCGCGGCCGATACCGATTGCGGCACAGCGGCATGCGGCATTCGGGCGCCGAGTCCGATCAGCCCGGCGAGGACCGCGACCGCGGCGGTCACGTACCAGGTCCTCTGGAATGCGTCGAGGGTTTCCTGCGGACCGCTGGGGGAGCCGAGCGTGGCGACCACGATCGCGACGCCGATGGCCAGGCCGACCTGACGTGACATGCTCAGAACCGCGGAGCCGGTGGCGAAGCGCTGCGGCGGTAACCCACTGCTGCCGGCCGCGAATGCGGTCGGCAGGGTCAGGCCGACACCGAGACCGGTGATGAGCATGCCGCCGAGCAGCCCGCCCACGTAGTCGGGTGTCACGGTGACCGCCTGCGCCCACCAGAGCAGGCCACCGCCGAATGCCACGCCGCCCGCGGCGATAACAGGTCCCGCGCCGAACCTGCCGATGAGCCGCCCCGCCAGCACCGCCACGATCGGCACGATCAGCGGCCCGGGCGAAATGGCCAGGCCGGTGCGCAGCGCCGACCAACCCCACACGTTCTGCGTCCAGAGCACCGCCGTCAGCAGCATCCCCGCGAACGCGATCTGGAAGAACACCGAATTACCGGCCATCAGCGCGAAATTCGGGGCGCGCAGCAGTATGGGATCGACGACGGGACTCCGGTGCCGGGCCGACGAGATCGCGAAGCCCGCACCGAGCACGACGGCGGCGGCGAAGGAGATCAGCACACCGGCCGAGGTCCAGCCCCACTCCTCACCCTTGACCAGGCCGAGGATCAATGCGCCGATCCCGCCGATGAGCATGAGCGTGCCGACCGCGTCCGGGAATGGTCCGCAATCGCCGCGCGGATCGGGCAGCCGCCGCAGGCCCACCACGATCGCCACCAATCCGATCGGCACATTCACCAAGAACACCCAGCGCCAGTCGATCTCGACCAGCAGCCCGCCGATCACCGGACCGAGGGCCGCGCCGAGCCCGCCGAACGCGACCCAGAGCCGCACCGCTGTCGCCCGACGTTCCGCGGGCGTAGCCGCTAGCACCAGACCGAGCGACGACGGCGTCAGCATGGCCGCGCCGACGGCCTGCGTGACGCGGAAACCGACCAGCGCGCCCACATTCCACGCCATAGCGCACAATGTCGAGCCGAGGACGAACACGCCGAGCCCGACCAGGAACATGGTGCGGTTGCTGGCGCGATCGCCGAGCCGCCCCGCGGGCACCAGCAGCGCGGCGAACACGATCGCGTAGGCATTGAGCACCCAGGAAAGCTCGGACAGTTGGGTGGTCCCGAAATCGCGCGCCACCTCCGGTATCGCGACATTGACGATGAACAGGTCCAGACTCGACAGCAGCACGCCCACCGAAACGATGGCGAGAACCACCCGGTGATCGACGGCGGACCGGACTTCGGACCCGGCGGTTCGGGCCGCGACAGGGGTATTCACGTAGATACTCCGATTCAGCCGAGAACTCGGCGGGTCTGGCGGGCCGTGGCGAGCAGTCGCCCGTCCGCATCCCAGAGGGAGGTGTCGTCGACCGACCAGCCACCGCCGGTACTGATATTCGTCGCGCGCACCAGGACCGGTTGTGGCGGTGCCGCGGCGAGGTCGGTATGCAGGTGCATCGACAGCGCGACGGTCGGCACCGCGACGGGCTGGGTGAGGGTGGGGAAGAGGGCGGGCGGCAGGGCATCAGCGAGGATCGCGAGCGTGGCGGCGTCGGTCGGCAACTCGGGCGCCAATGCGATCCACGCGCACATCCACGCGTCGTCCGCACCGCTCAGTGGCAGCGGGCCCGCCGCAGGGCGGATCTCGAAATGTGCTCCGACCGGGACGATCTCAGGTGGCAACTGGAACAGCGGGCATGCCGCGGACGCGGGGACCTCGGGTGCGGCAGGGCCGGGGCGTTCCGGTACGCCCGTCACACCTCCGCGACCGAAGGTGATCGACGCCGCGGCCACGGAGACGCCCTCCTGGTCGGTCGTCACGTCGACGACGACGGTGCTGCGTCCGACGGCGTGTTCGATGGCCCGAAATGTGAAGATCCCGTCCCTCGGCCGTCCGAGGAACCGCAGGTCCACCGCCCGCACCGACAACTCGATGCCGGTCGCCCGGCGGGCCACCTCGATCAGTAGCGCCGCGACCACCCCGCCGTGCGGCCCGGTCCATCCGCGCCATGTTTCGTCGACCTGCGCCTGCCACACGCGGTAGTCCAACTCGCGGAGGTCGAATACGTCCGCGAGTGACGTAGTGAGTTGCATCATGCAACGCACTCTAAATCAGTGAGTTTCTTCAAGCAACCGACTACGCTGGGGTCATGCGACGGACGAGCTTCGAGGACATGAACTGCTCCCTGGCCCAGTGCCTGGAGGTAGTCGGGGAATGGTGGACGCTGCTGATCGTGCGTGACGCACTTTTCGGGGTGACCCGATTCGACGACTTCCGCGCCCGCCTCGGCATTGCCCGCAATGTGCTCACCCAGCGCTTGGAACACCTTGTCGCCCAGGGCGTCATGACCAAGGAGCCGTACCAGGACAACCCGGTCCGCCACGACTACCGGCTCACCCCGAAGGGTCGCTCGCTGTGGCTGGTGGTCACCGCCATGCGGCAGTGGGGCGACGACTGGGCGGCCCCGGATGGGCCCCCGCTCGAATCCCTGCACCAGACCTGCGGCCACACCGCACGGATCGAGCCGATGTGCTCCGAATGCGGTGAACTCGTGCACGGGCGCGATTTGCGACCGGTCTACGGCCCGGGAGCCAAGGATGCCTCGCTGATCCCGAGTGAACTCCTCGATACCGCCACCGGACAGCCTCCGCGATAAGCTGCGGCGATGGCGGAGGAGCGAGCGCACCGATTGATCGACACCGTCGCATGGGTGCGCATCGAGGACGGTCGCATTCTGTGCGCCCGCCCGCGAGGTAAGGACATCTTCTACATCCCGGGTGGTAAACGCGAGGGCGCGGAGACCGATCTGCAGACCTTGCTGCGCGAGATCGAAGAAGAACTCACGGTCGCGCTATTGCCCGAGACGGTCGCCCATGTCGGCACCTACGAGGCGGCCGCACACGAACCGGCCAATGGCGTGGTGGTGCGAATGAGCTGCTACACCGGCGACTATTCGGGCACCCTCGCGGCCAGCAGCGAAATCGAAGAGGTCGCCTGGTTCGGTTATGCCGACCGGTCGCTGGTGCCGCCGGTCGATCAGCTGCTGTTCGACGATCTGGTCGAAGCAGGCAAGCTGACCTAGGCGTCCGTGCGCCCACCGACACGGCGGAATCGATAGTCGCCGTGCGAACCGTGCGCCGCGATACCGTCATGTCCATGAAGTCGGTTCGCTGGTTGCTGCGCTGGGCCGCCTACGCACTGGCGGCGTTGCCTATCTCGCTGGCGCCGGTAGCCGTGCGCTTGCGGGTGCCGCGGCGACTGCTCGGTGTACGCATCACACCCCGGGAACTGACGCCCGGCCGGGTGACCGCGCATTCCGGGCTGGGCGCGGCGTCGGGTCTGGTTGCCTGGTTCCTCGCCTTCCTGGCGGTGGTGGCCGCCGTCCGCGGCATCGCTTATCCGCTGGTGGCCGCGAACGACTACGAGAATTCCTGGGGCGGGCCGACATTGGCAGGCGCGTGGGTGGTGCACGCACTGCTCGGGGTGGGGCTGCTGCCCGCGTGGACGGCCGTGCTGGCCGGACTCGGCGCGATTCAGGTGCGGCTGGCGGGGCGTCTGCTCGGTCGGGCCGGGCCGCCGTGGCCGGTGCCCGTATCGGTGCTGTTGGCCGCGGGCGGGGTGGTGCTGTTCATTGCGTGGCTCGATCAGATCTGACGACAAGCGTGTGTCCGGTGATTTCCTCGAAGCGATGCGCCCGGGATCGCCGGTCCGTGGACTCGGTGTTCCTCGGTCGGGCACCGAGGCGCTCTGCGGTGGATAGTGTTGTGCCTCATGGAGTTCGAGCGAGCCGAAGACTATTGAGTTCCACCCGGTCGCTATCCCAGCGATGGGGTGATGCTGGTCTTCGACGGTGGAGTGCTGAGCGCTGATCGGACGGCGGAGATAGTCCTTCACTGGCGGAGCGGCTTGTGCTGGCGATGTATGCCTACGGCACGAACACCGGGATAAAGTCGGTGGCCGGCGGCACCGACCGCCACACCGAGGACGATATCCGCTACGTGCGCCGCCGCTACTTGAACACCGAGGCGGCGCGGCGGATCGCTATCGAGATCGCCAACGCCACCTTCGCCACCCGCAAGCCTTCGATCTGGGGCGAGTCGTCCACGGCCATCGCCAGCGACTCAACGCATTTCGGCGCGTACGACCAGAACATCTTCACCGAGCACCACTCCCGCTACGGCCGCCGCGGCGTGCTCATCTACTGGAGTGTCGAGCGCAACGGATCGGTGGTCATCCACTCCCAGCTGCTCAACTGCTCCGCCTCCGAGGTCCACGCCATGGTCGACGGCGCCATGCACCACGGCACCGAGATGGACGTGGAATCCAGCTATGTCGATACCCACGGCCAGTCGGAAATCGGATTCGGCGTGACCAGGCTCCTGGGATTCGATCTATTACCCCGGATCAAGCGCATCAACAAGTGCCGGCTCTACCGGCCCGCAGCCGGGGAACCAGACCTGTGGCCTGGGCTGAAACCGGCCGTGACCGGGCCCATCCGATGGGAGTTGATCGCCGAGCAATACGACCAGATGATGAAGTACGCCACCGCGATCCGCACCCACACCGCCTCCACCGAGGCGATCCTGCGCCGGTTCATGAAAGCCAACGCCGCCCACCCCACCTACCAGGCGATGATCGAACTCGGCCGGGTTCAGAAGACGATCTTTCTGTGCCGTTACCTGCGAAGTCGTGAATTGCAGAGAGAGATCAACAGCGGCCTGAACGTGGTCGAGTCCTGGAACGGAGCCAACCAGGTCATCTACTACGGCAAGACCTCCGAAATCGCTTCCAACCGCCGCGACGAACAGGAGATGAGCGTGCTGTGCCTGCGGATCTGCCAGGCCGCCCTCGTCTATGTGAATGTCTTGATGATCCAGGACATTCTGTCCGACTCGGAATGGGACGGTGTGCTCACCGCCGAGGACGAGCGCGGCCTGACCCCGCTGTTCTGGTCGCACGTGCTCCCATACGGCGAGGTCAAACTCAACATGAACACCCGGCTCAACCTCGGAGATCTGTGAACCGGCTTCCTACGGTTAGCCGCGCACGTGTAGTCCGAAACCCGCGCGGCCCGCGGGCTCCAGTCCTTCCTTCAGGTGCAGCGAGGGGATCTCGTAGTCACCGAAGTTCTGCTGCCGGAACGCGATCGGTTCGGTCGATTCCAGGGTGAGCAGGCGCTGCTCCCATGCGTTGGCCACGTCCGGGTAGGCATCGTCGGTCATCCGGTCGGTGCCGTACAGCACGAACGGCGGCAGCACCTCGATACCCGGGTAGTAGAGGATGCCGTGCTGGATCGGGAACAGCAGATCCTCGATGGGGCCGTTGATACCGCGGGCCGCGTAATGCGACTCCGGGCCGCCGGCGGTCACCGACAGCAGCGCCTTGCGGCCCGCGAGGGTGCCTTCGCCGAAGCGCTCGCCATACTTGGTGTCGTTGTGCTCGCCGACCCCGTACGCGAAGTGGTAGGTGAACACCCGGTCCACCCAGCCTTTGAGGATCGCGGGCATCGCGTACCACCACAGTGGGAACTGGAAGATGATCGTGTCGGCCCACAGCAGCTTCTCCTGCTCGGCGCGGACGTCCGGGGTGAGCGTCCCGGCGTCGAAGGCCCGGCCCGAGTCCAGGGCAACCTTCAGCGGACTCGAAGCGTCGGGGCCGTAGTCCGCGGCGTCCACGACCGCCTTCCAGTTCATCGCGTACAGATCGCTCACCCGTACCTGATGCCTGGCGGCCTCCAGCGTGGACACAGCGAGGTCCTTCAGCGAGCTGTTCAGCGACTTCGGCTCCGGGTGGGCATAGACGATCAGCGTTTTCATCAGAACTCCTTCGAATCAGTGCTTTCGATCCTGGGCGTCGCAGCACCCCGGCGTTCAGGGACGCCTCTTCCATCGGACTGGACTTCCTGGTAACGGCAGGACCACCTTCACGGGCACCACCTCGGCCATACTGAGGGTATGGACGACCTCGCGGGCTTTCTGCGGACCCGGCGTTCCCGGGTCGCCCCTGCGGCCATCGGCATACCCACCGACAGGCACCGCCGGGTCGAAGGGCTGCGCCGCGAAGAGATCGCGCACCTTTCCGGAGTCAGCGTCGACTACTACGTACGCCTGGAACAGGGCCGCGCGACCCAGCCCTCCGAGCAGGTCCTCGACGCACTCGCCCGCGTCCTCGGCCTCGACGAGACCGAACGCGAGCACCTCTACCGGCTCGCCCGGCAGCGCCGTCGGCGCGCGAAGGCACCGGGCGGGCGCGTCCGGCCGGAGCTGCTGCGCGTCCTCGATCTAGTCGCCGACGCACCCGCACTGATCATGGACCACCGCCTGGACGTGCTCGCCGGGAACCGCCTCGCCGGGCTCCTCTATGGCCGGTCGATGCCGGGCCTGAACACTGCCCGGCACATCTTCCTCGAGGAGGCCGAGCACGGCCTGTACGCGGACTGGGAGACATGCACCCTCGACGTGGTCGGGCATCTGCGGCTGGCTGCCGGCCACTACCCCGAGGACCCCCGCCTGGCCTCGCTCATCGGCGAGTTGGCGATGGGCAGCGAGCGCTTCCGCCGCCTCTGGGCTCGCGCGGACGTGCGCGCCCGCACACATGGACGCAAGGCGTACCGGCATCCCCTGGTCGGACTGCTGGAACTGCACCAGGAGAACTTCGCACTCCCGGACGAAACAGGTATGGAGCTGATCGTGCTGTCCGCGACCCCCGGCAGCCCCGCCGAAGACGGGCTGCGCCTGCTCGCGGGCCTCGGCGCGGACAATGGCGACGCGCATCCCACAATGAAGGCTCAGGTCCACGAGTAACTCACCGACGCCACCCCGCCGACGGGAACGCCTCAACACTGACGGCATCCCGGGCCGCGGCGAAGGCCCATCAGGTGTTCCGTAAGCCGATCGGCAAACGGAACACCCCACCCGACCGGCTCCAGCCCTGATAACCGGTGTTCCGTATAGGTGTTCCGGGTGCCGTCCCGGTCAACCCCCGCTATCAGGAACAATCGAACGGGTGATCGAACCCTTCCGCGTCGGATACGTACGCTGCTCCACCGACGAACAAGACGTCGAGATCCAAACCGACCAACTCCACGCCCTCGGCGTCCCCGGCGAGCGGATCTTCATCGACAAAGGATTCTCCGGAACCACCCGAACCAACCGCACCGGCCTCGACAACGCCCTCACCGCCGTCACTTCCGCGGCCGCCGCGGTCACCGACCGGCAAGTGGTTCTGACCACGACGAAGTTCGACCGCTTCGCCCGCAACATGGCCGAAGCCGGAGAAATCCTGACCGGGCTACGTGAACGCGGCGTGCTGTTCGGTGTCGGCCATCAGATCCACGACTGGGCAGACCCCTTCGGGAAGCTGTTCCTGCAAACCCTCGCGATGGTCGCCGAGTTCGAAGCCAACCTCAACCACATGCGCACCCGCGAGGGAATGGCCAAAGCCCGCGCGAAAGGCCGCCTCAAGGGCAAGCAGCCGAAACTGCCTCTCGCAGCACGCAAAACGATCCACCGCCGCTACCACGACCCCGACGACAACGCCAGCCTGGCCGACCTCGCCGACGAATACAGCGTCGGCCGTTCCACCATCCACCGCATCATCAGCGGCACCGTGCCACGGGTCTATCACCCACGGCGCTCATGTACCTGGTGACACGTTCCTTACCAATACCCCTATCTGGAGGATGGATTCGCCGGCGCGCGATGACGACGACCCGCGTCGGCACTGCGGTGTGAAGCGTCGGGCGCAACTGATTGCATTTTGGAATCAGTCTGGTAGGTTACCAACCGATTGCATATTGCAACCAGAAAGGGTTCCGATGAAACAGTTGGTCCGCGTTCAGAACTTCAACGTCTCCAGCGATGGATACGGCTCCGGGGAGGGGCAAAGCCTCGAGCGCCCGTTCGGCCATGCCGATCCGGGCGCGCTCTTCTCCTGGGCGGGCGCCACCGCCCACTGGCCCACCCGGACCGACCCCGGGGGAACCTACGGCCTCGACGACTACTGCACTCGCGACTTCACCAACAACATCGGCGCCGAGATCATGGGGCGCAATAAGTTCGGTCCGCAACGCGGACCGTGGGAGAACTACGACTGGCAGGGATGGTGGGGGGACGAACCCCCGTTCCACACCCCTGTATTTGTCCTCACCCACTACGTTCGGCCCTCGATCACACTGGGGGACACCACATTCCACTTCCTCGACGCCTCTCCGAAGGAGGCCCTGGCGCAGGCATTCGACGCCGCCGAGGGTAAGGACGTGCGGATCGGTGGCGGTGTCGCCACGGTCCGGGAGTTCATCGACGCCGATCTCATCGACACGATGCATATCGCCGTTTCGCGGGCCGAACTCGGTCGCGGCGAAAGGTTGTGGACGGGTCCCGACGAGCTTGTCGACCGTTTCCATCTGGAGCAGATCCCCAGCCCGAGCGGGGTGGTGCATCACTTCTTCTGGAGGCGGTGAGGGTGGCGGCATCGAGGAAGGTAGCCTGACGGACGGTGTCCCGAAGTTGCGCAGGGTCGGGGGCAGGGCTTGATGATCTCCTGCCCGCCGCACCGCGACTCGGGTCGTGGACTGGTGAGGCCGCCTATTCATCTGTCGCGGATTCGCGCCCGGTTGCGCCTGCCCGATCCACGACCACGGACTGACGGAGGCCGTTCGAACCGAGTTCTTTCAGAGCCCGCAGTACCAGCGCACGCCGGATCCGTCACTTGCCCAGTGCCGCAGCGACTTCCGGGATGAGGGTGGTCGAATCACGCGGACTCGGAGCCATGACCCGCAGTTGGTCGAACATGACGCGGAAGTGGCGGATCGCGTCGTGGCCTTCGATCAGATCTTCTCCGGCGATACCTTCCACATACACAAGTTCCGAATCGATTGTGCGGCTTGATATTCAGTTCACCTGTGTCGGGTTCGACAGCTGATTTGCATCGGTAACGACCGGGGGTGGTGTGGTTATTAAACATCCGTGATCAGAATCAGATCGACCCCCGCAATCGTTGCTCTGTTCGTCGCCGCCTGCATAACCGGCGAACCGTCCGCCGGAGCGGACATGACCACTTATCGCGAGTATGTCGCGCTGGGTGATTCGCACACCGCCGATGTCCTCACCGGGCTACCGCCCAACACGGAATCGACGCCGGTCAGGTGCGACCAGTCGCCGACGGACTATCCGCATCAGGTCGCGGCGGCGCTGGCGATCGAGACGTTCCGTGACGCGAGCTGCGGCGGGGCACGGACCGTGGATATGGCCGGTCCGCAGGCAGTGCCGTTCGGGGTCAACGCGCCCCAGTTCGATCGGCTGACCGCGACCACCGACCTGGTGACGATCGGCATCGGCGGCAACGACATCGGATTGGAGGAGCTGCTGGCGGAGTGCGTGAATCCGAAGGCGCTCGATCCCGCCGCGGTGCTGCCGCCGGAGGACAGCTGTGTCGCCGAATACACCAGGGGCGGAGTCGACCGGATGGCGGACAACATCGCCGCGGTCGCGCCGAAGATCGCCGCCGTGCTAGCCGAGATCGGGCAACGATCGCCGAAGGCCAGGATTCTGGTGGTCAACTACCTCACGGTCGCGCCGGTGGACGGCACGGGATGCCGGCCGTTCATTCCTATGGCCGACATCGACATCGTCTACCTGCGCGACACATTGGCGCGGCTGAACGACATGCTGGCGCGCGAGGCGGCGGCTTCGAACGCAGAGTTGGTCGACGTCTACACCCCGAGCGTCGGCCACGACGTGTGCCAGGCGCCTACGGTGCGCTACGTCGAAGGGTTTGTCCCGTTCTCGATCAGGAATCCGGCGCTGATCGCGTTTCCGCTGCATCCGAATGCTGCCGGTGCGGATTTCCAAGCCGAGGCCGTTCTCGCGGCGATCCACCGCGGTTGAATCCGACGGGGGTTCCCAAGCCGGGCATAGACACCGGTTCGAACGCGGCGATCGTGTTGGCGATCGTGGCCAGGTCCATCGCCTGGGGCGAACTGCGCGCCAGCGCCGTGTTCCACACCGATCTGCGTGAACGGCTAGCGGCATCGACCCACTCCTGGAATACCGACATCGAAACCTCATCCGGCAAGCTCGAGATGTCGGCACCGTAGCCGCCGACGTCGACGACGCCGCGGCCGCGGAACGTCTCACCGCCCTGGTCGAGGGACTGTCCGAACGCTGGCACAGCGGATCGATACCCCTCGACCGCGCCCGCCACCTGCTGGTCGACGCGATCACCATCGAACTCGGCGCCACAACCCAGCAATGACCGCCGAGCGCCGTCCGCATCAACATTCATGACGTCGTCCCAGTCGGGATCGGCCAGACGTCCTGGAGCATGAGTGTTGATGCGGACCATGGCCCGACTCCCATCGCAATGTTGCGTGTGGGTGCTGCACAGGGTTTTCACGTTTCCGTAGCCTGGACGAGGTGGGAGTTGCGGATGTCGGCTGCGGGCCTGGTGTGGGTTGGGATTTCGCGGGTCCGTCCGCTGCCGCGCCATCGGGTGCCGCGATCATCGGATACCGCGATGTGGGTGGCGTTGGGTTGGACTTGCGGGTTGCCGCGACGACGGCGGTTGCCGTGGTGATCGAGTTCGGGGGTCGCGAGCTGATTGTCGACGACGCTGGTGGTCGGCAGGAATTGGGCGGTTTCGTCGTGGGACTTCCCATGGCGGCCATGCGCATTCGTAGCAGACATGCCGAGTGCGTGGAGGTTCGCTTGTCGCCGATCCGGGCGCACTCCCTGTTGGGTATTGCCGCAACCAATCTGGGCCGTGGCGTTGTCCCGTTGGAGGAGTTGTGGGGATCCGAGGTTCGGCGATTGCGGGAGCAACTCGCGGACGCCGGGACCTGGGAGGAACGGTTCGCACTGACGAAATTGTTTCTGGCGCAGTGTGACAGGCCGATGCGGACGCCGGATCCCGAGGTGATCGCTGCCTGGCATCGCATACTCGCCTCCGGTGGCCAGGTGAAGGTCGGCGAGCTCGCCGAATCCCTCGGATGGAGCCGTAAACGGCTGTGGGCGAGGTTCGAATCCCAGATCGGTCTGACACCCAAGCGGGCGGCGATGCTGGTCCGATTCCGGTGCGCGGTCGTCGGTTTGCTGGCGGGCCGGCCCGCCGCCGACGTCGCTGCGGTGTGTGGGTACACCGATCAGGCTCATCTGTGCCGGGATGTGGCGATCTTCGCGGACCGCACACCGGGGGCGCTGCACGCGGACAATCTGCCTGCCATCGCCCTGGATCGGTACCGGGCCTGGGGAACATTTTTCCAATCTCCGGGGTGACTGATCGGTCGATAGTGGTGTTCACCTCGGGTGCGGTCGGCGAGCCGAACGCAACTCGAACCCTCACCCCGATCGACGACGAGAGGACACGTGTCGTGACCGACAACCTCAGCCCTGCGAAGCCACAGACCGCCCAAACCTCAGCACAACGTCCTGGAGAGCAGTCAGCGACGATGAGACTGCTGCTGGCTTGCGGTGTCATTGCTCCGCTGCTCAACATTGTTGTCATTCTCGTCCTTGGGGCCATACGCCCTGACTACAACGCCTGGGTAGTCCCCGACAGCAACCTCGAACTGGGGCCTGGCGGGTGGATGCAAATAACCAACTACATCGTCACCGGAGCGCTCCTGCTCGCTTTTGCCATCGGGATGAGGATGCTTCTGCGTACAGGACGTGGTTCCACCTGGGGGCCCATCCTGCTCGGCATCTATGGCTTCACCTTCGTCGCCATCGGGCCTATCCTTCCCGACCCGTCGCTGGGCTACCCACCAGGAGCGTCGGAAGCGCTAACCATTCACGGCGCCATTCATAGTCTCTTAGGTCTGGTTCAATTCACTTCGCTGACTGCGGCTTGCTTCGTGTTGGCAAGGCGCGATGAGGCGCTCGAAAGTCGGGGCTGGTCCTGGTATTCGGTTGCCACTGGCCTGCTGGTCGTCACCTCTTATGTCGCCTTCGTCCTCACCGCCAAATTGGTAGACGGGGGACCAGCAGGGCTCATTGAACGGATTGGGATCATTGCCGGCGGCATTTGGGTTGCCCTGTTGGCGATCCGCCTGATGAGCAGACCAGTCCCATGCGTGTCTGTCGAATGACCTGGCCTTCTCCTACTCGGGGGCGTCGTTCATGACACCAGTTATCTAGCTAGTGAGTTGATTCGGTGAACGGGGCTGGCTGTTAGGTCACCCCGATCCGCACGATCCACGCACGGCCGAGCCCACGATTCTTCGGACGCCGACGAGGGATCACCTGGCTGAACATGCTCAACGATCAGGCCGCGGGCCTGGCCGCCGAGGTCGTGTCGGGCACGCCGCGCGACTCGCTGCACATGGTTGACGTGTGGCAGAGCCAGCGCGGCGGCCGGGTGCCCGATTCGATCATCACCGACACCGGGTCGTACAGCGATATTGTCTTCGGGCTCCTGCATCCGGCCGGATATCGGTACCGGCCGCAGTTGGCGAACCTGCCCGATCAGCGTCTGTGGCGGTTCGATATTCGGGCCGACTACGGGCCGCTGGATCAGGCCGCCCGGGGTCGTATCGACATCGACGAGATCACTACCCATTGGGAGGACGTGTGCCAGGTCGTGGTGTCGATCCATTTCGGTGAGGTCAGCGGCCAAAGATCGGATACCGGCGCTGCGGGTCACGACGCTCCAGGGCTTGGCCGGTCGACCCGTTGTTTTCGCGCCGTTTCTACCGGAACCCCTCTACCGGTGCGCATCCCGAACTCCGTTGGGGTTATGGCGGCAGATCGGTGCCGCTGCGGCAGGTGCCGTGACTCGCGGTCCCCTCGAACTGGCCGGTTCCGCACAGCACGGTAGTCAGCACTCGAACCAGTTCGGCCTGACGATGTGTTCCGGTTTTGTCGAAGACGTGTTGCAGATGTGTGCGCGCGGTGTTCACCGCGACGGCCAGTTCCTCCGCGATCGAACGCAGACCCTCGCCGCGTAGTGCCGCCGCCGCGACGCGGGCTTCCGCCCCGGTCAAGCCGTACAGTTGCCGAAGCGCCTGGGGCCACCCCGGTGTTTGCTGATCCGGGTCGACGATGACGACGAGGGCCGCCGACCTGTCCTCGTCGAGGCGACCCGACCCCGGGTCCAGCGGCACCACCAGCAGTGCGTACGAGCTGCCGCCACTGTGCCGGGAGATCAGGGTGCGCCCGCCGACGTACGGCCCATCCTTGCGCACCGCCGATTCGATCATGGCGCGCAGCCCGACAGTGGCTCGGCTGTCCGACGATTCGAGGTTGCCGCCGCGCCCCATGCCGAGGCCGTCTCGCGATTCCAGGATCAACAATGCCGCGGGGTTCGCGTAGTTGATCGCCCCGCAACGCGACACGATCACCAGCCCGTGCCGATGCCGGTCGAGCACGGCGACAGCCTGATTGCGCTCTGCCTTGACGTCGGTCAAGCACGACTGCACGGTCAGCGCGTGCCGCAGATGCGGGAGCAGCAGGCGCATCGAGGAAGTCGCCTGGGACCGGTCGAGGTTGCGGCCGCGTTCGGGATACACCCCGATCCACGATGTCCGGCTGCCGCTGGTGAGCAGCGCGAGCATCCCGTTGCCTAGCCCGTGCGGCATCATCCAGTCGCTGAAGAAGGGATGCCGGCGCAGGTAATCCGGCTCCAGCAGCTCGTCATAGGTCGTGATGACACCGGCGGGTGCGTGCTCGAGCGCGCTCGCGATCGGATCGATACGCCAGAATCGGGTGTTGTAGCTGTGGCGCAGTTCGTCTGCCCCGATCGAACAGGCGGTCATCTGTCGGCTACCGGATCCCGACTCGACCAGACCGCCGTGGTCCGCGCCCAGCGCCGTGACGATTTCCTGCACCGCCTCCGCCCAGCCATCAGGATGTAGCGCCGCGCTGTTGATTCGCGCGACGATCCCGGAGAAGCTCTCGACTGTCATCGGCATGTGAAATGACCTGTGGCACACGAGAAACGGCGGACTGTTCGCCTGATTATAGGTATTTGCCAGGCGGTGCACGCGAGTACTCCGATACTCGGTTCCGTAACTCCCTCAGGTGATCGGCAGGGCGCGCGTTCTCATCGGTTCGGATGAGGATCCGTATCCCGCGCCCTGCTCTACTCGGTAGGCAACCGTATCGCTACAGCCACATCGGGGCTGTGTCTTCCCGGAGAACATCGTGATCGAGGCATATGAGAACCGATCCCGTGCGAGGTCGGCATGATCAGATATTGGCCCCTGGCGCGCGGTCGTATTCTCACCTCCCCCTTCGGTCCCCGCGACAGCGGCTTCCATTGGGGTATCGATCTCGGCCGGCGCGGCGGCAGCGGGGGACTACCCGTCTACGCGGCCCAAGCGGGCATGGTGGTATTCGCGGGTCCGGCATCCGGATTCGGCGGACCCGACCCGGCGGGCTGGGTCGTCGTCGACCATCCCGCCGAAGACGGGGGCGGCACAACCGTATACGGACATGTGATCCGCGAGGTCACGGTCGGCGATCGGGTGCGCGCCGGGCAGAGAATCGCCCGGATCAACCCCGATCCCACATCCAATGGCGGTGTCGCCCCGCACGTGCACGTCGAATGGCATCGGCTGTTCTGGGCGCCGCCCGGACCCGACCGGCTCGACCCGCTACCGCTGCTCGCCGAAGCCGCGGACCCGCCACCCGCGACGAATGGAGGTTCCCCGATGGGTACGGCAGTTGATTTCGCCGCGCGTTTGATCGACCCGCAGGCGATCAGGGCAGCCGGTCACAGCGCTGTCCTGGTCTATGTCTCACCGAGCAGGCCGGGGGCGAGTTTCGGCGCCAAGCCGGTGACCAGGGCGTATGTCGATAAGCTCAAAGCCGCTGGACTCGATATTGTTTCGATATGGCAGTACGGCAAGCCAGGCAACCCCCAGGCTCCCTCGGACTGGACGACGGGCGAGGACGGTGGGCGCCGAATGGGCCGTCAAGCCCGGCAGATCCATATCGCCGCCGGTGGTCCCGACCCGTGCCCAATCTTCTTCGCGGTCGACGAGGATATCTCACTGAGAGACTGGAACGACCGGGCCGTCGACTTCTTCCGCGGCGTCAACGACGCGATCGGCTGGGAATGGACCGGAATATACGGCTCATCGAGGGTGTGCGCCTGGGCCATCGAAGACGGCGTGATCGGCCGGACTCCCGAAGGCCGGTCCTGGGCCTGGCAGACGCGGGCATGGTCCGGCAACCGGCTCGACACTCCGGAGGCCGTGCTGTATCAGCGCGTCATCGACACCCCGTCCGAGCCGGGCCCGCTCATCGACGGTAGCTCCGTCGACGTCAACGACATCCTGGCTGCCGATTTCGGGCAGTGGTCCATCGATCGTGCTGCGGCGAGAGGAGAACACACCGTGAAACCCCCGGAATTCACCGAACTCGACAGGATGGGAAACTCCCGCTCGGAGCGCTGGGGAACTCGCGTCACCAACTTCTTGCTACACACTCAGGAAGGCAACAGCTCGGCCGAATCGCTGGCGAATTATCTCAACAACCCGGCCAACGGTGTCTCCTATCACTACACGGTCAGGGACGGGATCGTCTGTGATGTCGTCGATACCGACTACGCGTCGTGGTCGGTCCTCGATGCCAATAGCCGGACGATCAATCTCTGCTTCGCGGGCAGCCGGGCGTCCTGGTCGCGGGACGAATGGCTGGCCATCGAGAACGACCTTCGGATCGCCGCCTGGCTGGCCGTTCAGGATGCGAGGAAATATGGTTTCGCCACTGACGTCATCGCTCCGCCGTATACGGAGCGGGACGGGATCTCCGACCACAAATATGTGACCGAATGCCTCGGGATCGGCAACCATACCGACGTCGGCCCGAACTTCCCGTGGGACGTATTCGCCGGACGCGTTCAGGAATTCGCCAGTGGCGTACCGGCGGCCGGGGCAATCGGCGAGAAGGCGGCGGTGACGCCGTGGCTCGGACCGCGGGTGGGCGCCGACGGAGAAATGAAGACAGCCGACGGTGTGGGCAGATTCGTCCAATTCACCAACGGGTATGTCTATTGGCACCCGTCCACCGGCGCGCATCCGATTCCGGGGTCGCTGTTCGACAAGTACGCGGAAACGGGATGGGAAGCAGGCCCCCTGGGCTATCCGGTCACCGATCACACCGTGCTGCACGACCCGAACGGCGCGGAATGGGGCGAGGTGCAGGGCTTCCAGTACGGGGCGCTCTACCGGCGCGATGGCCGCCCGGCGCACGTGGTACACGGCGAAATCCGGGAACGCTGGAACCGCAGCGGATTCGAGAACGGCCCTCTCGGCTGGCCGACTTCCGATGAAATCCCGTTCGACACCGGTGCTTATCAGGAGTTCGACAAAGGCCGCATCTATTGGACGCCGAAACAAACCCTCGCCCTCCGCACCGGTGGCGGATCGGACGAGCCGTTATCCGATCCACGCTGACAACACGACCCCCGCGGTGCGGCGACCATACCGATGGAGGGACGGCCGCCGCACCGCAAACCGTCGATACCGAGTCCACCGAATCGGTCTCCGTAGACCGCATGTCATCGAGGCGGATGGCGGTCCAGGCCACGTCGACCAACCGCGCCGGACCGTAGCAGCGGTAGTAGGCGACCTCGGTAGGTCGGATGATGCCGCGCCGGGCCAGCGGCCAGTGCCCGCCCGGCTGACCGGGTGTCGTCGATCCGGCGGCGCGCCCACTCGTACTCCCGGCTTCCGCGCGCTCCGGCACCGATCGACAGCCGCCGCCAGGCTCAGTCGCCGAACTCCGCGCCCGGTTCGTGCGCACGCGCGGTGCGGTCGGCGAGTTCCGAATTCCGGCATCACCGCGCCGCTCAGGATCGGCCGTCCACGACTCGGGAATATAGAGCTCCCGGTCGATCAGGGCATGCCGGTGCTTAGACGCGTCCGCCGGAAACACCCCGATCCGACAGTGCTCAGCGGGTCCAGCGGTGTCCGACTCCGTTTCTGATGAATAACGTTGTCCGGCAGGGTCACTCGGACGCAGCTGAAGATCGTACCTTGAACAGTAGGCGTCCGACAGGCCTCGGGGAAGTGAACTCCGCGACTCTCAAGACGAACGTCCATTCCTTGACAGCCGCGATCCGCGGGGAAACACTGGAATACACGTAAGTGGAGTAATCATCTCCTCTTAGGAGGTCATAGTGACGACCCCGGCATCAACGGCGGCGCTGACCGTAGTAGCGTCAGCAATTCCACTGCGGCGCAACGTCTTCGCCGCGCAGGCGCCCCCGGTCCCGCCTTCGGTCCGGCGCGGGCACTGATCCGCGAACCGGTCCATTCGAGCGAAACAACGTCGTTTTCCCGTCGAAGGCAGATCGATGACCCTCACCACCACGGCGATGCACCCCGCCGTCCTCGCGCTCTCCGATCCCGCGGCCCGTAATGCCGAACTCGCCGGGGCCAAGGCCGCCGCACTCGCGCGAGCCGCCGCCAATGGCCTTCCCGTACTGAAAGGTTTCGTGCTGACCACAGCGTGGTCGCCGAGCGGCGACCCGCCGCAGGAGCAGTGGCGGCGTCTGTCCCATAGCGGGAAGACCGCCTTGGTGGTGCGTTCGTCCTCGGTCGCCGAGGACGGTGCGGAACAGTCCATGGCGGGACTGTTCACCTCGGTGTTGGATGTGCGTGACTGGCAGGGGTTCCGGGATGCCGTCGACGAGGTGCTCGCCTCCGGCGCGACCGCGCCGGTCGACCGCGCCGACGGTACGGCGCCGATGGCGGTGCTGGTGCAGCCGTTCGTCGCGGCGGTCTGGGGTGGTGTGGTGTTCACCGCCGACCCGGTCACCGGGCGCACCGACCGCATGTTGATCACCGCGGTACGTGGCGGACCGAGCACGGTGGTCGGTGGCACCGAGGCCGGGTGGACCGCCCGGCTGACCAGGCGCGGCCGGGTGCGGGAGGTCATCACCCAGGATTCCGTGCCGCTGCCGATGCTCTTGCGCCGCAAGGTGGTTCGACTGGCGCGGCGCGCCGAGGTGGTCTTCGGCCCGGCGCTGGACATCGAGTGGGCGATCGATTCGGCGGGGCGCGTACTGCTGTTGCAGGCGCGGCCGATCACCGCGTTGCACGGCCCGCTCGCGGGTCCCGTGCTCGGGCCGGGGCCGCTGGCCGAGACCTTCCCGGATCCATTGCGCCCGCTCGAGCAGGACCTCTGGCTCACCCCGCTGTCCGAGGGCTTGCGGGTCGCCCTCGATCTGACCGGCGCCGCCCCGCCCCGGAAGCTGCGCACCTCACCGGTCGCCACCGCGGTGCTCGGGGTCGCGGTCGCCGATCTCGAACTGCTCGGCGTCACAACACCGCGGCGGAATCCGCTGCGGCTGTTGGATCCCCGGCCGGGCGCCCGCAGACTGGGCGCGGCCGCGCGGGTCGGCAGGCTGGCCGCGGCGCTGCCCGAACTCGCGGACCGGCTCTGCGCGCGGATCGATACCGACCTTGCCGAGATACCCCCGTTGCCGGGCCTGACCGACGCCGACCTGCTCGCCGTTCTCGCCAACGCCCGCACCACATTGACCGCGGTGCACGGCCACGAGGCGCTGGCCGGAATGCTCGGCGACGCGCGGGAAGCCGCGCCCACCGCGGCGGCCATGGCCCTGGCCGCCCTGGATCAGGCTCGTGCCCAGGGCATCCCGCCGGACCGGGTGATCGAGGAGCTACCGGTCGTTCTCGCGCTGGTGCCGCCGCGGATCGGACCTGCCCCCGAGCCACCCGCCGCGACCGGTGCGATCCCGGCGCACAGCTGCGAGGTCGGTGCCATGGCCTTGGCCCGCGAAGCGTTGCGGCTGCGGGCGCGCTGGGTTCAGGAGCTCGGCGCGCGCGCCGCGTGGGAACTGGGCGCCCGACTGGCGGCGGCCGGGACGCTCGCGGATCCAGCGGCGGTCGCATTGCTGCGTTTCACCGAACTCGCCCCGACACTCCAGCATCGACGCCCGCCAGAGGATCTGGCCGCCCGCCACCACCGCGGCGAGGCGTCCCTGCCCGCGGAATTCCGGCTCGCCACCGACGGCTTCCCGGTCCCGGTGACCCGTCGGCGCAGCCGCACCGGGCAGGGCGTCGGCGCGGGCGGGGGAGTTGGCCGCGGCATGGTGCACATCGGCGACCGGCCACCGGAGGGATCCGTACTGGTGATCCGGCATCTGGATCCGCGTCTGGCGGTGGTGATCCCGCGCTTGGCCGGGCTCATCGCCGAAACCGGCAGCCCGCTGAGCCATTTGGCGATTCTGGCGCGCGAACACGGGATTCCGGTGGTGGTGGACTATCCGGATGCCACTCGGCGCCTACCCGACGGCGCGGTGATCGAACTGGACGGGCGCACCGGTGAGGTGCGCGCCACGACCGGATCACCGGAACAGTGAGAACCGAACGGCACGGCGTCCCGTCGCCGAGGAAGTGGGTCCGATGAACGCGCGCGGCGTGGGCGTATTCCTGGCAATCACCACCCTGATCGCCACCGGCGCCTATGTTTTCGTCTACCTGTACCGGTGGGAGTGGAATCGCGCCATCATGACCGCGACGCTGTTCATCGCCGCGGAGGTGGCACTGGTCGGCATGTTGGTGACGCGTCGACTGCGCGCCCTCGAACACACCCTCGGCAGCACCGACGAGCGGGAACGCACGGCCCGCATCGTGCACGCGGCCACCCCGGCGCCGCGGGTCACCTTCGGCTGGCTCGCCCGACCGGATCGGCTCGGTGTATTCGTGCCGGTACTGCTTGCCGGGGGTGTATTGCTGACCGGGTTGGCCTGGCTGGTCGAGCGGCTCGCGAAGGCGACCGCGGGCCCCGCCGCCGAACGCCGCATCATCGACGGCCTGGACCGACTGCGGCTACCCGCCGATGGGTTTCTCACCCCGAGCACGGATCGGCTACAGCTATTGCGTGGCCCCGTCACCCGACCGCGGCGGTGAGCCGTGCGCCGGGTGCTGCTGTGGGCCGTCCTCGCGGTGCTCACCGTTCTGGCAGTCGCCGCCGGGGCGGCGAAACTGCAATTCGAGACCGATAGCGGTGGTACCGAATCGCGCGCGATCGTGCACTTCGACGCCGAATCGCGCGCTGCCACGCCGGATATCGACCCGGCGCTGAGCCTGTGGAAGCAGTGCGCGAGCCACGTGAACCACGTCCGCGTCGTCGCGGGCCCGGAGGCGGCGGGCGACGGTTGGACCGTGACGCTGGAGCCCGCGCTCGGCGAACACACCCACCGCCGCCTCGTCGGCTGCCTGAATGACCTCACCGTCGACGGCGTGGTCGGCCACTATCTCGGCACCGACCGCCGAACGCGGTGAGCGGCGCTCAGGTGGCGACCGGTTCGCGCCCGGCCAGCTCGATCAGGTGTTGCACAAGCACCAGCAGCACGTTCTTGCACGACTCCCGTTCGCGGGCATCGCAGAGCAGCACCGGTGTATGCGGATCGAGATCGAGGGCGTCGCGCACCTCGTCGACCGTATAGCGCGGTGCGCCGTCGAAACAGTTCACCCCGACGATGAACGGCAGGCCGCGCCGCTCGAAGAAGTCCACGGCGGCGAAAGAATTGCCCAGGCGTCGGGTGTCGGCCAGCACCACCGCACCCAGCGCGCCGCGCGCCAGTTCGTCCCACAGGAACCAGAAGCGGTCCTGCCCGGGGGTTCCGAACAGGTAGAGCACCAGGTCGCGGTCGATGGTGATGCGCCCGAAATCCAGTGCCACCGTGGTGGTGTGCTTCTGCTCGACGCCGGACAGATCGTCGACGCCGGTACTGACCTCGGTGATCAGCTCCTCGGTGCGTAATGGCGCGATCTCGCTGATCGCCGACACCATGGTGGTCTTGCCGACGCCGAAGCCACCGGCGATGAGAATCTTGACCGACGCGGCCAAGTGTGGAGCCGTGCTCGGGTCGTGCCGGGCCGGGTCAAAGTTTTCGGATGCCATCCAGTACCGCTCGCAATACGTTGAGATCACCGGGTCCGGCCTCCGGCTGAACCGGGGACCGGAAGATCAAATGGCCCTCGCCGATCAAGTCGCCGACGAGGATCTTGGTCACTGCCAAAGGGAGTTTCAGATTAGCGGCCACCTCGGCGACCGATTGGGGCGCCGCGCACAGCCGAACGATCCGCGCATACTCCGGCTCGGTGCGCCGCAGTGTTGGCGCGGGGTCGGCGGTGACAACCACGGTGAGGATGTCCAGGTCATGCCCGGCGCCCATGGTGCGGCCCCGGGTCAGCGCGTACGGCCGGACCAGCGGTCCGGCCGCCTCATCGAACCATGGCTCACCCCGGCGTGTCATGGCAGGCGCGCAGGGGTGGAGAGATAAGTGCCGACACGCTGGACGGTGACGTTCATTTCGTAGGCCACCATACCGAGATTCGCTGTCTCCGATGCCTGCAGCGCCAGGCAGGCGTTATCGCCCGCCGAGGTCACGAAGAGCACCGCGCGATCGAGTTCGATCACCGCTTGCCGCACGCCGCCGCCGTCGAAGCGGCTGCCCGCGCTACGCGCCAACCCGTACAGTGTCGAGGACATGGCCGAGAAATGTTCGGCGTCTTCCCGGCTCATCGCGGTAGAGCGGCCCAGTAGCAGGCCGTCGGTGGAGAGCACCACCGCATGGCGCACCCCGGCCAAGCGGTCCACCAAGTCGTCCAGTAGCCAGTTGAGATCACCGGTTTTGGGAGCGGTCACCGTCGCCTTCCTGTTCCTGTTCGTCGGTGGGCTGCGCACGGCGGCCCTGCCGGGTTCCATTCTCGATGGCGGACATGAGATCTCGGGCCTGTTCGGCGGAACGCTCGCGTTCTGAAACCGGTTCCACGACGGCGGGCTTGGCCAGTTCCGGCGCGAGGTTGGCCTGTCGATTACGGCGCGGCAGCAGCGGTCGGCCATCCGGTCCGGTCGGCTGCGGGCCGGTCGTGGTGACCGAGGGCGCCGCCGTCGGTGGCGTCACAGGCGGTGCGGTGAGCACGGCCGATTCGGACTCGCCCGCGCTGGCCTGCGCGGATTCGATGAACGGCACGGGGTGCCGGTGGCGCCGGGCCGCATCCGGCAGCTCCGGTTCCGACGGGCGCGTGACGGTTTCGGCCGCCAGCAATGACGTCGGCAGCAGCACGATCGCGCGGATGCCGCCGTAGTCGGAGTCGGCGAGCCGCACCGTGACGCCGTGCCGGATACCCAGCTGCGCGACCACGAACAATCCGAGCCGGGAGTCGACCGAGAGCGCGGCGACACCGAAATCCGGTGGGTTGCGCAACATCTCGTTCATCCGGTCCAGCTCGCCCTGCGGCATGCCCATACCCTGGTCGCTGATCTCGACGACCACGCCCTTGCCGACCACGTTGCCGAAGAGCTCGACCTTCGACTGAGGCGGCGAGAACGAGGTGGCATTGTCGACCAACTCCGCGAGCAGATGCACGATATCGGCGACGACCGAGCCCACCACGTGCGTCTCGGGTAGCCGCGCCACCCGAACCCGCGCATAGTCCAGGGTTTCACCGACCGCCGAGCGCACCAGATCGATCAGCGGCACCGGGTTGCGCCACTGTCGTCCCGGCTGCCCGCCGCCGAGAATGATCAGATTCTCGGCATTGCGGCGTTCTCGGGTGGCCAGGTGATCCAGCCGGAAAAGGGTTTCCAGCAGAGCCGGATCCTCCTGCCGGTTCTCGGCCTCGTCGAGGATCTCCAGCTGCCGGTGCACCACGATCTGGCTGCGATGGGCGATATTGAGGAATACCGCCTTCACGCCCTCACGGGTGCGGGCCTCGCCGACGGCGCCCTCCACGGCCGCGGTGTGCGCGTGCTGGAATGCCTTGGCGACTTGACCGATCTCGTCGTGACCGTAGTCCAGCTGCGGTGATTCGGCTGCCGGGTCGATCGCCTCGCCCGCGCGCAGCCTGCGCATCATATCGGGCAGCCGTTCGTCGGCGAGAGCCAGCGTTTCGCCGCGCAGCCGCTTGAGCCTGCGGATGATCCGGTTCGCCAATACCAGGGCGACGAAGAAGGCCGCGATGCTGACCACCAGCACGATTCCACCCGCCCACAGCGAATTGGCCGCGTTGCGCCTTCCGACCTCCTCGGAGAGCCCGTGGGCGTGCTCGTTCTGCACCACCCACATATTGATGAGCCCGCTGTTCACTTGCGCGGCCGCGTTCTGCCATTCCGGTATTTCCATGGGCAGCGGCGCCGGGGCGGCCGCCCGGCTCGAACCGCCGGTACCGATCGAGGAGTTCGTGCTGCTCGCGGGGGGAGTCGTATTGCGCTGCGCGATGGCGTTTTCCATCGTCGTCAGCTGATGCCAGGCGGCACTGCTGGTCAGTGCTTTGGCGGCTTCGCGCTGATGAGTGTCGAGCTCACCACTGAGATAGCTGATTTCGGTGTGATAGAAGCCGACCTCGCGCAGGAACTCTTCCATCGGGATGAGGAGGTTACCGTCACCCGCGACGTTCGCCAGCGCCACCGCGTTACTGCGCGACATCGATTCGGCCGCGTACAGCATCCGGATCGATTCGGCCAACTCGACCGCGGTCTCGGAGTCCGGCGCGGTCTGCTGGGCGATCTGCCCGCCGATCGCGACGATGTCGAGCAGACGGTTGTAGAAGCCGTACGCGTCCAGGACCGGGAGTGCGCCCGCGTCGACGCCGGCCCGCGCGGCGGTCAGGTGCGTGGTCAGCGACGAACTGTCCTCGAACTTGCCGTCGATCTTGTCGGGGTCGAGTTCGATCAGCGGTGCCGAGGCCGTATTCACCTCGCGCAGTGCGTTATCCAGGCGCACGCGGGCCGCGGTGAGACTCGGTGTTACCGATTCGTCCCCGGCCAGGCGGGTCAGCGTCAGCTGCCGTTCCAGCTGTATCGCCTGCATCATCTCGGCCGTCGGTGCGATCACCTGCTGCATCGCAGCGGCCCATTCTTTGGCGTGGTTTCCCCGATTGACCAGGTAGCCCGCCGCGCCGACGCCGATCACGAGCAGAGTCAGGCTCGGGATGAGCGCGATCGCAAGTATCCGGGCGCGGACACCAAGCCTCGCTCTGAACATCGGGACAACGTAATCCACGTCACTAACCGGCGGTCGCCCGGGTCCCGTTGAACGAGACTGGAATTGACATAGATAAGATGATGTGCATTGCTCGCAGAAATCGTAGGCTGATCGGATGATGTCGACCGCACAGGTTTTCGCGCTCGGGGGAGTGATGCTGCTCGGAGCCATGTCTCCCGGGCCCGACTTCCTGATAGTCATTCGGAATGCCGCGGTCTCCGGACGGCGTGCGGGTATGGCCAGTGCAGCCGGGGTGGCGTTGGGCGTGTTCGCCTGGTCGCTGGTGACTGCCATCGGCATCGCGAGCGTGCTGGCCGCCTCCGCCGTCGCATATACGGCCGTAAAGCTGGTCGGCGCGACGTATTTGGCATTCCTCGGGATCCGTGCGTTGCTTGCCGCCCGCCGCGGCGATTACGAGCTCTCCGAGGCCGTCGGCCCCAAACGTCGCGGGATCCGCGCCGCGTTCTGTCAAGGCCTATTGAACAACCTGCTCAACCCCAAGGTCGCGGTCTTCTTCATCGCACTGGTGCCCCAGTTCGTTCCCGCCGCACCATCACTGCTCGACACCATCGAGGTGGGAATCCTCGCGACCCTGGTCAGCCTGATCTGGTTCACCCTGGTAGCCAACGGCATCGGCGCACTGCGCCACGTCTTCACCCGCACCCGCGTTCGCCGCACCCTCGACGCCGCGATGGGTAGCGTCATGGTCGGTCTCGGCATCCGCATTGCGGTTCAAACGAACTGACCTACCGGCTTGCTCAGCGATCGGCGCGAATCATCGTCTGCCGTTTCGGTAGTTGAGGACCGCCGCGGCCTCACCTGAATCCGTTGCGACCAGTCCGAGGCCAGGGACCGCAAATACGCGGAATCGGTGATGGATCTCCTTGCCGGGTAACGGTGGTTCACCCTCGGGTGATCGCGGAGATGATCGCGTGAGCGACCCAGTCCGCATACCGGTCCAGGGACCACCCCCTGGCGAGCACCAGCCGTTCGTAGGTGTCGATGGCAAGGTAGTTCCAGAGGACGTCGCGTACCTCATCGAGATCGATCTCGTCGCGCAGTTGGCCGGTCTCCAGGAGGTGTCGCCCCAGCATGGTCATTCCGACCAAGCCCTCCTCGGCCAGCTTGTCCCACACCTCGGTGAGCGAATCATCGACGTGCCTGCCGTCCCGGATCAGGATCTGTGCCTTGGCGGACCGCGCCTGCCGCCGCGCAAGGCCGTGGACGAACATCTCGATCTTGCGGCGCACGTCGGGTTCTGCTCGGGCCGTTCGTATACCGGTACGGGTTCGTCGTCGCTGGCGATGACGAAGTCGAACACAGCCTTGGCCAGGGCCGCCTTTGTGCCGAATGCCTTGTACACGCTCTCCGCCGACACCCCTGCCCGATCGGCGACCTCGGCATGGCCCGGCAACTCGGATGGCTGCCGCCCACCCCGCTGTATCTACTGCGTTGCGCGCGGCTGAAGCGCCGAGCAGTTCGCGAACTGCAGCACACCGGTGCCCGGAAAATGGCAGCGCCGACCATTGATCGGCCCGCCTGATCGGCCGACCGAACTTCGCCAGAAGAACGCGACAGTCGCCACCGTTCGGGTAGTCCCACGCCCGCCGCGCCGAGCGCCGGGCAATCGGCATGAGCGAGAAATGAGGACGGGTCGGGATTATCCTTCTCGCTGTCCCCGTCGCAGGGAGGTGGTGCCGTGTCTGTTCGTCGAAGCGTGCTCGTGACAGCGATTCTGTGTGCGGTATCCGTGCTGGGTGCGCCCCAAGGGCAGACCCAGCCGCCGGGCTACGGCGGCTGCCACCAAGGCAGCCTGATGACCGGCCGATTGGTCCTCGGCTCGGGTAGCGCGGGGCAGAGCATCCAGCGTGCGGCCACTCTGCGCGAGTGCGTCAGCTCGCTGCTCCCAGGTATCGACGCCGGACAGTTCAGGGCGACCATTCCGTGGAACGCGCCCGGCGCGACCAGTGCGGCCACCTTCGCGTGGTCGGATGGCAGTGTCAGCACGGCGACCGGGTACGGAAACGGTTTGTGGCGGATCACCAATGGTCCGGCCAGTGGCCATGCCTTCCACGTCATTGTCGCCAACACGTGGAACGGGTGGTACTACAGCTATGCCGATGTCGCCGTCACCGCGGCGACCTTCTTATCCTGACGCACGCCGGTTCATTCGGGCCCGCCGCTACCCGGCCACATCGCTGCGCCCGCCGTGCGTTGAGCGGCTCGCCGATGCCTACACTCACGCAATGTCGTCTGTGTTTTGGGTCGGCGCCGCCGTCGCTCCCAACCTTGCCGCGCGGCTGCCCGCGCGCGGTGAGCAGCGGTGACCGTGAGCGTGCCGCGGTGGCTCGGCGGGGTGGTGTTCACCCCGGGGCTGATGGCGTTCACCGGTGAAATCGGTGACACCGCAGCACATTCCCACGCCGCCATTCAGGTCCTGCTGGTCACCGCGGGCGAGCTGACGCTCACCGACGCCACCGGCCACACCGCCCCTGCCCAGCTGGCGATCATCCCACCCGGGGCCCGCCACGAAGTCCGCGCCACCCCGGCTACCACCGGTTTCTTCGCCTACCTCGACTCGGGCAGCATTACCGGCCGTGCCGCCCTGGCTCGCCTGTACGGACTGCCTCCCGGCCGAGTATCCAGCTGGATCGCCGCCGCCGAACCGCGATCCACGCCGCCACTCCTGCAAGAGTATTCGGCAGCGCCACCACCGCGACGGTCCTCACATCCGGTGGTGGCCGAGGCACTGCGGGTAGCCGCCGCGACTCCGGGTGGCCCGCCGTCGCTGGGCGAGCTCGCCACCGCGGTGGCGATGTCACCGAGCCGTCTGTCGCATCTGTTCGCCGCCCAGGTCGGGTTGCCGTATGCGGCGTGGCGGCGCTGGACCCGGCTGCAACTGGCCGTGAGCACCGTCCGTGTGGGCGGCTCACTCACCGAAGCGGCGCACGCCGCGGGCTTCGCGGACAGCGCCCATCTCACCAACACCTGCCGCGACCTGTTCGGCATCACCCCCACCGAAGCCCTCATCGCTACCGGCTGGCGACCCCCGCCCACGGCGTAGGTCAGCTGATTTCTACAAGCTCCCACCGGGGTGTGGCGGCGACGCTGAACCTATGTCCACGTTCACGCAACCCCTGATCCGCTACGGCTATGCACCGCTGATGCTGCTGGGCATCAACGGCTTCGGCATCGCCCTGGCCGCCAGTGGGGCCAATAAGCTCTGGCTGCTGGTCCTGCTCATCACTGCCATCGCGCTCTCATTCGCCGCCGAACGCATCCTGCCCTATCACGAGGCCTGGAACACTTCCAGCGGGGACACCGGCCGCGACACCGCTCACACCTTCGTCAACGAGACCCTCATCCTCGTCGGTGTCGCCGCCATCCCGGCCTTGGCCGCCTTCGTCCCGGGCGACGGGATCTGGCCCGGTAGCTGGCCTTTCGCCGCCCAGGTGCTGATCGCGATTCTGGTCGCCGACCTCGGTATCACTCTGACCCATTACGCGAGCCACAAGATCGGCGTCCTGTGGCGATTTCATGCCGTGCACCACAGCGTGACCCGGTTCTACGGGTTCAACGGGCTGATGAAACATCCACTGCACCAAATGATCGAAACGACCGCGGGCGTCACGCCGCTGTTGCTGGTCGGCATGCCGGTCCCTGTCGCCGCGGCGTTGTCGCTTGCGGTCGCGGTGCAGTTGCTGATGCAGCACTCCAACGCCGACTACCGCGTCGGCCCGTTCAAGTACATCCTCGCTCTCAATGAAGGCCACCGATTCCACCACCTCAAATGGGCAGGCATCGGCGATGTCAACTTCGGCCTGTTCACTCTCATCTGGGACCATCTGCTGCGCACCTACAGCTACGACCCGGCCCGCCGGTTCAGTAGCGCCGACCTCGGGATGGCCGCCAAACCCGATTACCCGGTCCGCTACCTCGCCCAGCTTGCCGAACCATTCACCCCCAAGGGTGCGTGCGACTTCAAAGCCATCGACGTTCCCGTAACGCGGGGACTGCCGTCCGATCGGGTTCGGCTCCGATAGCCCACCCCGCAACGGATTCCGGGGCGATGTGCCGGACGGACTACCGGATTCTGCGATCTGATGGGCAGGGCTCCAGGCGCGGCCTACGAGCCGACAAATCCCCGGATCGAGTGGTGTGCGGGCCGCGGCCACAGCACCGGCGCTGAATTGCCCATCGGCAGCAGCCACCGCCAGGCCTCATGGCGCCGCCGAACGGTCAACGCTCGACGCGTTCGGACGTGACAGTTCCGGCGGCATCCGCGCCGGAGTCACCCGATCGATTCCGGCGGGTACGGCCGGGCGGCTCGGCGGCGTACATTGTGTGTAATCTGCGGTTACTCACAAGTAGGAGGCAACGATGCCCGCCCCCGATGCCGGCGTCTTCGACCGTCTGAGCGCGCTCGCCGCAATCGACCAGCCCCAGGCACGCTCGCGAAAGTCCATTGCCGAGACATTCACCGGCAAGCCGCTGGGCAGTGTGCCGGTCGGTACCGCCGAGGATGTGACCGCCGCCCTCACCAAGGCGAGGGCGGCGCAGGCGCACTGGGCCGCGCGGCCCGCGGCGGAACGGGCCGCGGTGCTCGAACGGTACCGCGCTCTCGTGGTGGAGCATCGCGACTTCCTGATGGACGTGGTGCAGGCCGAAACCGGCAAGGCCCGCTGGGCGGCCCAGGAAGAGATCATGGGCCTGATGTTCGCGGCCCGCTACTTCGCCAAGGCGGCGCCCGGATTGCTCGAATCCCATAGGGTGCCCGGCGCATTCCCGGTGCTGAACCGGGCGGCGGTGTCCGTCAAGCCCAAGGGCGTGGTCGGCGTCATCGCACCGTGGAACTACCCGTTGCTGCTCTCGATCGGCGACTCGATCCCGGCCTTGATCGCGGGCAATGCCGTGGTAGTGAAGCCGGACAGCCAGACGCCGTTCTCCTCCCTCGCCGGCGCCGAACTGCTGTATCAGGCCGGTCTGCCGCGCGACCTGCTCGCGGTGGTCCCCGGCCCCGGCACCATTGTCGGCACAGCCATCGTGGACAGTTGTGACTACCTGATGTTCACCGGCTCCTCGGCCACCGGCCGGACACTGGCCGAACAGTGCGGCCGCAGGCTCATCGGCTTCTCCGCCGAACTGGGCGGTAAGAACCCGATGATCATCACGGCGGGCGCGAAACTCGACAAGGCGGCGAAGGCCGCAGTGCGCGCGTGCTTCTCCAATGCGGGCCAGCTGTGCATTTCGATCGAACGGCTCTATGTGGAGAAGTCGGTCGCCGCCGAATTCACCGAGAAGTTCGTAGCCGCGGTCGACGCCGCGAAACTCGGTGCCGCCTACGACTTCTCCGCCGATATCGGCAGTCTCATTTCCGAGGCCCAGCTGGAAACGGTATCGAAGCATGTCGCTGATGCCACCTCGAAGGGTGCGAAGGTGCTGGCCGGTGGCAAGGCGCGCCCGGATCTGGGCCCGTTGTTCTTCGAGCCGACGGTACTCGCCGACGTCACCGACGAGATGGAGTGCGGCCGCAACGAGACCTTCGGGCCGCTGGTCTCGATCTATCCGGTCGAAAATGCCGAGGAGGCGATCCGGCTGGCCAACGACACCGAATACGGCCTCAATGCCAGCGTCTGGGCTGCGAGCAAGTCCGAGGGCGAGAAGATCGCGCAGCGGCTGCATGCGGGCACGGTCTGCGTCGATGAGGGTTATGCGCCGGCGTGGGGTAGCACCGCCGCCCCGATGGGCGGCATGGGCATCTCCGGCGTCGGGCGCAGGCACGGTCCGGACGGTTTGCTGAAGTTCACCGAACCGCGGACGGTTGTGGTCACCCGGTTCCTGAATCTGGATGCGCCGCCGATGCTCTCGCAGGATAAATGGCAACGGTTCCTGATGACGGTGGCGCGGTCGATCCGCTTCCTACCCGGCCGCTGAGGGCCCGCCGGGGCCGGCCGACTCGGTCTGCGTCGAGTCGGCCGGCCAGCAGACGATGAATCCGAATACGCAGCTGATTCGGTTTCATCGCCGGGTCTGTGTTCGATCGGCGGTGTTCGGGCCTTTCGTGGTTACGCTGTGCTTGCGCCTCCGGGCAGGTCGCTAGGTGAGCCGCTCCGCCCCGGTTCGCGGTGGCGGGCCGGACTCGAGCGCAGCGGACTCTTCGTCGGTCAGCAGGCGGGACCGTATGAGGAAGCGCACGCCGTCGGGCGCTTCCAGCGAGAATCCGCTACCGCGGCCCTCGACCACATCCACGGTGAGATGGGTGTGCTTCCATAGCTCGTACTGATCGCCGCTCATCCAGAATTCGGTGTGCCAGGCCAGATGTCCGAGCAACACATCGGCCGCGCCGATCCGGAACTCCCGCGTCGGGAAGCACATCGGTGAGCTGCCGTCGCAACATCCTCCGGACTGGTGGAACAACACCGGGCCATGCTGTTCGATCAAGCGGCGCAATACCACTCGCGCCGCGTCGGTCATGCCGACGCGATGGACTCTGTTTTGCATCAGAAGGATCCGATTCTGCATCAGAAGAATCCGAGTTTGGTGGGGGAATAGCTGACGAGCAGATTTTTGGTCTGCTGGTAGTGGTCGAGCATCATCTTGTGGTTCTCCCGGCCGATGCCGGACTTCTTGTACCCGCCGAAGGCCGCGTGAGCCGGATAAGCGTGGTAGCAGTTCGTCCAGACCCGGCCCGCCTTGATCGCCCGGCCCATGCGGTAGGCGATGCCGGCGTCCCTTGTCCATACCCCGGCGCCGAGGCCGTAGAGGGTGTCGTTGGCAATCCGGACCGCTTCCTCGACGGTGTCGAAACGTGTCACCGACACCACCGGTCCGAAGATTTCCTCCTGGAAGATGCGCATGGTGTTGCTGCCCTCGAAGATCGTCGGCTGGATGTAGTACCCGCCGGGCAGTCCGTCCACTTTGCGTGCTTCCCCTCCGGTGAGCACGCGGGCGCCTTCCTGCCTGCCGATATCTATGTAGGACAGGATCTTTTCGTATTGGTCGTTGCTGGCCTGCGCTCCGATCATGGTTGTGTCGTCGAGCGGATTTCCGCCCTTGATGGATCTGGTCCGGTCGATGCACCGGGCCAGGAACTCGTCGTAGATGGACGAGTGGATCAGCGCCCGCGACGGGCAGGTGCACACCTCACCCTGGTTCAGGGCGAACATGACGAAACCTTCGACGGCCTTATCCAGGAATTCGTCGTCGTCGGCCATGACATCCGGCAGGAAGATATTGGGGCTCTTACCGCCCAATTCCAGACTGACCGGGATGATGTTCTCGCTGGCGTACTGAAGGATCAGCCGTCCGGTGGTGGTTTCACCGGTGAACGCGACCTTGGCGACCCGCGGGCTGGACGCCAAGGGCTTTCCCGCCTCGACGCCGAATCCGTTGACCACGTTGAGAACTCCCGGTGGTAACAGGTCGGCGATCAATTCGACCACCAGCAGGATCGAGGCCGGAGTCTGCTCGGCCGGTTTGAGCACTACGCAATTGCCCGCCGCCAGCGCGGGGGCGAGCTTCCACGCGGCCATCAGGATGGGGAAGTTCCACGGGATGATCTGGCCGACGACGCCGAGCGGCTCCTGGAAGTGGTAGGCGACGGTATCCGCGTCGATCTCGGAGATGCTGCCTTCCTGGGCGCGGATGGCGCCGGCGAAATAGCGGAAGTGATCGACGGCCAACGGGATATCCGCGGCCAACGTCTCGCGCACAGGCTTGCCGTTGTCCCAGGTCTCGGCGACGGCCAGTGGCTCGAGGCTGTTCTCGATGCGGTCGGCGATCTTGTTGAGGATGTCGGCGCGGACGGTGGGTGAGGTGGCAGCCCATGCGTCGGCGGCCCGATGCGCGGCCTCCAAGGCCATATCGATATCGGCGGCGGTGGAACGCGCCACCGTGCAGAAGGTTTCACCGTCGACCGGGGACGGATTGTCGAAGTACCGTCCCTCGATCGGGGCCGCCCAGTCACCACCGATGAAATTGTCGTACCGGGTGGCGTAGCCGACGATGCCCGAATCGGACCCTGGTTTGGCGTAGATCATGGCGCTCGCTCCTCGCGGAATCTGCTGACCGGGTCACTATTACCCGGGAAGGTTGGTGCGAGGTTGGTGTGCGCGAGTGGAAGTCAGGTGCGCAATGCGGCGTGCAACCGTGCCGATACCATCGCCCGCCGGGTGTCGTCGGGCGCCAGCAACCGCAGTGCGTGCTCGTGCACCTGGATATCGTCGGGCGCCTTCTCGCCGAGGGTTACCGCGTGTTCGGGCCGGTCGCTGGCGAGCACCGCGTTGCGCACTCCGACATCGAGGTAGTCGCGCCACTCCTGGACACCCGGGGTGTCGGAGCCCGGCAGGAGCGGGCCGCGGTAGTGCCAGACCGCGGAACTGGTGTCGCCCGACTCCACCGCCGCGAGCAGATCGACCGCGTCGCAGGACAATGGCCCGGTCAGGGTGTAGCGGCGGTTGGCGATCTCACCGCCGGTGGCCCGGCGCAGGTGCGAGACATCGGCTTTGAGGGTGCTGGTCGAAACCGCCCGGTCGCCGTACACGGCCGCGTGCAGTTGCTCCGGGGTGTAACCGTCCGGTTCGAGTGCGAGCAACGCCAGGATCTCCAGCTGCCGCGGCGGCAGCGGCACCGGCCTGCCATCGCGCAAAAGCCTTGCGGTGCCGAGGCATTCGAGCCGGATCCCGGGGGTAGGCCCCGGCCCGGCGGCGCGCAGCAGTGTCTCGGCGGCGGTGGCGAGCGCGCGCACCGAGGTCATGAGGGCCGGATGCGAACGCTCCCAGCGGCTGGACAGGTCGAGTACGCCGAGCAGGCGGCCGTCGGGTCCGTGCACCGGCGCGGAATAGCACACCCAGCCGTGCAGGGCCGCGACCAGATGTTCGGCGGAGAAGACGGTAAACGGGCGGTCGGTATGCAGTGCGAGAGAAAGGCCGTTGGTGCCCATATGGCTCTCGTCCCAGCGGCCGCCGGGCGCGAAGTTCACCGCCTCGCCCTGTTTGCGAATGGTGCGATCGCCGCAGGTCCACACAATGACGCCGTCATTGTCGGCCACCGCGGCGACGAAACCGGCATCCTCGGCGATATCGCGCAGCTGGTCACCGAGCTGGGTGATCGGTGCGCGCAGCGGGGATGCGGCCCAACGATCGGAGACATCGTCCAGACCGGGCGCGACGGTGCGGCCGGGATCGACGGTGTGCAGCGAGCGCTGCCACGATTGCGCTACTTCATTGCGTAGCAGCGGGGTCCCCGGGGTCAACTTCGTGGCGGCGTGCGAGGCAGCCGCCCACCGGGCCCATTCCTTTTCCAGTTCTGCCCGCTGCTGGGTGAGGGTGCGGAACAGTGCCACCTCGTAAACCCCATCGTCAGTGCTGTCCAGTTGGGTTCGCTCGTTGTCGGCCCACTCCGCGGCACACCGAATCCGGCTCCGCCGCGAGCAATGCTGCCGTGTCGAGTGCCGGCTGCGCGCCAGCTCACGAATTCGTGGTCTCATCATGGCGTACGCATCGGTGCCGTGGGGGAGGTTTCCGGGCTTAGGCTGCCTTTCATGGCAACCGCTACTCGACGGGGTTCGGCGCGCCGCGCTCGGCTCGCCGACGTACATGCGCTCGCGAACGGAATGCCACATGTCAGCCGGGTCGATGGGCCGCTGGGCAACCCGATCTACCAGGTCGGGGGCAAGTCCTTCGTCTTCTTCCGCAATCCGCGTCCGGACGCGGTGGATCCGGTGACGGGGGAGCGCTACCCGGACGTGATCGTCATCTGGGTGCCGTCGGAAGCGGATAAGCAAGCGCTGGTACAGGATCCGGACTCACCCTTCTTCACCACCTCGCATTTCGACGGGCATCCGTCGGTGCTGGTTCGCGGTGCGCGGATCGGGGAGCTGACGCTGGCCGAGTTGACCGAGGTAATCCAGGATGCGTGGTTGGCGCGGGCATCACGCAGGCGAGCGGCCGATTGGCTGGCCGCACACCACCTCCCCGGATAATCGTCGCGCCGAGTCGGCCGCTGATCAGCGGGGTTGACGGGCGGCGCCCGGCGTGTCGCTCACTTCGTCATGAATATGCCTGCCACGTCGGCATTCTTGATCGGGGTTTCGGCATTGCGCTGGGCCCCACACATCACGTCGACGGTAATGATCGTCGCGTCCACCACCGTGCCCGCCGGTTCCTGATCGCTACCGGTCTGCTGCTTGACGAACTTGGTGATGGTCATCCGCTTGGTGTCGGGATCCTGCTTGACGTATTCGCTGCACGGGGTGTCACCGCCCTGGTTCAGGGCACGCTCGATATCGGTGCACCCGGCGAGGAGTAGCGCGGCCGCAGCCGTCGTGAGACCGGTCCGTACCACCGTGGCGTTCATCTGCGCTCCTGTCGTTCCTGCGGGCACCGATTCCGGTGCTGACTCGAGCGGATGTGCCGCCACGATCGCCCCCGAGCGTAGGGCCACGGATAGTCCGCGGGTAGCCGAGGCCCGCGGAGTGTTGCCCGCGCGGGTCGGCTCAGGCCGCGAAGGTGCGCAGCGGCACGTTGATTTCGGCGGAGGTGAGCGAGCCGTGATGGCCGATCAGGGCCGATTGCAGCGGTTCGGCCCCGGAGCGGACGACCCCGCGCAGACCGCGCGCCGCCACCACGAGATCACCGATCCGGTCGGCGACTTCGTGCGTGACGATCGGCCCGAACCAGCCGCGGGCGATCACCTCAGCGCGGGGTAGCACCTCGAAATCCGGGCCGAGCGTCGCCCGCCAGGCGTCGGCGACATCGGCGGCGGCGCCCTTGCGTGTGTACACATGGCGGGCCCGTGGCTCGCCGCCGAGCTGTGCGACGCCTTCGCTGAGCTCCTCGGCACGGTCGAAATCGACGGTCGACTCCAGCTCCACCATGCCGTGGTCGGCGGTGACCAGCAGGGCGGCATCCGGCGGGAGATGCGCGGCGATGGTGGCCGCCAGCCGGTCGACGTGCGCCAGCTCCAGCAACCAGGCGTCGGAGGAGGGGCCGCGCACGTGGCCGGTGGTGTCCAGATCGCCGTGGTAGGCGTAGACGAGCGACCGATCGCCGGAGCGCAGCGCGGTCGCGACGCCGTCGACCATGTCGCCGACCGAGAGGCTGGGGCGGAATGCGCAGCCGCGCAACACCGCACGGGTCAGACCCGAGGCGGCCTGATAAGTGGGCGCGACCTGGGTCACCGCGATACCGTCCGCTGCGGCCCGCTCGAAAACTGTTGCGCTGGGCTGGAATTGCTCGGGCACCAGCTCGCGCAGCAGATCGATCGAGGGGCCTTCGCCGTGTAGTCGCCAGCGCAGTGAATTCACCAGGCGGTCGTAGCCGGGCACGTTCATCAAATATCCGACGATGCCGTGCTGGCCGGGCGGCACGCCGACACCGAGCGAGCTCAGGCTGGTCGCGGTGGTGCTGGGAAATCCGGCCGTGAGTGCGACCGGGGGCAGGGTCGACAGAAACGGCGCCGCATCGGCCCTGGCCGCCAATGCGTCGGCGCCCAGGCCGTCGATCAGTAGTACGCAGATGCGGCGTGCGGTCAGGCCGAGGCCGAGGCGGTCGGCCTCGCCGGGTACCCCGAGACAGGCCAGTACGGAGGGGAACAGGTCAGCAAGGGAACCCGAGCCATAGCGGGGCGCGTCGAACACGAGGCCCAGCCTGCCAAGGTCGGTACTGCAATGGCAAGGAATCAGGCCTGTCCGGTTTCGAATCGGGTGATCTTGCCGTCGCGGACGGTGAAGCGCCAGTTGGTGCGCATCGAACCCCAGCGCGAATTGGTGTAATCCGCCACGAATTCGGTGCCGCCGTCAGTGACCGTCTCGACCTGCATCCGGCCGTTGCTGTCGAAGACCTCCGAATCGGTCCACTGGATGAGATTGCGTTCCACGCCGTCGTCGGACATGGTCGCGTCGTCGGTGAGCATGCCGTAGAAGCGGTCGCGGTCGTGGGCGTTGAGTGCGGCCACGAACTCCTCGATCACGGGATCCAACTGTGCGGTCATTCGGTCGTCCCTCTCGAAGGCGGTATGGGTCGGCGCGAGCAGCGGAGTGAGCAAATATTTGGCACCCACTCTAGGTGCCGAGTGGCGCGCGGACCCGGCGCGACGCGTCAGCTACCCGGCGCAATGAGCGCCGTCAAGGTGCTCATAATGTCATCGACCAGTTCAGTGGGGGTGGTGCCGAGTTGATCGCAGCGTTCCATGAGGTGACCGTCCACCCATAGTGAGGCGAGTCCGTGGCCCAAACCCCACAGGGCGAGGCCGAGTATTTCCGCCTTGTCGGCAGGCAGCAAGCCTGCGGCGACCGAGTCGGCGATGGTGTCGGTGAGCACCGCGAAGGCGGCATCGGCCGCGACCATCGAGTCCGGGTGCTTCTCGGGCTGGGAGAGCTCGGGACGGAACATCAGCCGGAAATGTGCCGGGTGTTCCCTCGCGACACGGACGTAGGTGGCGACCAATGCCGCGATCGTGTCGAGTGGCGACCCGGTCGCCGCTTCACGCGTCGCGGCGAGTTCGGCCGCGAGCAACTCGAAGCCCTGGGTGGACAGGGCCGCGAGCAGGGCCGCTCGGTCGGCGAAATGGTGGTATGGCGCGCCGGTGCTGACCCCGGCCTCGCGGGCGACTCGACGCAGGCTGACCGCGGCGATGCCTTCGGTCTCGAGGAGCCGCAGGCAGGCGTCCATCAGCGCGTCACGCAGGGCGCCGTGGTGGTAGCTGGTCCGCTTCACCATCCGAGGGTAAGCGAACAACCCTGGACAACCAATCTATGCAATGCTTAGATTATCTGAGCGACGCTCAGATCAAGCATCGCATGGACACTTCCGAAACGGGTAGATACACATGGCTGAACGGGTACTCGTCACAGGCGCGACAGGATTCATCGCCGGACATTGCATTGCGGAACTGCTCGAGCACGGCTATGCCGTGCGAGCAACCGTCCGCGATCTCGGAAATGCGGGTAAACGGGCACATTTGGTCGCGCTGGCCCAGCGCCTCGGCGGCGAACTGGAGTTCACCGCGGCCGATCTCGACAACGACACCGGCTGGGCGGCAGCCGTTTCCGGGTGCACGTACGTCATGCACGTGGCGTCGCCCTTCCCGTCACAGCCGCCCGCCGACGAGCGAGAACTGATCGGGCCCGCGGTGGAGGGAACGTTGCGGGTGCTGCGCGCCGCCGCGGACAACACCGGGGTGCGACGGGTGGTGCTGACCTCCTCGGTGGCCGCCATCGCCTACGGCCACGAACACGATGATGTCCGGACCGAGGCCGATTGGTCCGTGGTCGAACGGGTCGCGGCCTATCCCAAGAGCAAGACGCTGGCCGAGCGGGCCGCCTGGGACTTCATCGCGGCCCAGCCCGCCGGACGCGCACTCGAACTCGCGGTGGTGAACCCGGGTATGGTGCTCGGCCCACTGCAGGCGACGACATCGACCAGCACGTCGCATGAGCCGGTGCGCCGCCTGCTGATCCGTGATGCGCCCGGCTCCCCGCGCACCGCCTGGGCGCCGGTCGACGTACGCGATCTTGCGGTGGCGCACCGGCTGGCCATGGAAAAGCCGGAAGCGGCGGGGAATCGCTACATCTGTGCGGGGAAGCCGATGTGGATGGGGGAGATGGCGCAATTGCTTGCGGCCGAATACAACCCGCGCGGCTATCGGGTGACGACCAGGGTGGTGCCGGATCTGATGGTCCGGGCGGTCGCGATCTTCGACAAGGGTGTGCGCCTCGTCGTGCCCACCCTCGGCCGCGCCGAGACTGTCAGCGCCGACAAGGCGAGGCGCGAACTCGGCTGGACCATGCGACCGGTCCGGGATGCCGTGCTCGACACCGCCGAAAGTCTGGTGCAGTTCGGCGTCGTGCCCGCACCCCGGCGATCGACCGTACCCGTGGGCGGCACGGCGCGGAATCCGCTGGGCGCGTGAGAAGTTCGACATGCTGATCGCGACCCTGATAATCACCACCTTGGGTCTGCTGCGTCGCAAGCTACGCGGCAGGACCGAGGCATCTGATCAGTCGGGCGAATCGAATAGGACGGCCGGATCGGCTCGGCCGTCGATTCGGCGGTTCGCGGAAAGCGCGCTGCGACGTCCGGTGCCGGTCGCGGCCGCGGTCGTGCTGTTCGGCGTCGCCGTGGCGGCAGGCACGCTCGCGCAATGCTGACTCGGCCATCGGCTTCGCCGTGACGAACCCGACCGCGCCGATCCACGGCATCGCCGCGACCATGCGCCGAGCTCGCGGATTGGCCGGACCGAATACGGTTCGGGTAGACAGGGAAAATGACCGTGCAACGTGAATTTCGTTTCGGTGTCAATATGGTGGTCCCCGAGTCCAGGGCGGCCTGGGTCGAGAAATGTCGTCGGGCCGAGGAACTCGGGTTCGACGTGATCGGTGTCGCGGATCATCTCGGGATGCCCGCGCCGTTCCCCGCAATGATCCTCGCCGCCGAGGCCACCGAGCGGGTGCGGCTGAACACCTTCGTGCTGAACACGCCTTTCTACAACCCGGTGTTGCTGGCCCGAGATGTCGCGGGCGCGGATCAGTTCACCAACGGCCGGGTGGAACTCGGCCTCGGCGCGGGGTACGTGAAGGCGGAGTTCGACGCGGCGGGTATTCCGTTCGAAAGCGGCGGCAAGCGGGTCGCACATGTCGAGCGCACGGTGACCACACTGGCGCGGCTGTTCGCCGACCCGGAGTACCAGCCTCGGCCGGTCCAGCCGGGCGGACCGCCACTGCTCATCGCGGGCTGGGGCGATCGACTGCTTTCGGTCGCGGCCGCGCACGCCGATATCGTCGCCTTCACCGGCGCGGCGGCCACCTCGGGCGGCTCGCTTCAGATCGCGAGTCCCGACCAGATGTCGGAGCGAGTCGCCTACGCGCGCGACCGGCTCGGTTCCCGGGCCGAGCAGGTCGAGTTCAATCTGCTGATCCAGCGGGTCCTGCCGCGAGAGGACGTACCCGCACTCCTGGAGGAGTTCGGTCCGGCGCTGCCCCCAGAGATCGGCGATGAGCCCGAGAAGCTGCCCATCCTGCTGATCGGTTCGCCCGAGGAGATCGCCGATCGGGTGCGCGACCTGCGGACCCGCTACGGATTCAGCTACATCACCGTGCTGGAGCCGAGTATGGAGGCGTTCGCCCCGGCTCTCGCACTGCTGCGTGGGGTCGCCGTCGAAGATCGGGCGGATATGGCGTAGTTGGCTGTTGGGGGTAGGTTTTCGCGTTGACGAGACCGGGCCAGGCCGCAGCGGGGACGGCCGGCGTGCTGCCGCAGTTGTTCATCGGCGGGCTCAGGCTTCTGAATACGGCATTCGCGAGTTCGGCAGCCGTTCAACGAAGCGGGTGAGCAATGTGGCGAACTGGGCGCGTTCGGCGGCGGTCCAATCGTCCATTGCCTCGGCGAATATCTGGGCGCGGCGGCGATGCGCGGCAGCCACCACCTCTTGCCCGGAATCGGTCAACACGAGCTTGGACCGCCGGCCGTCGCGCTGATCGGCCACACGCTCGATGTACCCCATATCGACGGCCGTTGATATCAGTCGGCTGACACGCGGCTGGTCGGCACCGAGAGCGGATGCCACCGCTGAAACCGTTGCGTCCGGCATCGATTCGACGACGTCCAGGACGTCGAACGCTTGACCGGCCGGTTCCCTCGACGGTGCCAGCGTCCGGCGGTTCTGCCTGCGTCTGATCGTCACCATCGCCCGCTCGACCAGATCCACATCATCCATCGGCGTATCATACAGCTTGACAACTAATTGTACTTAAACATAAACATGTAATAGTTCATGTACCCTGAGCCCGAAGGGAACTATCCATGAGGCTTCCCGCACTCGCCGCCACCCTGTTGCTGATAGCCACTGCTCCGCTGGCAGCGTGCAGTTCCGACGGTCGGGATTCGACCCACACCACCTCCGCGGCCACCGAGGGCACCGGCGATAACAGCCAGGAGCGGATGATCGGCTACCGACTCAAGCGCCTGGACCAATTGATCGAGGCGACCTTCGACCGTCTACTCGGCAACGCAGGGCTCACCCGTCGGCAGTGGCAGACCATGAACGTGCTCAGCGGTGCCCCTCGAAGCGACGCCGAACTAGTGGATGCTCTCCGCCCGTTCTGGGAGGTGAACAACGAGAGCCTGACCGAACTGACCAACGATCTTGTCAGTCGTGGATGGGTCCGAAGTTCGCCCGACGGAATGCTCACATTGACGAGCGAAGGCAGCTCTGCGCACGCTGCGGCTGATCAGGAGGTCGGCCGAATCCGGCAAATCGTTGCAAAAGGCGTGAGCCAGGACGAGTTCTCGCTGATGATGGATGTTCTGCAGCGCATGACCGCCAACCTCGAGGCGGACGCCACCGGCCGATGACAACCCGGCCGACTTCGTTGAGACGGCGGCCTGGGCCTTCATCGAACCCGGGCACATGCCGTCAGCGGTCACTGGCCGAATCTCGTTCGCGGAGACTGCGTACTGGGGCGCGGGCACCGCCCGGCTGCTGCCCAGGCTGATCCGCGCCCGCACCCGCGGGCCGGTGTTCGTGACCCACCGCCGGCCCGGGCCCGGCAAGTACCTCGCCGAGCGCGACGTCTGCCCCGACACCGGATTGGCGCGGCTGTCCCACGACCAGGCCCGCGATCTGCTCGACGCCGCCACCGCCGTCGACACGCCCGGAACCGGCTGGGATCAGCACGAGCTGCGCCGTTCCGGTTTGACGCATCTCGGGGAGTCCGGGGCCGGCCTGCTGGAACTGATGGCCAAGTCACGGCACCGCAAGGCCGAGAACCTGCGCCGCTACTCCAAACCGTCCCCGCAGGCGATGCGCGATCTCACCGCGCTACTCGGCCCCAGAGCCGACGCTGAACAACGGCTTCGCCATATCCGTTGATGTTTCGGCGGTTACTACAAGCACCGCCAATTGCATCGGATGCGAATTCGCTGCAGTTTGCGATTCTGGTTGGGGATCTCTGCAATGACGCTGCCCACCAAGGGAATCCAGCACGTCGCTGGGCCACGATCTTAAGTCGGCGTGGCGTCGGCGGCGGGGTTGCGACATGCCGATCCGGGGCGGTGACCTGCGATTCCGCCCGCTACTCGCATCAGATGCGACTATCTCGCATCTGATGCGACTGGCGGAGGGTGGCTCTTTCCAGGCCGCCGCGCCGGCCAGCCGATGCACCCTGAAACCCTCGGTGCCCTGATCAGAGCCCTCGGCGTCCCCAACATCCCGGGCCGTGTCGTCGCGCTGCACCAGCACGTTCTCGAACTGCCCGCCCCAGTTGTCGCCGACGCGCTCGGCTACCACCACCACACGACGACCCGGGCCGCCGCCCAGATCACCACCTTGACCCGCCACGTCACAGGCCCACGGGCACGCAGACCGTCAGGTTGGGCACCAACTCGCGACAGTTGATTGCGCGCCTGCCAATCTTCTCACGGGCCGACGATGGCAGGATTCCGTGCCCGACACGTCAACGACCCCGGCCGGCCCGGTCGAAGATGTCGAGTCATTCACGTCGAATCCACAAGGTGAGTATTTCGATCCCGTCAGGCAGGGTTCTGCTTCGCTTGACTGGTCAAAGCGCCACGCGCGATGGATTTTCGGCGGCTCGATCGTTTGCTAACTCTGTGCGGAAGGGTGACGACTGATGAAACCATTCGTCTCGGGCGGCCCACATCCAGTCAGGCGGGCGATGAATCGCTTGATCGGAGGCATATGCACCGCGTTGCTGGTCGCAATTTCTTTGACGTGGGTGTCGCCTCCGGCGTCGGCGCAGTTTCCCGTGTGCGCGCCCGGACAGTTCTCCGTCGAATTCTTCCTGTATCCGACGTGCACGTACGACACCCCGGGTGAATTCTCCTACACCGTCGGGGATTTCGTCACCGAGATCTGGGTCGAAGTGACCGGCGGCAGAGGCGGCGCCGGCGGCGACGTTGACCCCAGAGTCGTGAGCCGGGGAATACAGGGTGAAACTACCGCGAAGGCGAGGGGAGGGGAAGGCGGATTCGGTGTCCGAGTCAGGTCCACAGTGCGAGTGACACCCGGCGACGTCCTGCACATCATAGTCGGGGAGAACGGCGAGCCCGGGACATGGAGTCCTGATGGCCTTGGCGCGAATGGCGGTGCGGGCGGCGGAGCCTCGGAAGTCTACGTAGGCCCTCCCTACTCTACGAGGGCGATCGTGGCCGGAGGCGGCGGTGGCGGGGGCGGGGGCGGCGACCACAAAGATAGCCCGGGCGGAGACGGCGGAGACGGCATCGACGTGCAATGCGAAGCCGACGAGCCCGGTGTCGCGTGTGGCAGCAGCGGCGGACACGGGGAGGCAGTTGGCCAACAAAATGATCCTGGCCTGGGCGGGGATCAGCCATGCGAACCACGTGGTATCTGCAACAACACTGAAACCTTTGGAGCGCGCGGCCAACACTCCTTTGACGATGCTTATTCGTGTGAGACCAGGAGTGTGGGGTTGAGACAGCGGCGGGGGGAGAGCTCGGGTGGATCTGGTGGTAGTGCCGGTGATTCCAGACTCGGAGCTGGTGGCGGTGGCGGCGGCGGCTGGCACGGAGGTTGCGGCGGCCCCCGCGGTACCAACGACGTGACCGTGGGTGCTGGCGCCGGTGGTGGGGCCGGGTCGTCAGTGGACAAACTGGGCGAGAAAACCCAAATCACCACCACGCAACAGGGTAAGGGGTCGGTGGTGGTCAGCTATTACGGCTTGCCGGTCGTTCCGCGACCGGACCCTGAACCAATGCCTTTCTGTTTGTGGCTTTTCGGCGTCGAGTATTGCTTCGGTTCCAGACCAGAGGCGCTACAACGATAATGAGGATGCCGCGGGGCGAACGGAGCACTTAGGCGCTTCCCGGGGTCGGGGCCGTGCGTGCAAGTGAGGTGCTGCACCCCGAGGATTTGCTTGAGGTCTTTGGCGGTGTTCGGCTCCTCGCGGACTTCACCAGAATGACCCCGCAGATAATTTGACGGAGTCGCCCCGCTCCAAGCTTTATCGGCCGTTCACCGAGACCGACGGCGGCCACGGACTGATCAGCGGGCCCGGATCTGAACGCAAAGCTCGCCCCGGTCCGCGCTGGACCGGGGCGAGCTTTCGGGAATCGGGGTGTAGTTTCAGGATTCGTCGAGCAGCTCGAATACCCGCACCGGTGTCGTGTCCATGTACTTCTCGTACTCCCTCGGCTGATCTGCCTTGAACTTCGGGCCGTTGAACTGCAGGGTGAGGTACTTCGCGTGCACCTCGGGTGGTTTCTGCTGAAGCCGCTCGACGTTGAAGTTCGCGCGGGACTTGCCGATCCGCCACAGTTCCGGTCACCTGTCGGCTGGACTCCTCCGACAACTGATGACAGTTGTATACGCGATCTCACCAGTCCGGAACCCCTGCGTGCGCGAGACTGAATATCGTGCCCGATCGGCGGTGAGTGCGGTTATGCATCCGATGCCTCATTGCGCCAGATGAGCGTATAGCGCCACATGAGGCGGCGTCGCAGCCGGGCGCCGGGCAGGATTTCGGCTGCGGCGCACCGGATCTCGTGCAACGTATCCTGCGGATCGCGCATGGGCGCCGGGTCGGCCTTCGCGGGGTGTACCAGGTCGACGAGCCGGATGGCCGGAATCAACGGCAGGTACAGCGGATCGCCGCGCAGGCTCATCTTCCACAGGCCGAGGATCGCCAGCGTGCCGCCGGGCGCCACCAGCCGCCGCAGCGCGGCGAGCCCCTCCCGTAGCGGCACATGATGCAGGATGGCGACCGCGGTCACGAAGTCGAAACTGCCGGGGAGATCGCGGAAGTCGGCCCGCTCGTAGGTGATGTTCGGCGCCGCGATAGTCCTGGTGAGCACCTCCGCGTCGACATCAATACCCAGCACCGAATCGCACCGACGGGCCAGCTTGGTGGCGAGTAACCCATCGCCGCAGCCGACATCGAGGGCGGTGCCCGCCGACGCTGGCATCCGGTCGACGAGCCAGCGGTGATAGTGCGTGTTGTGGTTCCAGTACGGGTCGTCGTTCACGCCACGACTCTACGGACTCGAAAGTGGTTGCCGCGGGCCCGATTCGGGCACTCGTCGCCCACCATCGATCGAAATGCGGAACGCATCTGAATGTGATATACGTCACATCACACTCGCCATTTTGTCCGTCCCTGCTGGCATGGTGTTCGGTATGTCTTTTTCCGATTCCGTCACCACCATCACCACCCCCGAACCCCTACCGGCCGACACGGTCATCCGAGTGCTCGGCGCCCGCGAGCACAACCTCCGCAATGTGTCGCTGGAGATCCCGAAGAACAAGATCACGGTATTCACCGGGGTGTCCGGATCGGGCAAGTCCTCCATTGTCTTCGACACCATCGCCGTGGAATCGCAACGTCAGCTCTATGCCACCTTCCCCGCATTCATCCTCAACTTCCTGCCGCGCTACGAGCGGCCGCACGCGGAGGCGATCGAAGGGCTGAACGCGCCGGTCATCATCGACCAGCAGCCGGTCGGCGGCGGACCGCGTTCGACCGTGGGCACCATGACCGACATCTACTCGATGGTGCGGGCCATGTTCGCCCGATTCGGAACCCCCTCGGCCGGGTTCGTGTACAACTACTCGTTCAATGTGCCGCAGGGCATGTGCCCGGACTGCGACGGACTCGGGGTCACCGTGCGTGCCGATCCGGACCGCCTCGTCGACCGGAGCAAATCGTTGAACGAGGGCGCGATCCTGCTGCCCGGTTACGCCCCCGGCAGCGGGGATTGGCAGCTGTACGGCAAGTCCGGACGCTTCGATCCGGACAAGAAGCTGATCGACTACACCGAAGCGGAATTCGAGGACTTCCTGTACGGCTCCGGCGGAAAGGTCGAGTTGACCTTCGCCAAGGGCACTTGGAAGGCCAATTACGAAGGGCTCGCGGCGAAATTCACCCGCACCCGGTTGCAGCGCGACACCTCGACGCTCAGCGAGAAGACCCGCGAGCAGATGCAGAAATTCCTCACCGAGGGCGTCTGTCCGACCTGCGACGGTGCTCGGCTCAACGCCGCCGCGCTGGCCACGAAGATCGGCGGCCGCAATATCGCCGACTGGTCCCGGTTGCAGATCACCGATCTGATGGCCGTATTGGACGAGATCACCGATCCGGCGGCACTCGGCCTGGCCGATGCCATTCGCACCGCGCTGCGGCGGGTCGCCGACATCGGACTCGGCTACCTGAGCCTCGACCGGCCGACCTCAACCCTGTCCGGCGGTGAGGGCCAGCGGCTCAAGATGATCAAGCACCTGTCGAGCACACTGGTCGGCCTCACCTACATCTTCGACGAGCCGAGCGTCGGGCTGCACCCACGCGATGTCGGTCGGCTGAACAATCTGCTGATGGCCCTGCGGGATAAGGGAAATACCGTGCTCGTGGTCGAGCACGACCCCGACGTCATCCAGATCGCCGACCACATCGTCGATGTCGGTCCGCGCGCGGGCGTGCACGGCGGACAGGTGGTCTTCGAGGGGAGCTTCGCCGACCTGCGCGTGGCGGACACCCCTACCGGTGCGGGTTTGCGCCGACCGTTCCGGGTCAAGGAGACCTTCCGGAAGTCGCACGGCGAGTTGCTCATCGAACATGCCACCGTGCACAACCTCAGGGATGTATCCGTCGCCATCCCGACGGGCATCCTCACCTCGATCACCGGCGTGGCCGGCTCCGGTAAGAGCAGTCTCATCCGGGATGTCTTCGTGCGCAGGCACCCCGAGGCGATCTTCGTCGACCAGTCGGCCATCGCGGCCTCCTCGCGATCAACGCCCGCGACATACCTCGGGCTCATGGACCCGATCCGCAAACTGTTCGCCAAGGCGACGGGGGAGTCGCCGGGCCTGTTCAGCTTCAATTCCGACGGCGCCTGCAAGCAGTGCGAGGGTCGCGGCGTCATCATTACCGAAGTCGCGTACATGGATCCGGTGACCACCCACTGCGATGCCTGCGACGGGCGGCGCTTCTCCGACGAGGTGCTGGTGCACACACTGCGCGGCAAGTCGATCGCCGATGTGCTCGAGATGTCGGCCGAGGAGGCACTCGAGTTCTTCACCGAGAAGGCGCTCCATGCGAAGTTGCGCACCATGAACGAGGTCGGCCTGGACTATCTGAGCCTGGGTCAGGCCATGAGCACACTCTCCGGGGGTGAGCGTCAGCGCATCAAACTCGCCACCCAATTGCAGAACACCGGAACGGTATACGTGCTCGACGAGCCGACCACCGGTCTGCACATGTCCGATGTGGACACCCTGCTCGCACTGATGGACGGGTTGGTCGACCGTGGCAATACCGTCATCGTGATCGAGCACAATCTCGATGTGGTCGCCCACTCCGACTGGGTCATCGATCTCGGGCCGGACGGCGGTAAGGACGGTGGCGAGATCGTCTTCACCGGGACGCCCGCCGACCTGCTGACGCATCCGACCTCCCTCACCGGCGAGTACCTGCGCAAGTACAAGGCGGCCTGAGCCGCTCGGTCGTGGTAGTGGTCGCCGGACCACTACCACGAATACCGGTACCAGGGACCGTCGTACGGCCGATAGTTGTAGTCGTACTCGTGCTGCGCGGCGGGTGCGCCATTCGGCAGGTACGCGAATCCCACCTGGCTCAGCAAATCCTCGGACGTCTCGAATAGGCAGCCGCCGTCCGCACGCCGGACGCGACTGACGGTATAGATACCCACCCGGTGCGGGCCGCCGGACTCCACGCAGGCCACGGCCTCCCGCTCCAAGCCGCCTTTGGAGATCCGCCAACCGGCCCGCTCCGCCACTCCCGACCAGAGCATCAGGACGGTCCCGACGACCAATACCGGTGCGATTGCGCTCAGCACGAACGCTCGGTACTTGATCGCTCCGACCAACATGACCACGAACCACATCACGCCACATCCGGCAGCGCCCGCGAGCAACGCCAGGGTGGCGATGCCATCCCCGTCGGATGCCTGCTGCCACACCAGCGCCGCGCAGTCCAGCGCGACCAACCCCGCCGTAACCGCCGCCCACGCAATCCATCCCCGCGACACCCGCCGAACCGTTCCCCCGATGCTCATGCCGCCAACCTACAGCCAACTTTCCGACCGCTGTCGAGTCCGTATCGACGAGCATGCCTAGCGCCGAGCCGCCGACAGCCGACGTGATCGGTTGCGCATCGGGTGCGGACGTCGCCGAATAGGGCATGTGCCCGATGGCGCAGGACCCGGCCCGCGGCCAAGGTTGAAAGGTCATGAACCGATATCTGATCACTGTCCGGGACAAGAGGCTCCGGACCGTACTGGAGGAACTCCATAACCATGACGCGAACTCTCGGGTCGCCCAAGGCGATCCGTGTCGCCGCGGGCGCTGCCGCACCCGGGGTCGTCGCGAGCGTGACCGCTGTGGTCGCGCCGCCGGCCTCGGCGACCGTCACCAGCATCGCGATCGCGCCCGCGTTCGCCCTCGGTACGCACCGCTATGGAACGACCTGCTCCTACACCGTGACCGTGACGGTGGACGACGATAGCAAGCCGGTCTTCTTCTTTGAGGAAGGTCAGGGCCCCAGCGGCTTCGCCGAGGCGATGTCCTCCGGCGGTGTCGCCAAGGCGACATGGACCCCGTCGATATAAATCGCCACCACCCAACTTTTGAGGATTTTCAGATGTTCGCACAGCGTGGAATCCTGGTCGGCGCCCTGATCGGTGCCGCGGCCCTCGGCGGCGGCACCGCCACGGCCGAGCCACTTCCGCTCGAACCGTTCACTCCGGCGCCGTCGGAGTCCGTCGCCGGGGGGCTTTGTGACGCCCACCCCGCTATCGGCTTGTGGTGCTTCATCAGCCAATCGGCGTAGATGCCGTTATCCCTCACCGTCGAATAGCACGGGTGTAGTGATCGGCCCGTGTGCCGGAGTGGGGCAGCGATCGAAGAAGGCAGCACCGCGGTCCGGCAGGCGGTCACTATTTCAGTGATGGTCGCCGGATCTCGAGTGGATGCTCCATTACTCCCGCATCTGAGCCGCCGAATGCGCTGCGGTACGCGTGGGGGGTTGTACCGACGACGCGCTTGAAGCGGTCGCGGAAGGCCGTTGGCGAGCCGAAGCCGACCTGGGTGGCGATTCTTTCGACCGGGTGGTCGGTCGCTTCGAGAAGGTATTGCGCCTGCCGGATACGGGCTCGGAGCAACCATTGCAGGGGTGTGGTGCCGGTCTGTTCGCGAAATCGGCGGTTGAGGCTACGGGTGCTCATGCCCGCGTGGGCGGCGACGTCATCGAGGGTCAGAGCCGTGGCGCAGTTGTCTTCGATCCATCGCAGGAGGGGTTCGAAGTCGGATCCGCGTGGAGTGGGTGGACGGTCGTGGACGATGAATTGCGCTTGGCCGCCGTCGCGTTCCAACGGCATCACCGACTGGCGGGCGGCGTCGGCCGCGACGGCAGAGCCGTGGTCGCGTCGGATCATGTGCAGGCACAGGTCCAGTCCGGCCGTCGCCCCGGCCGAGGTGAGCAGTTGTCCGTCGTCCACATAGAGGACCTTCGGGTCCACCTCGATATCGGGGTACAGGTCGGCGAATGCGTCGGCGGCCAGCCAGTGCGTGGTCGCACGGCGTCCGTCGAGCATCCCGGTCGCGGCGAGGATGAACGCGCCCACACAGATCGACGCGATCCGGCTGCCATCGGCCGCGGCACGGCGCACCGCATCGAGTACGTCCGGGGAGACCGGTGCGGTGGGATCGGCGCACCCGGGGATGACGATGGTGTCGGCCCCGGTGAGGCCGTCCAGAGTCCACGGTGCGTGCAGGGTGAACAGTCCGGCGTCCACATCAGGTGTGGGCGCACAGACCCGGACTCGGTAAGCGGGGCCGCCGTCGGGTAGCCGGGCGCGGGTGAACACCTCGATCGGAGTAGCCAGGTCGAACGCAATGACCTTGTCGAGAGCGAGGATTGCCACCGTATGCATGGCAAGAGACTAGGTGTCCAGCTGAATCGCGCCAACAGATTGAACAGTGATCATGGCACTCTTGCGACGAAGATCGCTTGGCGAGAATCCGTTCCAACGTGGCAATCCCGCTCCTTCTCCGCACTTTCCATGTTGTTTACCTTCATCGGTAACCGGACGAGGAGGAGTGCCTGAATGCTTGTTCAGATTGTGTTGTTCGACGGTTTCGGCCCGATGGATGTCATCGGACCCTACGAGGTGTTCAGTGCCGGGGCCATGGTCACCGGCGGACTGCTGGACGTCGAACTGGTCGCCGCCGAAGGTGCGCGCGAGGTGCCCGGCGGGCTCGGCTCATTGAGTCTGCGTGCCACCGCGACGTTGACCCCGGCACTCGCGGACATTGTCCTGCTCCCAGGGGCCGCGGGAGATATTCCGGAGGATGGAGCGGAGCCGACCGCGGACAGTGTTCCGGCGATCCTGGGTCGCAGTCTGGAAACGCCGTTACCGGGCCTGTTGAAGCAGGCTTTGGACCAGCCCGGGCTGACCGTGGCGACGGTATGCGGCGGCTCGATGATCCTGGCGATGGCCGGGCTCCTCCAGGGGCGCTACGCGACAACCAATCACCTCGGGGTCGACCTGCTCGCGGCCACCGGGGCATGCCCGATCGACGCCCGCGTCGTCGACGACGGTGACCTGGTGACCGGTGGGGGCGTGACATCCGGACTGGATCTGGGGCTGTATCTGCTGGAGCGCGAATTCGGGCCGCAGGTCGCGCTGTCGGTGGAGAAGCTATTCGAATTCGAGCGCCGAGGCACCGTGTGGCGCAATGCCGGAACCACGCCGATACGACAGTTCTGACGATGCTGAGCGCCAGCGGCCCGACCGGCCTGCAGGTGATCCGGCAGGCAACCGGCATCGAGTCAATGCCGAGCCGGGTTCCGGATTCCGGGGCCGAATTGCTGGGTGCCGGTGATGCGTAACAGATCCAGGGCCGAGAACTCCGGGGTGCCGGGGGCGGCCGAGTACACGATCACGGTTTGGTCGGCGTCCGGAACCAGCAGGGCGTCGCAATCGAGGGTCAGTAGGCCCACTTCCGGGTGGGCGATGGACTTGGTGGCGCTACGCCATTGGGCCGCGGGTCTTTCGCGCCAGAGTTTCTCGAAATGTGCGCTGCCGGAGCGTAGTTCGGTGATCAAGCGGGACAGTGCGGGATCATCGGGGTAGCGCGCCTTGGTGGCGCGCAGGCTGCCCACGGAGAATGCCGCGGCGGCCTCCGCTTCGGCGGGGTTCATAGCGACCCGGCTCGGCTCGGCGCCGAGGAAACGCTGCCAGATGATGTTGCGCTGGGCGGGCGGCCAGACCGACAGGTCACCGAGTAGGGCGGCGGCCATCGAATTCCACGCCAGCACATCGGCTTTGGCGGAAAGGACGAGCGCGGGCAGGTCCACCATACGATCGAGCAACCGCAGGACGCTGGGGCGCACGACCATCGGTATGCGACCGGCCTGGGGTGGTGCGGCACCGGCGAAGTGGAACAGCAGATCGCGTTCCTCGTCGCCGAGACGCAGAGCACGGGCCAGGGCCGCGAGCACGGCGGTGGAGGGTCGCGGACCGCGGCCCTGCTCGAGCCGGACCACATAGTCGACACTGACACCGGCCAGATGTGCGCACTACGTACTCCATGTCGCCTGAGCAGCGCGAAGAACTGCTCAGAATTCCTCTCTCAGTTCCACCACCACCGGGTCGGCCGATTCAGTCAGCGCCCAGGAGGCATTCCGAGTGCCCGACAGGCTGTCCGACCGCGCGATAGGCGGCATGAGCGGACGTGTCGAAGCAGAGCCAGAGTAGTTGCTGCTCTCACCAATTCTCGGCCCGCACGCATGCCGAACTTGTCGGTGGCTGGTCGTAGGGTTCGCGGAATGAACTGGAGACTGTGGTTGGAGTTGTGGAGCGAGGAATGGATCTCCCGCAGA
>NZ_JBFAHV010000028.1:0-104217 GCF_040654375.1 Nocardia sp. NPDC050710 | reverse complement strand
TTGCCCGACCCGTCGCTCTTCCGATCTCGGCCGAAGCGCACGCGACGCAGTCGCAAGTCTCGGCCGCTCGGACGCGAGACATAAAGGGCCGCGAACCCGCCGCGCCCGTGCGGCCGACAACACAGCAACACGCCGCGCCGAAGGCGCGGCAAACAAGCACAGTAGGATGTTTTGGTGTCTCCGGCCGATCGAGCGAACAGTCGACGCCGCCAGCCTCGGCGCCGCGGTTCGGCGGCCAATGCGGCGAAACCGCGCATGCGCACTGTTCGGGAGACTTCGGCGGGCGGCCTGGTCGTCGACGGGCTCGACGGTCCCAGCGAGAAACGCAGCGCGGCTCTCATCGGACGGACCGATCGGCGCGGCCGGTTGCTGTGGTCGCTGCCCAAGGGGCATATCGAAGAGGGAGAGACCCCCGAGCAAACCGCCATTCGAGAAGTCGCCGAGGAGACCGGGATCAACGGGGTGGTGGTCGCCGAACTCGGCAGCATCGATTACTGGTTCGTGACCGAGGGGCGCCGGGTACATAAGACCGTGCATCATTATCTACTGCGTTCGGTCGGCGGCGAACTCTCCGACGCCGATGTGGAGGTCACCCAGGTCGCGTGGGTTCCGTTGAGCGAACTGGATTCTCGGCTGGCCTACGCCGACGAACGGCGGCTCGCCGAGGTGGCGAACCGGCTGATCGACCGGATGGAGACCGGCAAGCGATGACACGTGGACTGTTCCGGATCATCGTGGCGGTCCTGATCCTGCTGGGTTCGGTGACGGCGGTGCCCGCGCTCATGGGGACGCCGGCCGCGGCACAACCGGGTGGTTCGAGCAGCCCGTCACCGAAATTCCTCAAACTGTCGCTGGATTCGGTGACGCCGTCGGCGGTCACCACGACCAGCGATCAGAACCTCACGGTCTCGGGCACCGTCACCAATATCGGCGACCGGGTGGTCGACGACATCAGCGTCCGCATCCAGCGCGCCGCCGCCGTCACCGCGCCGAGTGATCTGCGCTACGCACTGCGCCTGGATCAGATCAACTACGACGTCACCGGTCCGTTCGAGGATGTCGCCGAACGACTCAGCCCCGGCCAGCGCAAACAGTTCACGCTCAGCATCGCGTTGCGCTCCACCGACGGTACGGCCTCGCTCGACCTCACTCAGCCCGGCGTCTACCCGCTCTTGCTGAATGTGAACGGCGAACCGGCGTATGGCAGTCAGGCCCGGCTCGACGACGCCCGCTTCCTGCTGCCGGTGCTCGGACTGCCCGCCGCGACCGGAGGCGGCGCCACGGTCCCGGCCGTGCCCGCTCCGCCGGAACCACCGGTGGCGACGACCCTGGTGTGGCCGCTGGCCGATCGACCCCGGCTGGTCGCGGGCGTGCCCGGCTCGGTGAACGGGAAGGTCGAGCTCACCGACGACGATCTGGCGGCGTCGCTGGGCAAGGGCGGTCGGCTCGACCAGCTGCTCGGCGCACTGGAGGCCGTGCTGGGGTCCAACGGACCCAAGGAACCCGGCGTGGCCGCCGCGGTGTGCGTCGCCGTCGACCCGGATCTGCTGCTCACCGTCCGAGCCATGACCGAGGGGTACCGGGTGCTCGCCAGCCCGTCCGACCCCGACGGCGCGACCCGGGCGGGCGCGGGCGCGGCGGCGGCGCAGTCCTGGCTGGATCGGTTGCGTGCGGTCGCCGCGTCGGTCTGCACGGTGGCACTGCCGTTCGCCCAGGTCGACATCTCCGCACTGGCGGCGGTAAACGATCCCGCGCTGTCCGCCAGGGCGCTGGACGCACCCGCCGATATCGTCGACGCGATCCTCGCGACCAGGTCTATACGCGGGGTGAGCCTGCCCGATTCCGGCAGTATCGACGCGGGCGCCGGAATGCTGTTGCGCAACCGCGGTTTCGGCACCGCCGTGCTGGCCGACACCGCGGCCGTCCCGGTCGGCTCGGCCCGCAGTGATGAGTCCACGCAGGTCAGCGCCGGGCAAAGCCCCTCGGTCTCGAGCGGTACCCAGTCCGAACCCGCCACACCCGACGTGGTCCGCCTCCCCGATGTCGCCGCGCTGCCGGCCGCCGCGAACCCCGCGCCCGAACCCGCCGCGCCGCACACACCGATCGTGCCGCCGCCCGCGACGCCCGGCGCACCCGCGGCCCCGGCAGGCGATCCGGCGTTGCACGTCGCGACCTTCGATATCTGGTCGGCCACCGCACTCGCCGCGGTCGGATCGAATCCGCCGACGCCGTCGTTCACACCCGCCCGGGTCCGCTACGACGTCACCAACGACTCGCGCACCGCCCGGTTACAGGACGCGATCGGCGCCATCTCCTGGACCGCACTGAACCCACAGCCCGGCCACCCGCGTTCGCTGCTGTTGATGCCGCCCCAGCAGTGGGGCGCCAACCGGGACGAAGCCGGGGCGCTGCTGCGCCAGGTCGAGCTGTTGATGCGGAACAATCTCGCCGCCGCGCGCCCGTTCGCCGAGTTGCTCGCCGAGCAGCCCGACGCGCAACCGTACGAGCTGGACTATCTACCCCAGGCCGCCAAGGACGCTGCGCCGGGCCGATTCGTGCTTCCGGTGCGCGAGCAGGCCAACCGGATCACCGAGATGATGCGCGCGCTGGTGGACGTGCCCGAATCCGAGCCGACGCCACAACAATTCCTGACCCCGCTGCGCGACGATCTGATCCGGGTGCTGACACTCTCGGATCGACGTTCCGGAAACAGCTCCCAGCCGGATACCTTCGCGCAACGCCGACTGGACCAGACCACCCGGGCCATGGACGAGCTGTACCGCTCGGTCACGGTGCTGCCGCCCGGCGGGGTGTACACGCTCGCTTCCGAACAGAGCCCGCTGCTGCTGGTGGCGCGCAATGATCTGCCGGTCGCGATCCGGGTGCGATTCCGGATCGAGGCGCCCTCGGAGACGAAGATCACCGATATCGGTGAACAGCAGCTGCCGCCGAAGGGCACCCGCTCGTTCCAGATCCCGACCGAGGTCAGTGACAGCCGCAACCTGGTGATTCCGATCTCGCTGAACACTCCCGACGGTATTCCGCTCGGCAATGCCACCTCGGTTTCGGTGCGTTCCAACGCCTACGGTCAGGCATTGGCGATAATTACCGCGTGCGCGGGATTGCTGCTGTTCCTGCTCGCCGGGCGTCGATTGTGGCGCCGGTTCCGCGGGCAGCCCGATCCGGCCGACGAGGGATTCGATTCGGACACCAGGCGCCGGGTCAACCGCTACCGACGCGCGCGCACACGGGTACTGAGGAAGCAACAGGATGGGTGAACAAGCGCCCCTAACCGGACAGCGGTACGGTTCGGGACAGTTGTTCGGCATCAGCATTTGTGTCACCCCGGGCGGATGGCAGCACAATGGTGGGAGCTCGACGGGTGGAACTAGGCGAAACGCCGGACCTCGAGCAAGCCGGTTGCAGAGGTCCGGCCCGGCACAGGAGGCATGATGAGCGACGATGACTTGTCCGCTCATCGGTCCCGACCTGATGAACGACCCGACGGGCCACCGGCCCGCCGGGCGCCAGTCGCGCCTTGGGAACGACGACTCCAACCGCACGCCGAACCCGAGGAAGACCCGGGCATGACGTCGAGAGACCCCCACGGTGGTCCGCCACCGCGCGTCCCGCAGGTCAGTCGCCCGGTGCCGCCACCACCTGGTCGCCCGGTTCCCCCGCCCCCGCCGGGGCGCCGGATGCCACCGCCATCCGGGCCGATACCCGCGCAGTCGGGGCCGATACCCGCGCAGTCCGGGCCGATACCCCGACAGCCCGCGCCGCCGCAGCGCCCCGGCCCCGCACAACATCCCGGTCAGCGGCAGTACCCCGCGGCCCCGCCGCCGCAGGGGCAGGGTCGGCCGCGGCCGATGCCACCGGGTCAGCAGCTCCCACCGGGTCAACCGGTGCCGCCTGGTCATTCGGTGCCGCCTGGTCAGCCGCCGCGGAATCCGGCCCCGCCCACCCGGGTGCCCCCGCAACGGTTCGCGCCGCCGCCGAACTATCCGCAGCCGCAGCCGAATCCGGCCCCGCAGCGCCGCAGGCCGGTCCCGGTCGAACGTGCCGCCGCCGCTCCCACCCCCGTCAATCGGCCGCGAACCCAGGAATGGGCGGTCATCGATGAGCCGGAAGCCCAGGAGGCGAAGCAGAGCGCGGGTGCGCGCCTGCTCAGGGACTCCGGATCGATCGCCGTCGCGACGCTGATCAGCCGCATCACCGGCTTCGGCAAAGTGCTGATGCTGGCGGCCGTACTCGGCCCCGAGATCGCGAGTGCCTTCACCTCGGCCAGCCTGATTCCGAACATGATCGCCGAACTGGTGCTCGGCGCCGTCCTCACCGCCATCGTGGTGCCGACCCTGGTCCGGGCCGAGCAGGAGGATCCGGACGGAGGCGCCGCCTTCGTGCGACGGCTGGTCACCGCCGCGTTCGTCGTACTTGCCACCGCGACGGTGCTGACCACCGCGGCGGCCCCGATTCTGGCGACGCGGGTCTTCGTCGATCCCAATGGCCAGGTCAATACCGCGCTGACCACCGCGCTGACCTTCCTGCTGCTGCCCGCGATCGTGTTCTACGGCATGTCGGCGCTGTTCACGGCGGTGCTCAACACCAGACAGAACTTCAAACCGGGCGCGTGGGCGCCGGTGCTGAACAACATCGTCGTCCTCACGGTGCTCGGCCTGTACGCGCTGACACCCGGTGAGATCACGCTGGACCCGGTGCGGATGAGCGATCCGAAACTGCTGGTACTCGGCGTCGGCGTCACCCTCGGTGTGGTCGCGCAGGCGCTGATCCTGCTGCCCGCCATCCGCCGGGAGGGTATCGATCTGCGCCCGCTGTGGGGTGTAGACGAGCGGCTCAAGCAGTTCGGCACCATGGGCGCCGCGATCATTCTGTACGTGCTGATCAGTCAGATCGGCCTGATCTTCGCCAACCACATCTCGTCGCAGACGGATGAGGCGGGCCCGGCGATCTACTCCTACACGTGGCTGCTGTTGCAGCTGCCCTACGGCGTTCTCGGCGTTACGCTGCTGACCGCGATCATGCCGCGGTTGAGTCGCAATGCCGCCGCCGACGACACCCCCGCCGTGGTCGACGACCTGTCGGTGGCCACCCGGCTGACCATGATCGCGCTGGTACCGGTGGTCATGTTCTTCACGCTGGCGGGCCCACAAGTGGGCCAGGCGCTGTTCGGCTACGCGCGCTTCTCCGGTGACGCCGAACGCCTCGGCCACGCGCTGAGCTGGTCGGCCTTCTCGCTGATTCCGTACGCGCTGGTGCTGATCCACCTGCGGGTGTTCTACGCCAGGGAGCAGGCCTGGACGCCGACCTGGATCATCCTCGGCATCACCGGCGTCAAGATCGCGCTTTCGGCCCTCGCGCCGTTCATCGCGAGTTCCGACGACCAGGTCGTGATCATCCTCGGCGTGGTGAACGGCATCAGCTTCGCGGTCGGCGCGGGCATCGGCGGTTATCTGCTGCACCGCAGCCTCGGTGATCTACGCATGGCCAATGTCGGGCGCACCGTGACCCGGGTCGTGCTGTCATCGATGGCGGGCGGCGCGGTCATGCTGATCGCGGACAAGGTCATCGGCTTGGACCGACTGTCGGATGCGCTCGGCGGCCCCGGCTCGCTGATCCGCGTCGCGATCGACGGCATCGTGCTGTTCACGGTGGCATTCGGTCTCATGCGACTTGCCGGTATTCCGGAAATCGTCGCGATTACCGTCGCGATTTCGCGGCGCCTCGGTATTACGCCGCCCGCACCGGATCTCGGTCTCGACGGTCCGGTCGAGGAGGAGTACGCCACGCAGGTGTTCCGCAGGCCGGATCCCTATCTGTACTCGGGCTTCGACCCGTATATGGATGCCCAGACCATGGTGCTGCCCGTGATCAGAGCCGATGCCGTTGACATCACCGGCATGGGCGAGTTCCCGTACCCTGTTCGGCAGAGAAGCACAAGTGGCGAATTCGCCGGAACTTCGACATATCAGGGCGAAGGAGGACCCAGGGTGAGCGACGACGCGGCGGTGGGCGGCGTCCCAGCCGCCGATTCATCTGCGACCACGGCAGGCGGCCTCTCGACCGATGTTCCGCCCGCCGCAGTGCACCCATCGGATCCTGATTACGCGGACCAGGGAGCCAATTCCGGTCCGCCCGCCGCGGGTCCGGTACCGGGCCCGCGCGAAAGTCAGGGACCCGCACCACGGGATCCGATGTACGACACCGGCATGATTCCGATTCCGCCGCCACAGATGGCCCCGATGGGCGATGCCGGTGGCAAACGCGTGCCGCGCGGCCCCAAGCTGATCCCGGGCGCCTCGGTGGCGGGCGGTCGCTATCGGCTGTTGGCCGGCCACGGTGGTGCGCGCGGACTCAGATTCTGGCAGGCGCTGGATATCAAACTGGATCGCGAGGTCGCCCTCACCTTCGTCGACGCCGACCAGAAGGCCACCGACAACTCCGGCCATGACGGCCCGCAGGCCATCCTGTCGCGCACGCTGCGACTGGGCCGGATCAATTCCCCCGGCCTGGCCCGCGTGCTCGATGTGGTGCGCGGCAGCTCCGGCGGCATCGTGGTGGCCGAATGGACGCCCGGCCGCTCGCTACGCGAGATGGCCGAGACGGTCCCGTCGCCCATCGGCGCGGCCCGGGCCATCCGGGCGCTGGCCTCGGCGGCGGAACTGGCGCATCGCGGCGGCGGCTCGTTATCCATCGACCATCCGGACCGGGTGCGCATCAGTGCCTCCGGTGATGCCGTATTGGCCTTCCCCGGCACCCTCTCCGATTCCGACGCGCAGTCCGACGTGCGCGGTCTCGGCGCCATGCTCTACGCGCTGATCACGGCCCGCTGGCCGATCCGATCCGGCGGCATGACCGGTTCCGCGGCCACCGTCGGCGGGCTGCGCCTCGCCGACTTCGGTCCGGACGGCACCCCAGTCGAGCCGCGGCAGATCCGTCCCGAGGTGCCCTTCGAAATCTCGGCGGTCGCCGTGCGCTCGCTGGAGTCGAATAAGGGCGTACGCACCGCGGCCACCGTGCAGCACGTCTTGGAGCAGGCCTCGGTCGTCGACCAGAAGACCGATTTCATTCCGGTGCTGCGCCTCGGCCAGCGTCAGGTCACCGCGGCCAGTGTCGACGAATCCCTGGCCGACCCCGAACTGCTTGCGGCGGAACGGGAACGGTCACAGCGGATGATGTGGATCATGGTCGGCCTCGGCATTCTGGCCGCGCTGGTGGTCGGCATCGTGATCTGGTGGATGGTCAGCGTATTCGCGCCAACCGCCTCGGATGCCCCGCTCGACGAACAGCGCAATATCGGGCTCACCACCGACAACAGCACACCGGCACCCGCGCCCGGTGTGGTGGTGCCGAGCACCCCGACCGGCGGTGTACCGGTTCCGGTGGCCTCGGTGTCGGTCTTCTCCCCGGAGGGGACCCCCGACAATGCGAGCAATGTACAGGCGGTGCTGGACCACAATCCCAGCACCATGTGGCGCACGGACCAGTACTTCCAGCAGTTCCCGGCCCTCAAGAAGGGGGTCGGGCTGATGGCCACGCTGCCCAGCCCCGCCAAACTGACCACCGTATCGATCGACTCGCCCAGCTCGGGCACCATGGTGGAAATCCGCACCTCGCCGACCGATTCGCCGACCATTGATCAGACCCAGCTGATCGGCTCGGCCAAGTTGGGGGACGGGATCACCGAAATCCCGGTTCGCGCCGATCAATCCGCCCGCTACGTCCTGGTCTGGATCACCGGCCTGGGCAACTCCGGCAATCAGTTCCAGTCGGCCATCGCCGATCTCCGTTTCGACGCAGCTCCGTAAGAATTCGACGCAGTACCGTAAGAAAGACGCAGCGCCGTAAGAAAAAGCGCCGCACACCCTTCCTTTCGCCGCCGGCCGCACGTGTAGATACCGTGCATCCCTGGGCGGCACACCCCCTACTTCGGCGGCCGCGCACCGTCTACGCAGGTTGCTGCGGCTTCGTGCCTCCCGATATGATTCCCTGGCGCTCTCACAGCAGGGGAGCTTCCCAGGATCTGGTGTCTCGATCCTGGATGCTGCGGAAATTCGATGGTGGTCGAATACGGCCGCTACGTGAGCGCTGTCCGAGGGGTTGGCTTGTCGTCCGAATCGAACGCGGTTTCCCATGGTGGGGGGACATCGCGACCGGTCGCGTACCGCGAACGGTCGTTCATGCCCGACGAATTGAGCGATGTCGAGCTGCTCCGCGCACATGTGCGCGGACAACGCCACGCCTTCGCCGAACTGCTGCGCCGACATAACGACCACCTCTGGCAGACCGCGCTGCGCACCTCTTACACACGCGAGGACGCGGCGGATTCGCTCCAGGACGCCCTGCTGTCGGCACACCGCACCGCGGGCTCCTTCCGGGCCGAGGCCGAGGTGCGCAGCTGGCTGCACGCCATCGTGGTCAACGCCTGCCTGGATCGGATCCGGCGCAACAAGACTCGCCGCGCCGTCTCGCTCTCACCGGACACGATGCCGGAACCGACCGACGAACGCGACGAATTCGCCGAGCTGGAAATGTCATTGGTCGTCGATCACGCCCTGTTCTCACTGCCGCCGGATCAGCGGACCGCCCTGGTCGCGATCGATCTGGAGGGGTATAGCGTGGCGGACGCGGCAGCGATGCTCGGTGTCCCGGAGGGGACGATCAAGAGCCGGTGCGCCCGCGCGCGGCAACGTTTGCAAGAACGTTTGGAATTTCTGCGCGATCCGGGGAACCGGAAGTAGATGAGGTGCGTCATTAATAGTGACGAACCACTAGACGATGTAATGGCGGTGCCTGCACGATGGGGGCGTCCGCGGCGACAGACCCGTACAGCTGATGTCGGATGAGATCAATGGAGGTGCGATGGCGAGCCGGTCCGTACCGCAGCCTCCGTTCTCAGCGGAACTGCTGGCCGATCTGCACGCCGATAACGTGGCTCCGGAGCTCAGCGCCCAGCTGTGGCCCGTGGTGCGCAACGATTCGGACGCGCTGAGCTATCTGTGCGCCCTCGACGACGTCAGCGCCCATATCCACGCGTTGGGCCGCGAGGAACGCATCATCCACGCCATGCCCGCCGACGTGGCGGCCCGGTTGGATCGGTTCGTCGACGAGCTCGATCTGTCCGAAGATCCCACCGATCGGGTGGCGACCGTCCATCGGCTGCCCTCGGCCGTCTCGTCACCCGGAATATCCAGCGCACCAGCCGATTCAGAGGACCGGACGGAACGCATCGCCGCGCCGATCGACCTGAACGAACGCCGCGGCAACCGGCTGCGCTGGCTCGCCGCCGCGGCCGCCGCCATCGCGGTGATCGCGGGTGTGGGGGCCGGGGCGCTGCTGCTGCGCGGCAACGAGGCCACGCCGACCGCGCAACCCACCCCGAGCAACCCGATCGACGACGAGCTGTCCGCCACCGTCGCCCTCGCCGCGCTCGGCCGTAACAATGTCACCGGTCCGCTCGGCAGCCAGGCCGCGCTGACCCGTTGCGTGCGCGCGGCCGGCCTGGAGCGCGTCATCCTCGGCTCCACCGACATGACCTATCAGGGCAAGAACGCGGTGCTGATCCTGCTGGCCGGCCCGAACCCGCCGAAGATCACCGCGCTCGTCGTCGGCCCGGGCTGCTCGACCGGCGATCCCCAGGTGAGGAACATCACCGACATCGGTTGAGCCGGACCACTCGATCGGACTCTCGCGAAACCCGTTAGCGCGCAGTACGGCCGAGAGCGCCGCACAGCCGCAGGCCGGAACGTCGTCCATCGGCATAATGGGGGCAGGCGGTAGCGTCCGCACGGCGGGAACAAGGCCGTTTAGGCTGTTGTTGACCCCCATGTCCCACAGCATTCTCTCGGAAGGGCCCCATGAGTACGCCAGTTCGCGACCTCATCATCGTCGGCTCCGGACCTGCCGGCTACACGGCCGCCGTCTACGCCGCCCGCGCCGAACTACAGCCGCTGCTGTTCGAGGGCACCCAGTTCGGTGGCGCGTTGATGACCACCACCGAGGTGGAGAACTTCCCCGGCTTCCGAGACGGCATCATGGGCCCGGATCTCATGGAGGAGATGCGCGAGCAGGCCAAGCGATTCGGCGCCGACATCCGCACCGAGGATGTGGACGCGATCGATCTGACCGGGCCGATCAAGACGGTGACCGTCGGCGACGAGACCCATCAGGCGTACGCGATCATCCTTGCCATGGGTTCGGCCGCCCGCTATCTGGGCGTACCGGGCGAGCAGGAGCTGCTCGGCCGCGGTGTCAGCGCCTGCGCCACCTGCGACGGCTTCTTCTTCAAGGGTCAGGACATCGTGGTGGTCGGCGGCGGCGACTCGGCCATGGAGGAGGCGACCTTCCTCACTAAATTCGCGTCCAGCGTGACCATCGTGCACCGGCGCGAGGAGTTCCGCGCCTCCCGCATCATGCTGGAGCGTGCCAAGGCCAACGAGAAGATCAAGTTCGTGCTGAACGCCGAGGTCGCCAAGGTCAATGGCGATACCAGCGTGACCGGTCTGACCCTGCGCGACACCCGCACCGGCGAGGAGTCGGAGCTGGCCGCGACCGGCCTGTTCGTCGCGATCGGCCACGATCCGCGCAGCGAACTGGTCAAGGGCCAGGTCGAGCTGGACGACGAGGGCTACGTACAGGTGATCCATCCCTCCACCGCGACCCGGGTGCCCGGCGTCTTCGCCGCGGGCGACCTGGTCGACCACACCTACCGCCAGGCGATCACCGCCGCGGGCACCGGCTGCCGCGCCGCCATCGACGCCGAGCGCTGGCTCGCCGACCAGGGCGATATCACCGCGAACACGCTGGACCACGCCGGGGAACCGGTCGCGGTGCCCGCCAACTGATCTCGCTTCACAGCTTCACCCATTACAAGGAGATATCCATGTCCGACAGTGCCAAGACGGTCACCGTGACCGACGCGTCCTTCGCCGACGACGTGCTGCTCAGCGAGAAGCCCGTACTCGTCGACTTCTGGGCCACCTGGTGCGGACCGTGCAAGATGGTGGCCCCCGTACTGGAGGAGATCGCCGGCACGCATGCGGACAAGCTGATCGTCGCGAAGCTGGACGTGGACGCCAACCCGGATACCGCCCGCGATTACAAGGTCCTTTCCCTGCCCACTATGATGCTGTTCTCCGGTGGTAAGCCGGTGAAGCAAATCGTCGGAGCGAAGGGCAAAGCCGCCCTGTTGCGCGAACTCGAAGGCGTCATCTGACGCTTCGGTGTCCGTGCCGTTGTGAATTCGAGTCTCCAAAGGACGCCGTCATCAGACGACGCGCCGTAGGATGCCTGGACCCCGGTAATTGCTGAATTCCGGGGCAGGTCTGAGACAATCGACCACGCGCCGTGAGCGACGGCCCCGAAGGCGGTAGCCTGCGTTACCACGAGGGGCCCCGTGAACGGCGCGAATAGAACACAGCTCCGGTCGTGCGAAGGTGTACCCCATCGCATGAGTGGGTACCCGGGTTGACGGAAGGAAAGGGCTCTCACGCATGCACCGACTTCGTCACGGCGATACAGGTCCAGCCGTCGCAGAGGTTCGGAGCACCCTGGCAAGTCTCGGGTTCCTACACACGCACGCTGTCGGTAACGATCAGGCCGATGCGCGGGAGTACTGGAAGGACACCGAAGCCTCCTTCGACCACCAGCTCGACTCCGCCATCCGCGCGTTCCAGCAGCATCGCGGTCTGCTCGTCGACGGGGTCGTCGGCCCGGCCACCTACCGGGCCCTCAAGGAGGCCTCCTACCGGCTCGGTGCCCGCACGCTGATCTACCAGTTGTCCGCACCGCTGTACGGCGACGATGTGGCGACGCTCCAGCGCAGGTTGCAGGACCTCGGTTTCTACGTGCATCGGGTGGACGGCTACTTCGGGCCGCACACCCACGAGGGGCTCACCGCATTCCAACGGGAGATCGGACTGTCCGCCGACGGTATCTGCGGTCCGGATACGCTGCGTTCGCTGGAGTTGCTCGGCGCCCGCGTCACCGGTGGCAATCCGCACCGGATCGCCGAGGAAGAGGTCGTGCACCGGGCCGGGCCGCAACTGACCGGTAAGCGCATCGTCATCGATCCGGGCCTCGGCGGTCCGGATAAAGGCCACGCGGTCCCCACCGAATATGGCGACGTCTACGAATCGGAGATCCTCTGGGATCTGGCCAGCCGGTTGGAGGGCCGGATGGCCGCAACCGGTATGGAGACCTTCCTGTCCCGGCCGTGGGGCGCCAATCCCACAGACGCCGAACGGGCCGAAACCTCGAATGCCTTCGACGCGGATCTGATGATCTCGCTGCGTTGCGCCACCAACCCGAGCCCGCTGGCCAATGGTGTGGCGGGCTTCCACTTCGGTAATTCACACGGTTCGGTCTCGATGATCGGCCAGGTGCTCGCCGGATTCATCCAGCGCGAAGTGGTGGCGCGAACCTCGTTGCAGGACTGCCGGACCCACTCGCGCACCTGGGATCTGCTGCGCCTCACCAAGATGCCGACAGTACAGGTGGACATCGGTTACCTGACCAATGAATACGACGCCTCAGTGCTCACCAACCCCCGGATGCGCGATGTCATCGCCGAGGCCATCCTGATCTCGGTCAAGCGGCTCTACCTGCTCGGACAAGACGATCAGCCCACCGGCACATACACTTTCGCGGAACTACTCGCCGAGGAGCTCGCGGCCGCCGACCGCGTATAGCGGGCTCCACCGCACGGACTTTCCGAATACAGTGCGCCCCTGCCGACCACGTGTCGACAGGGGCGCATTGGTCTGTCAGCAGCCCGTCAGGGCACCCCGATCCGGGTGGGGACGGTCAGGGAGGCAGCGGCGAGCAGCTGGTCGAGGGCGCGCTCCACGTCTTCCTTCCAGCCGTGGTCGGAGTTGAGCTCCAGCCGCAGACGGGGGAATCGGTGGTGCGCCGCGACGACCTCGAAGCCGACATCCTCCAGGAAATCGGCATCGATCATGCAGGTCTCGGGGGAGCACCCAGCGGAACGGGATTCCCGGACCGGGGCGCCGATGCGTTCCATCAATCGCATAGAACCGACCGTCCGGTCTGACATGGCCTTACTCGGCGGCCCGGTGCGAATCCCGAAGGCCTCCAGCGCGCGCACGCCACGACGCACCAGATCGGACACCACGGCCTGAAGCAGCTGGTGGGCTACATCGGCATCCTGATACGGGAATTCGGACCGCAGCGTGGTCAGCAGGACCGCGTCCGGGCTGACGGGGGAGGTGGGGAACAGTGACGCCCGCGGCACCGCGCTCGGTGGCGAATACAGCGCACACCCCGCGACCTTGCCGTCCACATTCGCCACCTGGCCGCATGAACCCCACTCGAGCATGACGGTGGAAAGCCAGGCCTCCTTCTCGAAGACCGGGTCACTGAATTCGCGGGAGTCCTCGGCCACGGCGGGATCGATCTCCCAGAAGACACAGCGCCGGGCGTGCGCCGGGAGCTGATCCACTCCGCCGAGGGTAAGTGCTGTGACGCTGGTCGACACCGCTCTGCTCAGCCTCCAGCTGTCCGATTCTTCGATCACACCGCATCACTATTTTCTCGCCAGCAAGAATAAGCGATCAACGAGATCCCGCCTCATTCCATGTCGCTGTGCTGTTGGTCAGGAGCCCCGATGTGAACCACCGGGCCGCCTGTCGCGGCACCGTCACAGTGACGTTTCCGCGCCAGGCCCATGCTTTCCGGACACACGGGGCAATTTTTGCCACATCTGTCACATATCGAGCTGTTGCTGCTCCATCAGGCCGACGATGCGCTCGAGATCTTCGACCGACCCGAACTCGACCACAATCCGTCCCTTCCGCTTGCCGAGACTCACCGTGACTCGGGTATCGAAGGATTCCGACAGCCGCTCGGCCACATCCTGTAAACCCGGCATGTGAATCGGCTTGCGTCTCGGCGTCGGGGGAGTGGCGGCATCCGGATCGCGGTTCGCCAGCGTGACGGCTTCCTCGGTGGCACGAACGGATAGCCCCTCGGCGACGATCCGCGCGGCGAGCACCTCCTGCGCGTCAGCACCCGCCTCCAGACCGAGTAGCGCACGCGCATGTCCCGCGGACAACACGCCCGCCGCAACCCGCCGCTGCACCGGAATGGGCAGTTTCAGCAGTCGGATCATATTCGTCACGACCGGCCGGGACCGGCCGATCCGCGTCGCCAGTTCCTCATGGGTGACGTCGAATTCCTCGAGCAGCTGCTGATAAGCCGCCGCCTCTTCCAACGGATTCAGCTGCACCCGATGGATGTTCTCCAGCAGGGCGTCGCGCAGCATCGACTCGTCGGCGGTCTCGCGGACGATGGCCGGGATGGTCTCCAGCCCGGCCTCTTGGCAGGCGCGCCACCGTCGCTCGCCCATAACGAGCTGAAAGCGGTCCACGCCCGGTTCCAGCCTGCGCACCACGATCGGCTGCATCAAACCGAACTCGCGAATCGAATGCACGAGTTCGGCGAGCGCCTCTTCTTCGAAGACCTGGCGCGGCTGCTTCGGATTCGGCTCGATCTGATCCGGGGCGATCTCGCGGTAAACCGCTCCGCCCTCTGTCAGCCCGGCCTCCTCCTCGGGAGTCTCGGCGGGGTCGGGAACCCGGTGCAGATAGGCCGAGGCCGGCTGCGGACCGATGGGATCGAGACCGATCACGACATTCGCCGCGGCGCTGCCGAGCCCCGGAGTAGCCGCCGGCCCGGTCGGGATCAACGCCGCCAGACCGCGCCCTAGCCCACCCTTCTTCGCCTGACTCATCGGCCTACCGATCCCTTCTCGTTCGCCAAACACCAACCCCGGGGAGGGGTCACGCGCCCTCCGCTACCTGTCGCGCAATGGCCCGCTGGGCCATCTCTCGACCGGCATCGAGATAGCTCATCGCACCCCGGGAGCCTGGATCATAATCGAGCACCGTCATTCCGTAGCCCGGTGCCTCGGAGACCTTGACGCTGCGCGGAATTACCGAGCGCAGCACCACATCACCGAAGTGACCGCGCACCTCCTCTGCGACCTGGTCGGCCAACTTGGTACGGCCGTCGTACATCGTGAGGATCACCGTCGAGACATGCAGCTCGGGATTCAGATGCGCCTGCACCAATCCGATATTGCGGATCAGCTGACCGACACCCTCCAGCGCGTAGTACTCACACTGGATCGGGATCAGCACCTCCTTGGCCGCGACGAGTGCGTTGACCGTCAGCAGACCGAGCGATGGCGGGCAGTCGATCATCACGTAATCAATGTCGTAGCCCGCGATATTGGCCTCCTGAATGGCGGCCTTGAGCCGTCCCTCCCTGGCCACCATGGAGACCAATTCGATCTCGGCGCCGGCTAGGTCGATGGTGGCCGGAATGCAGAGCAGGCGCTCGCTGTGCGGACTCTGCTGGATGGCGTCCTTGACCGAGACCTCGCCGATGAGAAGTTCGTAGCTCGACGGGACGCCCGAATGATGCTCGATGCCGAGCGCGGTACTCGCATTGCCCTGCGGATCGAGATCGATCACGAGCACGGTCATCCCTTGATGCGCCAGCGCGGCCGCTAGATTCACGGCGGTTGTCGTCTTTCCGACGCCACCCTTCTGATTAGCGATGGTGATGATGCGTTGCTCGTGCGGTTTCGGCACTGTCACCTTTCCTGGATGCAATATCTGGCTTGCGCGCTGAGCTTCGGCCGCGATCGGGGTCTCACTGGGGGAGATGTGCCCGAACGGTGTGCTTCCGAATGCCTCCGCATCGAGATTGCTGGAGTCCAGCATCCCCGGCACGCGCGACATAGTTTCCCGTGAAACATTCGCCGGACCGCTCGACATAGACAGCTCCTAACCCGAGAACTTCAGACCACGTGCAACCGACAGGCGCCGACGACGTGTCTTCAACAGCTGTGTCGAATCAACCATGATGCTCGATCGGGGGCCGCGGCGCCTGACAGACCGAGCGCAGCCCGCGCCGCTGTGACACCCACAATCCCTCCGTGGCACCTACGCTCACGCCCGACGCACACTAGCTTGCCAGCACCGAGCGCGATAAGAAAGCTGAATCGCGGCACTACGCAAAGGACCACACAAATCTGCGCCCAAATCCGGGGGCACGCCATGTTTCACATGAAACATCGACTCCAACAACGCGGTTCCACGCCCGCCTTTCATGGGGCCGCGCCACACCGCAACCGAAGCGCCACCACCGTCCCGCAGTCGCCACCACCCAACCCCTGCACCCACTTTCATCACTGTGACGCTAGGCTCCAGGACTCCACCCTGCCCGGCGTCGGACTCAGATCCAATCCAGGACCGAAAGCCAGTGATGGCGAAGCCAGTCCGATCGCTACAACATCTGCGCTGGGCACCACGATGCGTCGCTATTCAACGACGCGACCACTCGACAACACCGCGGCCTGCGATCAGGGCTGGGGGGTATCCGCGATTGGCGAGGAACGGTCTGCGAATCTCCTTGCGCCGCTGCGGTGGGGACGGGACCGGCGCGCCGCACTGGTGGCGATCTCCGGGCTGGAAAGTCTCCGTTGAGAAGCGACTGGCGTGCGAGCTGCCGTGCAGGCTGTCGTGCGGGCTGTCGTGGGGGTGCGGTCTATCACCAGAGTCGGCCAGTCACTCGAGTCGGCTTAGTTCGGTGGTCCGGGGAGTCCGGTGGTCCGGGGAGTCCGGTGGTCCGGGAAGTCCGGTGGTCCGGGAAGTCCGGTGGTCCGGGAAGTCCGGCGGTCCGGGAAGTCCGGCGGTCCGGGAAGTCCGGCGGTCCGGGAAGTCCGGCGGTCCGGGAAGTCCGGCGGTCCGGGAAGATCGGCGGTCCAGGAAGATCGGCGGTCCAGGAAGATCGGCGGTCCAGGAAGATCGGCGGTCCGGGAAGATCGGCGGTCCGGGAAGATCGGCGGTCCAGGAAGATCGGCGGTCCAGGAAGATCGATTGCTGCTGTCTCGATCCAACGCTCGACTCCGACCGCCCGATCCGAACCTGCGGCCGCAGAAGATCGTTCCACGAGGAACGCCGGTCCGCGCACTGAACTCCAACCGCCCAACCCCAATCTGTTGGCCGCGGGCGGTAATCGGGATCGACCACCACCGCGGTGCAGCCCGCCACGGGCGTCGGCCAGTCACCCGAGTCTGCAAGTTCTACTTCCAGTCACAGCGTTTCGCGAAGGGTTTTGTCAGCCGTTGAACTCCAGCAGAGGACATCCCGAATCCGTGGCAGCACTCGATCATTGGGACCGTTCTCTGCTAGATCGTGTGCCGGGCGTGCGCGTTGCCGGGCGTGCGCGTTGCCGGGCGTGCGCGTTGCCGGGCGTGCGCGTTGCCGGGCGTGCGCGTTGCCGGAGTCGCCCGTTGCCGAGGTCACGCGTCGTCGAAGTCAGCCCGCCACTGGACTCGAACAACCACCCGACCCGAACCAATGCACCACCGCTCGGCTCGCTCCACTGATTGGCTCGGACTTCCGCCGCCGTCAGCCCGCCATTGGAGTCACCCGTTCGCGTGAGTCGGCCATCTACCGGGCACATCTCAGGGCTCCTTCGATGGATTCGGGTGGTCGGTCGATACGTGTCCGGCCCTCGGCTCGGAGTGTTCAGGGATACGCAGCAACCGCAGTCGTCCGGTCGGTGCTCACGGCCCGTCGCGAGGCTTTCTCGTCCCAGTTCGAGCGGGAGGCTCGACCTCGGAAGGACGCCCGGCTCGGACCGCCATCGTGCCCTGGCCACCATTCGATTCGCCCCCGGCAATCTGGGCTGCCCGTCCAGTCCTGCGCTCCGTCGTGGGTGGTTTCGCCCCGTCGGGGGAGCCCACTCGCTGCGGCAGTCGGCGAACCACTGGGATACGTCGGCCACCGCTGCGCATCCCTCAGCTGACGCTCCCTGGAATCCGTCGATCGGCGGGCTCGACCGGCAGGCTCGCCCCGACCGGGAGGCTCACCCCGACCGGCAAGCTCACCCCGACCGGCAGCCCGTCGCGTGGGGATTCGCGCTTGCGGGTTCGAACCTCTTTGCGTTGGTGACGGAAGTCGCGGTCCGGCATGGGTCGCGGCCGCCGAGGAGATCCGATGGGCTGTCCTGGTCGGCCCTTTCGCTTCGGCACCCGATGGGTTCCGGCGTCCATGGACTCGGTCACTCGGGTGGGTCGGATGCCCGCAGAGATCCGTCATCAGACTCGGACTGTTCATCGGTTCGGGCCCAGCGCTGGCCCCGTCGATCGGTCACGTCGCCGCGTCGGTCGAGTCGCGCTCATCGCCCAAGTCACCTGATCGGCCGTGTCGCCCATGTCATCCGGTCGGTCGGGTCCGGCCCAACGTCCCGCTTGCGAACACGACTGACGATCGGGCGAGATCGGCTTCTGCGCATGACCTGCGATGGCGCGAATTGCGCACCATGGTCGAGCATTCACCGGCGGGCGTCGGGTGGACGGCTGCGATGTCGGCCCTGTGGTTTCACGGGAAACATGCGACGACAGCCGGAACTCCGCGACGGTCCGCGGCGGGGAGACGCCGGATCAGTTCTTGACGCCGCGGGCTCGTTCAGCGCGACCGCTCTTGGCCGCGGCGACGCGACGGGTGGATCCGCCCTCGGCTCGGCGACGGGGGGCACGCTCGGCGCGGGGGAGTCGCTCGGCGCTGATCACCAGGGTGGGTGTGGAGGCGATGCCTGCGCCGCATTCGAGGACTTCGGCGTTGCCCGCACCGGCTCGTGCCAATGCCTCGCCGTCGCGTGCGAGCTCCTCGGCCGCGCTGACGCCCTTCAGTGCGAGCATACGTCCGTGGTCGCGGAGGAGGGGGAGTGACCATTGCGCCAGTTTGGCGAGTGGTGCGACCGCGCGGGAGGTGACGACGTCCGCGCCGCCGGCTTCCTTCATCACCCCGGACTGCTCGGCCCGGCCGCGCACAACGGTGATGTCGAGTCCGACCGATTCGATGAATTCGCTCAGGAAGATGGTGCGGCGTAGCAGTGGCTCCACCAAGGTGATCCGTAGGTCGGGACGGGCGATGGCGAGCGGGATTCCGGGGAGGCCGGCACCGCTGCCGATGTCGACCACGCTTGCCCCCTCGGCGATCAGCTCGCCGATCACCGCGCAGTTGAGTATGTGTCGATCCCAGAGCCGCGGCACCTCACGTGGACCGATCAGCCCCCGCTCCACCCCGGCGGTGGCGAGCGCCGCGCAGTATCGGCGGGCGATCTCCAACCGGTCGCCGAAGACGGCCGCGGCCGCGGCCGGTGGCTCCAACTCGGTAGGCAGGGCGGCGCTTCCACCGAGATCTCGTTCCACGTGAAACATCCTTCCGAGCTCGAGTCGATCAAATGGCAAGTGGTCCGGAGCGCGGCGTGCGCCTCGTCCGGGGAGCGGTTGGGCGCCGGACATGGAGAGGGCCTCCGGTCCGAAGACCAGAGGCCCATCCAACCACTCCCGTCAGGGTGACGAAACGTCCGTCCCCGGAAGGTTGCCCGAAACTAGGCGGGAACGACCACCACGTGACGGTTCGGCTCCACGCCTTCACTCTCGCTACTGACCCCGTCGACGGCGGCCACCGCGTCGTGCACGATCTTGCGCTCGAACGGCGTCATCGGGGCCAGCGGCTCCGGCGCGCCCGATTCCAGTACCCGCTGCGCGGCAGCGGTGCCCAGAGCACTCAGCTCCTCGCGACGCTTGGCACGCCAGCCCGCCACGTCGAGCATGAGCCTGCTGCGGACACCGGTGGCCTGCTGGACGGCGAGCCGGGTCAGTTCCTGAAGCGCGTCCAGCACCTCGCCATTGCGGCCGACGAGCTTCGTCAGGTCGCGGCCACCGTCGATGCTCACGATGGCGCGGTCGCCCTCGACGTCGAGATCGATGTCGCCGTCGAAATCAAGCACATCGAGCAACTGCTCGAGGTAGTCGCCAGCGATCTCGCCCTCCTCGATCAGAGCTTCCTCGGTGTCGTTCGCGACGTCGTCGGGCTCGGCCCCGGCGTTCACCATCGTCGTCGCCACTGTGGCGTCCCCTCCGTCTGTCTCAACAGTCATTTGGTTTCCTTCATCTGCTCATCGCGCACGCCTGGCGATCGCCGCCGGGTGGTACGCGATCAAAGGGTTGCTCAGGGATCGGTGGGCCCGTGGGCCGTCGATCATGTGTTCAGCGCCGACGCTTCTGGTTGGCTCGGCCCCGACTGCCCGGACGCTTCTGGCCACCCGGCCTGCGCTGTCCGGACCCGCGATTGGCACTCTTCGAGGTGCCGTTGGTGGACGGTTCGGCGTCCACCGACTCGTCATCGGCGAGCGCGGAGTCGGCCGTTTTGGCGTCGACCGCGGTCGACTTCTTCTTCGTACTGATCGGCTTGGCGCCTGGCTTCGGGGCGTGCTGCGCGCGCTGCTCGAGCTTGGCCTGCTTCTTCGCTTTCTCTTCTTTTTCCATCCGACCGAAGACGAGGTGCTGCTGACCGTAAGTCCAGATGTTGTTGGCGACCCAGTAGAGCAGGATGGCGATCGGCAGGAAGGGACCACCGACGAGCACACCGAGCGGGAACACCCAGAGCGCCAGCTTGTTCATCAGTGCGGCCTGCGGGTTGGCGGCCGCCTCCTCGGACTGCCTGTTGACCGAGGCGCGAGCGTTGAAGTGCGTTGCCAGACCGGCGATCACCATCAGCGGGATGGCGACGAGGGCGATGCTCAGGCGGGACGGGATGCCGCCGTAGTCGGCGAAGGCCTGCAACTCGGCGGTGGGGGTGGTGATGAAGGCCGAGATCGGCGCACCGAAGATGCGGGCGCTCAGGAAGGACTGGACATCGGCCGCGCTGAACACATAGTTCGCCGTGTTGGCGTTCTCCTCGGGCGACATGCCCAGCTGCCCGAAACCGTGACCGGTCCGGTTGAACGAGCGCAGCACGTGGAACAGACCGAGGAAGACCGGCACCTGGGCCAGGATCGGCAGGCAGCCCATGAGCGGGTTGAAGCCGTGTTCCTTCTGGAGCTTCTGCATCTCCAGCGCCATCTTCTGGCGGTCGTTCTTGTACTTCTTCTGCAGCTCCTTGATCTGGGGCTGCAATTCCTGCATCTGCTTGGTGGTGCGCACCTGCTTGACGAACGGTTTGTAGAGCACGATGCGCAGCGTGAAGACCAGGAACACCACACCGAGCGACCAGGCAAGACCACTGTCCTTGCCGAGGCCGGGGATGGCCGCGAAGACTCGATGCCAGAACCACAGGATCCAGGACACCGGGTAATAAATGAAGTCGAGCACGGCTCTATGCACTCCCGTCGTTCGTGTCGCCGATCACCGCGTGCGGTGATCCTTTACAAGCGTGTGGCGCCGACGCGGCAGGGTCGGCGGCTGCCTCGTTCCGGCTGCGCACGCGGCGCTCCGGGACGGGGTCACACCCACCAGGGTGCCAGGGCGCACATTTGGCCAATCGCACGACCGTCAATCCGAGGCCGATGAACAGCCCTCGGGTACGCAGTGCGGTGACGGCGTATTCACTGCAGGTCGGGGTGAAGCGACACACCGGCATCCGCGTGGGGGAGACGTAGGTCCGGTACAGCTCGATCAGGAAGATCAACGCGCGGACCGGGAACCGGCCGAGGATCGCGAGTGCGCTGCGTCTCTCGGCGCGCTCGCTCATGACCGCTCACCCGATTCTCGGGCCACGTCAAGTGTGCGCCGAATCGGTTCCGATCGGCGCGGTAACACGTCGAGTTTGCGCAGCGCTCCGCGGATCTGACGCAGTAGCTCGGCCGAATCCACCTCCGCGGCACCGGGCAGTGCCCGGATGACGACATCGGTTTCGGCGGGCAACTCCGCGATCACGGTGGCGCACATATGACGCAGGCGGCGGGCCACGCGGTGTCGTACCACCGCGGGGCCCACCGCCTTGCTGACAATCAATCCGAACCTCGGTCCGCCCACGCGAACCATCGACCCGGCGGCTACCGGATCGCCGTTTCGTCCACTCGCGCCCACGACTCCGTCATACCCGTGCACAAGCGCGTGTACGACCAGATCTCGCCTCCCGATTCGCTGGCCGCGGCGCACCGTCCGGGAGAAGTCGGCACGATGATGCAACCGATACGGCTCAGGCAACACCCGAGCGTCCGAAAGCGAGGATCAGGCAGTGAGTTCGGCGCGGCCCTTGCGGCGACGCGCCGAAACGATGGCGCGACCCGCACGGGTGCGCATCCGGAGGCGGAAGCCGTGAACCCGCGCCCGACGACGGTTGTTCGGCTGGAACGTCCGCTTGCCCTTGGCCACGGTCAACACTCCTCGAGTTGGTGGGCGCCATTCGGCGCCCGAAGCTTGTCGGTGATACGTATGTGCGCGATGAATCGCTCTGTGGTCAACATCGGCGCGCGTCGGTCCTGGCGCACAGTTGGTCGTTAGACCACAACGCGGTCAGCACAGGACCGCCACCGCACCAAGGGGTGACTGTACGAGGGTACTGATCCGCTCATGACGGGTCAAACTCGGCCCAGCTCCCCGCGCCTCGCCGCATCTTCAGGCCGGACCGACCGTCGCATCGGCGGCTTGCGATGTGGTGGCGGGCAGGTTGGTTGGCAACTCCATACTGACGCAGTCGATCCATGATCGTGAGTTCGTCCACACCCCTATGCGTCCGCTACCGGAACGCCACAGATACGTTGCCGGATGGTTGCTGAAGAACCCCAGGTCGGGGCCGTACACCGGGCAACTCCGAGCTCATTTCACATTTCCCCAGGGTTGTCCACATCTGTGGATAATTGTGTGGAAAGACCCCTGGAGTGGCATATTCGTAGGGCCGACGGTGCCTACGCCGCCGCTCCGAACGGGGGATTCGAGCGGCGACCGAACCGGCTACGGACGTACGCGGATCACTTTATCCACCATCCACGGTAGATGCCCGCGTGCCCCGGCCGTCTGCTCCTATCGACCTACTTCCGGGGAGGAAACTGCATGGACGACGAGCAGAACGTGTTGGCCACCGTGTGGCCCGAGGTGATTGCTGAACTCACCACCGGTTCGACCGACGGCGCGATCCCGGCGGTGACCAGAGCACAGCAGGCATGGCTGAAGCTGGTCAAGCCGATCACCGTGGCCCAGGGCTTCGCCCTGCTCTCGGTGCCCTCGTCGCTGGCCCAGGAGGCCATCGAACGCGATCTGCGTGAACCGATCCTGCGCTCGCTGGGGCGTCGGCTCGGTCCCCAGGTGGAGGGGCTCGGCGTGCGGATCGCCGCACCGGCCACACCCACCACCGACCGATCCGGCGCCAACCCCCGGCACGCGCGGATGACGAGCAGGCCGGAGCGCTCGCGGGAGGCGCCGCGCGGTCCGGTCGGGGAGTTCCCGGGTCGCGGGGACTACGCGCCGCCGCGGTACGCCGCCCCCGCCGATTTCGCCCCCGCGCCCGATTACTCCTCCGGGACCCCCGACTACGCGCAGGCGCCCGAGTACGCATCGGCGCAGGAGTACGTGCCCGTCCAGGAGTACGCGGGCGCGGACGACTACCCGACGAACGCGTATCAGGTTGCGCCGCCCACCGACTACGCCGGTCCGGCGACGGACGTCCCGCCCCCGCCGCGCCGGGACGCGGGCCAGCACTCGCGTCGCGATGCCGCCCCGCCGGGACAGGAGTCCCTGTTCACCCCCGAACCCGCTCCGATGCGCGGACGTGGGCCGGGGCGCGATCACGCGACCGATCCCGCGATCGCCGCGGCGCACGAATCGGTCCGCGAGCCGGAGGCGCCGGAACACGGCGACGACGAGCCCGTGGTCAATGTGCACAACTCCTGGCCGACGTACTTCACCAAGTCGCAGGAAACCCCCGCGCCGCCGTCCTCCTCGGCCAGCTTGAACGCCAAGTACACCTTCGAAACCTTCGTCATCGGCGCGTCCAACCGCTTCGCACACGCCGCGGCGGTCGCCATCGCGGAGGCGCCCGCACGCGCCTACAACCCGTTATTCGTTTGGGGTGCTTCGGGTTTGGGTAAGACCCACCTGTTGCACGCGGCCGGCCACTACGCCCAGCGACTGTTCCCGGGCATGCGGGTGAAGTACGTCTCCACCGAAGAGTTCACCAACGACTTCATCAACAGCCTGCGCGACGACCGCAAGGTGGCGTTCAAGCGCCGCTACCGGGAGACCGACATCCTGCTGGTCGACGACATCCAGTTCATCGAGGGCAAGGAAGGTATCCAGGAGGAGTTCTTCCACACCTTCAACACCCTGCACAACGCCAATAAGCAGATCGTGGTCTCCTCCGACCGCCCGCCCAAGCAGCTGGCCACCCTGGAGGAGCGGCTGCGGACCCGGTTCGAGTGGGGCCTGATCACCGACGTGCAGCCGCCGGAGCTGGAGACCCGCATCGCGATCCTGCGTAAGAAGGCGCGCATGGACCGGCTCGACGTGCCGCACGACGTGATGGAGCTGATCGCCAGCCGGGTCGAGCGCAATATCCGCGAACTGGAGGGTGCGCTCATCCGGGTGACCGCATTCGCCTCGCTGAACGGCCAGCCGCTGGATCTTCCGTTGGCCGAGGTGGTGTTGCGCGACCTGATGCCGGAGACTGCGGCGCTGGAGATCAACGCGGCGACCATCATGGCGGTGACCGCGGAGTACTTCAACACCACGCTGGAGGAACTGACCGGCCCGGGTAAGGCTCGTCCGCTGGCGCAGGCGCGACAGATCGCCATGTACCTATGCCGTGAGCTCACCGATCTATCGCTGCCGAAGATCGGTCAGGCCTTCGGCCGCGACCACACCACCGTGATGTACGCGGAGAAGAAAGTCCGCAAGGAGATGACCGAACGACGCCGGGTCTACGACCAGGTTCAGGAACTCACAGCCCGAATCAAACAGCGCTCGCGCTGAGCTTCGCTAACACCCCAGCACCGCCTCTGACCAGGGGCGGTGCTTTTTTGTGGGTTGTGGATTCCTCGAGGAATCCCTGTGGAGTCCTCGAGGAATCCACCTAGTTGTGCACCGATTCGTGCACAGGCGGGGGAGTGAGCTCCGTGCACAGGACTCACAGGCGGTAGTCCCCAACATCCACAGCGAAATCCACACACAGGCACTGACCAGCGAACCCGCGGAGTTGTGCTTGTGGAATCCTCGAGGAGTCCGTGTGGAGTCCTCGAGGATTCCTCGAGTTGTCCACCAGTCGGTGCACACGTGTGAACAACCGGGTGAATCCGGTGGAACAACTCGAGGAGCGCTCGAGGATGAACGTGGGACAGATTCGGAACCTCCACAGACCCCTCGTGTTCATCCTCGAGTCACCCGACGGTCATCCCCATGGCACCACACCGTTTCACCAGCGGATACGGCCGAACTCCACAGATTCCACAGTGCCTACTACTACTTCAGTTCTTCTCATTAGAGATCTCTCTTGAAAACAGGGTGTGTGGAAAGTCGATCGGTGAGCATCGGCTCCGGAGCTGGTCCCGTCCCCAGGCATGGAGAAGGACAGTGATCGATGCGCACCGCGGTTCCGTCGCTCGACGTCCACTCCCGAGAGACCGACCAAGCGCACCGCCCTTCCCGGAGGGTCGGACTAGGTAGTTGCGGGCTACGCGGGTACGGTTTGGTGTCGGTCGCCTGTGCCACACTTTGTGGGGCGGCTGATCCAGCACCCCTTACGAGAACCACACGCTGACGAGCCGACACGGATCACGGAACTGGGAGAGGAAATTCGGGCGATGGAGCTTGCAAGCATGAAGTTTCGGGTCGCCCGAGAGGATTTCGCCGAATCCGTCGCCTGGGTCGCGCGCAGCCTGCCGTCCCGGCCTCCCGTTCCGGTACTCGGCGGTGTACTGCTCGTCGCGAGCGAGGACGGTCTCACCGTCTCCGGCTTCGACTACGAGGTCTCCGCGCAGATGCGCGTCGCGGCCGAGGTCGCGGGTCCGGGTGAGGTTCTGGTCTCCGGCCGACTGCTGGCCGATATCACCAAGGCTCTGTCCAACAAGCCCGTAGACGTTTCGGTGGACGGCACCCGCGTGCTGATCACCTGCGGCAGTGCGAAGTTCTCGCTTCCGACCATGCCCGTCGAGGACTATCCCCAGCTGCCCGAGGTGCCGCAGCAGACCGGTGAGCTGAGCGTCGACGTCTTCGCCGAGGCCGTCGGTCAGGTCGCGGTCGCCGCGGGACGCGATGACACCCTGCCGATGCTCACCGGCATCCGGGTCGAGATCGAGGGCTCCGACGTGGTGCTCGCGGCCACCGACCGCTTCCGGCTGGCGGTGCGCCACATCGAATGGAAGCCCACCCGCAGCGATATCGAGACCTCGGTGCTCATCCCCGCGCGCACACTGTCCGAGGCCGCCAAAACCCTTGGCCCCTCCGATGCGCCGGTGCAGTTGTCGCTCGGCACCGGCTCGGGTTCGGACGGACTGCTCGGCATCGTGAACGCCGGGCGCCGTACCACCACCCGGCTGCTCGACGCGGAATTCCCCAAGTTCCGTCAGTTGCTCCCCAAGGAGCACACCTCCATCGCCACCCTCGCGGTCTCCACACTCACCGAGGCCATCAAGCGCGTCGCCCTGGTCGCCGAGCGCGGGGCCCAGGTGCGGCTGGAGTTCTCCAGCGAAGGTCTGTTGCTGTCGGCGGGTGGGGATGACGCGGGACGCGCGGAGGAATGGCTCGAAGCCGATTTCCGCGGTGAATCGCTCACCATCGCGTTCAACCCCGGATACCTCATCGACGGACTGTCCGCGCTGCACTCCGACCGGGTGACCTTCGGATTCACCACCCCGAGCCGCCCCGCGGTCCTGCTGCCCGCAGGCGAGGAGGAGCCCGAGGTGCTCGACTCCGGGGCGTTCGCCGCGCTCTCCAGCCCGTACATCTACCTGTTGATGCCGGTGCGGCTGCCGGGCTGAGCGTCTGTGCACAACCGGGTTCCACACGGTTCGGAACCGAGCCCGGTTCGGGTGCCGTCATCCGGCGTGGTGGGATAGATCCATGTTCATCCGAGCACTGTCGCTGCGCGACTTCCGCTCCTGGGAACAGGCCGAACTCGAATTATCCCCAGGCCGAACGGTTTTCTTGGGATCGAATGGGAATGGCAAGACCAACCTGCTCGAGGCGGTCGGCTATCTGGCCACGCTCGGTTCGCACCGGGTCGCCGCCGACGCACCCCTGATCCGGATGGGCGCCGACCGGGCTCGGATCGGCGCCACGGTCGTCAATACCGGCCGTGAACTGCGCATCGACCTGGAGCTGAACCAGGGCGCGGCCAATCGTGGCCAGATCAATCGATCCCCGGTGCGTCGGCCGCGCGAGATTCTCGGGATCCTGCAGACGGTGCTGTTCGCACCGGAGGACCTGGCGCTGGTGCGCGGCGATCCGGGCGAGCGACGCCGCTTCCTCGACGAGTTGTGCACAGCCCGTCTCCCCAGGCTGGCCGGCGTGCGCGCGGATTACGACCGGGTGCTTCGACAGCGTTCAGCACTGTTGAAAACCGCTGGGCGACAGGCCAGATCGAAGTCGGATCTGAGCACCCTCGATGTGTGGGACGGACATCTGGCCGCGCACGCGTCGGTGCTGCTGGCCCAGCGTTTGCGGCTGGTCCACGAGCTGTATCCCTATCTGGCGCAGGCGTACAGCTCGATCGCGCCCGAATCCCGGCCCGCCACAATCGGATACCGCAGCTCCTATCTGCCGTCCGAGTTGCTCGACGCGGCCCGTGCGCCGCAGCCCGACGACACTGCGGCGTTGGAAGCCGTTGTGCTACGCGAATTGGGGGTCGCACGGCCGAAGGAACTGGATCGCGGGGTGTGCCTGGTGGGTCCGCATCGCGACGACCTCGACCTGGTGCTCGGTGACGCCCCCGCGAAAGGTTTTGCCAGTCACGGCGAATCGTGGTCGTTCGCGCTGGCATTGCGGTTGGGTGCGTTCGAGTTGTTGCGCGCCACCGGCGCCGAACCGGTGCTGCTACTCGATGACGTATTCGCCGAACTCGATCGGCGCAGGCGCACCGCGCTCGCGGAGGTCGCGGTGGGCGCCGAACAGGTGCTGATCACCGCGGCGGTGCGCGAGGACGTCCCCGCTGAACTCGCGGCCATACCGATGCGGGTGGAGACGTTCGGCGAGGCGACCCGGCGTACCTCCCGAATCGTCGAGCCCGCGGCCGAATCCGGCTCCGGCTGACGATCCGGGATGGGTTGAGCGCAAATCTATACACAGAAATGCCGTCTTTTATCCACATCTGGGGATGAAAGACGTCGGGGACCCCATCATCTTGTAGCTGTCGGGCGGCTCGCGGGCGGTATCCGTGACCGGCTTCCCGGGTGACGCTCCACGGCCGAACGAGTGCGCTGTCGGCTCGCTCCCGTAAAGTTGCCCCGAGATTCGGCCGTATCCCGATCATCCCCAGGAACTGTGGATAACTTGGGCACGGCGACCAGCATCCGGGTAGCGCGGGAGCCGTCGAACAACCGGCGCGATCCTGTGGAACCCACGGTGAGCGGGGCGAACAGGTGTTCGACAGTGGTCGTCGATATGCCCTCGACCACGGGTTTCGGGTTCGAGGGGATCACCGGGCGGCTGGGGACAAAGTAGGCGAAGCTGGGGACAACCCCGGTGCAGGGTGAACGGAGCGTGCCGATGACGGATCAGCCGGAGCAGGGCGCCGGTGCACCGCAGCCGGGTCCGGAACCGGAGTTGCGCGGCATCGATCTGGCCCGGCGGGCACTGGAGGAGGCCCGCGCCGCCGCCCGTGCCAGCGGCAAATCGGTCGGTCAGGGCCGGGCCTCGCCGAAGCGGTTGCGTACCGGGGCCAGGCGGCGCACCGGCTGGTCGGGCGCGCGCCCGGACGATCGTGATCCACAGCTGCTGTTCAAACTCGCCGGTTCCATCGCGAAGAACCGCGGGTGGTCGGCGAAGGTCGCCGAGGGCATGGTCTTCGGCCGCTGGCCCGCTGTGGTCGGTGAGGACATCGCGTCCCATGCCACGCCGGTGACATTGAAGGACGGCGTTCTGAGCATTGCCGCCGAGTCGACCGCATGGGCCACCCAGTTGCGCATGCTGCAGGGGCAGATCCTGGCGAAGATCAATGCCGCCGTCGGCCAGGGTGTGGTGACCTCGCTGAAGATTTCCGGCCCGGCGGCCCCGAGTTGGCGCAAGGGTGAGCGGCACATTCGCGGCCGCGGCCCACGTGACACCTACGGATAACGCGGGGCGTGTTCGCGGGGGAGGGTTGATCGCGAGCCTGGCGAATACCTGATACCAGGTGTTACGTTAACTTCGATATCCGCGGGACACCGGCAGCGAACGGGTCGCGAGTTTCACGTGGAACGCCCCTCGACCCGATGTCGCGTCCAGTGGTGCCTCGCACCGGTCCGCCGATGTCGTGCCGAAACGACCGCTCGGAAGGCGAATTCGATGACGAACACCAGTTCCGGCCCGTTCCCGGCCAATCCGACCACCAGGGTGCGCCGCGGCGATATCGAGCTCGCAGTCTTCGAATGCGGTAACCCCGTGGGTACGCCCGTCCTGTTGGTGCACGGCTGGCCGGATACCCACGTGCTGTGGAGCCGGGTGGCCGAACTTCTCGCCGCCGAGCATCGGGTGATCGCCTTCGACAACCGCGGTGCGGGCGAGAGCACCGTCCCGGCCGAGGTCGCGGCCTATCGCATCGAGGAACTCGCCGCCGATGTGCTGGCGGTCGCCGACGCGGTCGCGCCGGGTCAGCGAGTGCATGTGCTCGGCCACGACTGGGGTTCGGTGATCGGCTGGGAGCTCGCGGCCGCCCCGCGGCCGCGGAGCAGGTCGCATCCTTCGCCTCGGTCTCCGGCCCGAACCTCGACTTCCTCGGCGCGTATCTGCGCGGCCCGTTCTCCCTGGCACGTCTGCGTGGTTCAGTGGCGCAGGGCGTCGCCTCCGCCTATACGGTCGCGTTCCAGGTTCCGGGTCTGCCGAATCCGGTGTTGCGCGCACTCTCCGGCCGGTGGCCTCGCTTCCTTGCCTTCTTCGACGGTCTCGACCCGGCGCTGGTGCACACCGCGCCTACCCTGCGAGCCGACATGATCAACAATCTGAAGCTGTACCGCGCGAATATCCGTGCGCATCTGGGTAATCCGCGGCCGCGGCGGATCGATCTGCCGGTCCAGCTGATCGTCTCCACCGGCGACAGGGCCGTGCGTCCGGTGGTGAATGCCGAGGCAGGCCACTGGGTATCGGATCTGACCCGCACCGAAATCTCGGCCCGGCACTGGTCGCCGATCTCGCATCCCGCCGATCTCGCCCGCCACACCGCCGAATTCGCGGCGCGCGTCGGGCAGCGCACCAGCTGAGGGGTGCGCAACTTTTCCGGCATCCGGCTAGTGCGGCCTGAGTGCTCGGAGACGCGGGCTAAACCTCGATTCGGCTGACCGGACTCGTCGCGGGTCGATTTCTCGCAGCCACGGAGCTGTCAGGGGTGTCGTAGGTGCATCGTGGCTCGGGCTTACCAGTAGGATGGTGGCGTAACTAGCGGCGAACCTTCGGCGCGTTCCGCACAGCTCGCGCGTGGACCCGTATTTCAGGATAGTCAAGACCTCGGGCCCCACCGGTGCTGTCCGACCGCTGCGCCGAGGATCAGCAAGTAAGGAGAGCTACCGACCAGTGGCTGCCATGGACTCCAACGAATCGGGCTCGACCAAAGCGACATCCGGCAAGCAGGACTACGGTGCTTCCTCCATTACGGTCCTGGAAGGGCTCGAGGCGGTCCGCAAGCGTCCGGGTATGTACATCGGCTCCACCGGCGAGCGCGGCCTGCACCACCTGATCTGGGAAGTCGTCGACAACTCCGTCGACGAGGCGATGGCCGGATACGCCACGCGGGTCGACGTGAAACTGCTGGCCGACGGCGGTGTCGAGGTCATCGATGACGGCCGCGGCATCCCCACCGGCATGCACGCGCAGGGTGTGCCCACCATCGAGGTGGTCATGACCCAGCTGCACGCCGGCGGCAAATTCGACGGCGAATCCTATGCGGTGTCGGGCGGTCTGCACGGCGTCGGCATCTCGGTGGTGAACGCGCTGTCCAGCCGGCTCGAGGCCGAAGTGGACCACGACGGCTACCACTGGACCCAGGAATACAAGGATTCCAAACCAGGCAAGCTGTTCCAGGGCGAGCCGACCAAGCGCACCGGTACCACCATCCGGTTCTGGCCGGACCCGGAGATCTTCGAGACCACCACCTTCAACTTCGAGACGGTGGCGCGGCGCTTGCAGGAGATGGCGTTCCTGAACAAGGGACTGACCATCACCCTCACCGATGAGCGGGTCGCGGACAACGACATCACCGACGAGGTGGTCAGCGATACCGCCGACGCGCCCAAGCACGCCGAGGAAGGCGCCGAGGCCGCCCCGCCGAAGGTGAAGACCCGCACCTACCACTACCCGGGCGGGCTCGAGGACTTCGTCAAGCACATCAACCGCACCAAGACGCCGATCCACAACTCGATCGTGTCGTTCAGCGGCAAGGGCACCGGGCACGAGCTCGAGGTGGCCATGCAGTGGAACTCGGGTTACTCCGAGTCCGTGCACACCTTCGCCAACACCATCAACACCCACGAGGGCGGCACGCACGAGGAAGGCTTCCGCGCGGCGCTCACCACGGTGGTGAACAAGTACGCGAAGGACAAGAAGCTCCTCAAGGAGAAGGACGGCAACCTCACCGGTGACGACATCCGCGAGGGCCTCGCCGCCATCGTGAGCGTGAAGATCGCCGATCCGCAGTTCGAGGGCCAGACCAAGACCAAGCTCGGCAATACCGATGTGAAGGGTTTCGTGCAGCGCACCTGCAATGAGCACCTGACGCACTGGTTCGAGGCCAATCCGGCCGATGCGAAGACCATCGTGACCAAGGCGGTTTCGTCCGCTCAGGCGCGGGTCGCCGCCCGCAAGGCGCGCGAGCTGGTGCGCCGCAAGTCGGCCACCGATCTGGGTGGTCTACCGGGCAAGCTGGCCGACTGCCGGTCCAAGGATCCGAGCAAGTCCGAGATCTACATCGTCGAGGGTGACTCCGCCGGTGGCTCGGCCAAATCCGGCCGCGACTCGATGTACCAGGCGATCCTGCCGCTGCGCGGCAAGATCATCAATGTCGAGAAGGCGCGCATCGACCGGGTCCTCAAGAACAACGAGGTCCAGTCGATCATCACCGCGTTCGGCACCGGCATCCACGACGAGTTCGATATCGCCAAGCTGCGCTACCACAAGATCGTGCTGATGGCCGACGCCGACGTGGACGGCCAGCACATCTCGACCCTGCTGCTGACCCTGCTGTTCCGCTTCATGCGGCCGCTGGTCGAGCACGGGCACGTCTACCTGGCGCAGCCGCCGCTGTACAAACTCAAGTGGCAGCGGGCCGATCCGGAGTTCGCCTACTCCGATCGCGAGCGCGACGGTCTGCTCGAGACGGGTCTGGCGGCGGGCAAGAAGATCAACAAGGACGACGGCGTGCAGCGCTACAAGGGTCTCGGCGAGATGAACGCCAAGGAACTGTGGGAGACCACGATGGACCCCGCGGTGCGGGTGCTTCGTCAGGTGACGCTCGACGACGCGGCCGCGGCCGACGAGTTGTTCTCCATTCTGATGGGCGAGGACGTCGAGGCGCGTCGCAGCTTCATCACCCGCAATGCCAAGGACGTTCGCTTCCTCGACGTATAGCGGTGCGAGCGACGGGCCCAGAGGAGGTAGCGGAGCGTAACCACGAAGGGCCCCGCAAACGCCGCAAATCGAATACGCCGGTGTGAATTCCGCTGTAGTTCAGCCTTTCACGCCAGGCCCCCTAAGGAGACCGCATGACTGAGACCACGCTGCCGCCGAACGGTGGTGCAGGCGACCGGATCGAACCGGTCGATATCCAGAACGAAATGCAGAGCAGCTACATCGATTACGCGATGAGCGTGATCGTGGGCCGCGCACTGCCCGATGTGCGCGACGGCCTCAAGCCGGTGCACCGTCGCGTGCTCTACGCGATGTACGACAACGGCTACCGGCCGGACCGCGGATATGTGAAGTCCGCCCGTCCGGTCGCCGAGACCATGGGTAACTACCACCCGCACGGTGACGCGTCGATCTACGACACCCTGGTGCGCATGGCCCAGCCGTGGTCGCTGCGTTATCCGCTCGTCGACGGCCAGGGCAACTTCGGTTCCCGCGGTAACGACGGCGCGGCCGCCATGCGGTACACCGAATGCCGCCTGACCCCGCTCGCGATGGAGCTGCTGCGCGAAATCGACCACGAGACGGTCGATTTCGCGCCGAACTACGACGGTCGTTCGCAGGAACCCACGGTGCTCCCCAGCCGGGTGCCGAACCTGTTGATGAACGGCTCCAACGGCATCGCGGTCGGCATGGCGACCAACATTCCGCCGCACAACCTGAACGAACTCGCCGACGCTATCTACTGGGCGCTGGATAACTACGACGCCGATGAGGAAGCCACCCTGGCGGCCTGCATGGAGCGGGTCAAGGGTCCGGACTTCCCGACGCACGGCCTGATCGTCGGCGGTCAGGGCATCCACGATGCCTACACCACCGGTCGCGGCTCTATCCGGATGCGCGGTGTGGTCGAGATCGAGGAGGACAACCGCGGCCGTACCACCATCGTCATCACCGAGCTGCCGTACCAGGTCAACACCGACAACTTCATCAACTCGATCGCCGAGCAGGTGAAGGACGGCAAGATCGCCGGTATCTCCGATATCCACGACGAGTCCTCGGACCGCGCGGGTATGCGGATCGTGGTGACGGTCAAGCGCGACGCCGTCGCCAAGGTGGTGCTGAACAACCTCTACAAGCACACTCAGCTGCAGACCAGCTTCGGCGCCAATATGCTCTCGATCGTCGACGGGGTGCCGCGCACGCTGCGCCTGGATCAGATGATCCGGCTCTACGTCGAACATCAGTTGGAAGTCATCGTCCGGCGCACCCGCTACCTGCTGCGCAAGGCCGAGGAGCGGGCCCACATCCTGCGCGGCCTGGTCAAGGCGCTCGACGCGCTCGACGAGGTCATCGCACTGATCCGGCGTTCGGCCAACACCGACACCGCGCGCACCGGCCTGATGGAACTGCTGGATATCGACGAGATCCAGGCGACCGCCATCCTGGATATGCAGCTGCGTCGCCTCTCCGCCCTGGAGCGGCAGAAGATCATCGACGAATTGGCCAAGATCGAGGCCGAAATCGCCGATTTGAAGGACATTCTGGAGAAGCCGGAGCGGCAGCGCGCCATCGTCCGCGACGAGCTCGCCGAAATCGTCGAGAAGTACGGTGACGACCGGCGCACCCGGATCATCGCCGCCGACGGCGATGTGGCCGACGAGGATCTGATCGCCCGCGAGGATGTGGTCGTCACGATCACCGAGACCGGCTACGCCAAGCGCACCAAGACCGACCTCTACCGTTCGCAGAAGCGCGGCGGCAAGGGTGTGCAGGGCGCGGGTCTCAAGCAGGACGACATCGTCAAGCACTTCTTCGTCACCTCGACGCACGACTGGCTGCTGTTCTTCACGAACAAGGGCCGCGTCTACCGCGCCAAGGCCTATGAGCTGCCCGAGGCCAACCGCACCGCGCGCGGCCAGCATGTGGCGAATCTGCTCGCGTTCCAGCCGGACGAGAAGATCGCTCAGATCATTCAGATCAAAACCTATGAAGACGCCCCATATCTGGTGCTGGCCACCAAGAATGGCCTCGTGAAGAAGTCCAAGCTGTCGGATTTCGACTCCAACCGCAGTGGCGGCATCGTCGCGGTGAACCTGCGCGACGAGGACGAGCTGGTCGGCGCCGTGCTCTGCTCGGCCGATGACGACCTGCTGCTCGTCTCGGCCCAGGGCCAGTCGATCCGCTTCTCGGCCACCGACGAGGCGCTGCGTCCGATGGGCCGTGCCACCTCCGGTGTGCAGGGCATGCGGTTCAACGCCGATGACGAACTGTTGTCGCTCAACGTGGTTCGGCCGGATACATATCTGCTGGTCGCCACCTCCGGCGGATACTCCAAGCGCACCGCGATCGAGGAGTACACGGCGCAGGGACGCGGCGGTAAAGGTGTCCTGACTATCCAATTCGACGCCAAGCGTGGCACCCTGGTCGGTGCGCTCATCGTCGACGACGAGGATGAGTTGTACGCGATCACGTCCGGCGGTGGCGTCATCCGGACCGCGGCGAAGCAGGTTCGTAAAGCTGGACGACAGACCAAGGGCGTGCGATTGATGAACCTGGCCGATGGCGATACCTTGCTTGCGATCGCGCGGAACGCCGACGAGCCCGAACTCACAGGCGATGACGACACCGGTTCCTCTGAGCAGTAACCCATCAGCGGCGGCAACGAACGGATCTAAGGATTCCCATTGACCACTCCGAATCAGCCGAATGACGAGCGGCAGCACACGAACGGTGTGACCGAACGGATCGCACCGTCCCCGATTCCGCCGCGGCCGATCCCACGGCCGGTCTCCTCGGCCGAGAGCGGGCAGCCGGGCCAGGGGGCGTCCGGTCCGGGACCGCAGGGCGCCGCACCGCAGGGTGGCCAGCCGCACGAAAACCCCAACCCGCAGGGTGAATTCGCGCCCAAGGCGCCGGAACAGCATTCCGGCGCCCCGGGGCCGGAGGGGTTCGATCAGGCCACCGTCCGGATGAACAACCAGGGCGAGCAAAAGGCACCCGAGGGCGGGGACAAGGGGCAGGGCGCCCCCCAGTCACCGTTCCAGGATGGTTGGTCGCAGCTGCCGCAGCGGGAGCCGCAGTCCAACCTGTACCGGCCCGGTCAGGCGCCGGTGACCGGACGCCCGGCCGGTGCCCCCGGTGCCCCCGGTGCCCCCGCTGCCCCCGCCGCCGCAGTCGGCCTCAACGGCGGGGTCTCCAACGCGCGCACCACGACGGACCTCGCCGCCAAGGCGGCCCGCAAGGAAGCGGCGATGGTGAAGTCCGTCGGCCTCGATGGACCGACCCGCAGCATCGCGCGGCCGGAATTGATCAAGGACATGCCGGACCTCTCCGAGATCCGGCACCCGCTGCCACCGAACGAGGCCGGAGGCCACGGCTACGGGTCGCCACAGCCGATCTCACCGGCGGTGCCGGTCGCGGTCGCCGCGGCCGTCGCCGCCGGTGAGCCACTGCGCGCCACCGTGCAGATCCGCCGCATCGACCCCTGGTCGACGCTGAAGATCTCGCTGGTGATCAGCGTGGCGCTGTTCTTCGTATGGATGCTCGCGGTCGGGCTGCTCTACATCGTGCTCGAGGGTATGGGCGTGTGGGAGCGGCTGAACAACACCTTCACCGACATGGTGTCCCAGGACAGTGGGTCGGTGGGGCTGATCGATGCGGGCACGGTCTTCGGTTACGCGGGCGTCATCGGGCTGATCAATGTGGTGCTGTTCACCGCGCTCGGCACCGTCGGCACATTCATCTACAACCAGTGCTGCGACCTCGTCGGCGGTATCCAGGTCACCCTGGCCGACCCGGACTAGTCCCGGTACTCGCACGGCCGGCGCCAGCCCTCGGGCAGGCACCGGCCGTTGCTGTTCTTCCAGGTCCGGCGGACCGGCATTTCGACCCTCCACAGGGCTGCTACCAGCTGTTTTGGTCGTTCCAGGTGGTGTCGGGTAATCTTTAGCCTCGGCTCGGGCGTTACCCACGCAGAGTCATACGGGCCTATAGCTCAGGCGGTTAGAGCGCTTCGCTGATAACGAAGAGGTCGGAGGTTCAAGTCCTCCTAGGCCCACTCCCGAACATCACAGTAGGGTGGGAATCATGAAAATTCTTCTCACGGTCGGTGTCGTGGTCCTGGTTCTCTTCGGAATCACCAAGCTGCGCAAGCGCGACGATGCGGACTTGTGGCACGAAGTCACCACCCGCTGACCCTGCCCGTCAGGGACCAGGGGCCTTAGCTCAATTGGCAGAGCACTGCCTTTGCAAGGCAGGGGTTAGGGGTTCGATTCCCCTAGGCTCCACTTATGACCAGCGGAAACGCTGGTCATTTTCTTTTGGATTCGATCCGATGACACGGAATCAGCTCGCGAACCGGTCCAGAGCTGACGTGAAGTCGGCACTTCATGGGGCTTGTCGATGTAGTGCTTCCGGGCAATGGTGCCGTCGTCGGAGTGGCCAAGCTGGCTGGCTGCCTGCTCCGGTCCGTACTCCTCGGCAATCAACGTCATCTCATGCACACCGATATTGCGTGCGACCTCGGCCACCGGCCGACCCTCGTCCACCACGAATGCTACCGCCTGCGCCTTGTACTCTTCGGTGAAACTACGCCGCGTCGAACCCACCTATGAACTCCCGTGCTACCGGGCGACTTTCAACCCCCTGTCCACCGAACCGGGAACGGTCCAACCAGGTAAAACAAGGGTTGGACAGGGTGTCCACCCTGGACACTTCCACACACAAACGCCCCGCTACCTCGATTGCAGATCCGAGGGGCGGGGCTTTCACTGTGCCTACGGCCTGTCGAACTCGCCATCGATCACACCAGCGGTGAACGAATCCCACTCGCCCGGGTGAACACCAGCACCAGGCGGGTCACCAGGGGATCGCTGCACTTGCCAAGCGTCAATAGCCTGTTCGGATGCTTTGATGGACTTCCGAAGTATCCTCTTGTCCTCGGCCCACATCAGCGAAAATCCGCGGTAGTAGATCTGCTTGGCCGGGGTGAAGGTGAACAGCCCTGGAATCTCGTCCGGCCCCGCATCGTCGCGCGCCCGTTCGGCATCGTCTAGAAGTTCCAGCGCCTGTGCCGAATCTCCCAGGTTGGCGACGGACGCGGCGAGCCCGCACAGCAGCCGCGCCTCGGCGGTCCCAGTCGAATCGGTCACGTACTGCAAGCCATCAATCGCAGCATCACGCGCCGAAGTGAAATCCTTGACGAATCGGAACGCGAGCGCCTGTGTTCCGCGCGCCCAAGCCCGCAGTTGGTCATGCTCGGCACGGTCGCCCAGCTGGAACGAAGCTTGCGCGTGAACACGTGCCGTGTCTGCCTGCCCCAGATCGAGCGTCAGGTACGACAGAACCCCGCACACACGGCCCAGCGCCACATACAGTTCGCGGACTTCTTCCGGCCGATGGCGCGTCAGCACGGATTCGGCGCATCAACTCGGCTCTGATCTCCAAGGCTCGGGAGAGAGTCTCGTCGTAGGACTCGAATCGAGCGGTGCGCGCCACTTCGATGATGCCGTCTTGTATCTCATCCAGTGGAGCCGCATCCGGGGCGGCAAGCAGCGCTTCGGACTCTCGCCGTGCCTTGTTCAGCAGCCGCATTGTGTCCTGCCGCCGCGCCTGGTCTCGTTGGTCCGCATCCCATGCCGTGATCAACGCACCATCGCCGTTAAGAGCTCGGTCTACTCGCTCGGCCCATCCTCGATCTTTTGGCCAGCGTCGGCCAGCTTCGATGTTGGCGAGATGCGACCAAGCACAGAAAGTCATTCCCGCAAGCTCACGGGAGACTGAGCCCCCGATCTGCGCGGAGCTGTCTCAGAACTCGGCCAGTCCGTTGAGGTTCCATCCCCAACAATCCTGTGGCTGCCGCTTCCACCACACACCCGCCTGCGTGTTTTCAGATCCGAGTCGCGCCCTTTGGAAACAGCGTAGCCCTGCACAGCCACGCCTGCCCGTGATGGTCTGGGACATGCGCCCGGCTGGGACGGGCGGCCCTCTACCTCAACGGGGCCGGTCTTCTCAGAGGCAACCCGGGCGCACTCCTAAACGTCCCGGGGCCGGAGTGAGCTCGACTCCTCTGGCCCGGTGACCATCACCGTGTGGGAAGGGACACGATGACCGACACACTGCGCTCACGTTGCGAGCACTACCGGCGGGTGTGCAATCTGCCTGCCGTGGTCGACCCGAACGTGGCGCGAATTGCGTTCCGCGCCACACATGTATGGGGCGTAATGATGGCCTCGGACCTCGGGCAGACAGTGAAAGGCGAGCTCGACCGGTGGCAACGCGGTGGGGGCCGATCATTTCGCACCCCCGGTCGCACACGTGGACATTCCTAGTCAGATCGGATATCCCAGGGTTTTACCTCACGACCCCCACCGCGATTTGGCGCAAACATGCGACCGTCCTTCGCTGCGGAGCGGATATCGGCACCAGGGTCGCGAATCGGCCGGCGTGTCGTCCAGTGAATCCCGCACCAGGACAACATAATCGCCGTGTCCGGGCGCGGCATCGCCACTACTGGGTACTCAGCGGCCCGTGGCGGTCGAGGTGCAGATAGGTGTAGCTGGTGACGATCAGGCTCACCCCGGTGGCGGTGATGAGCATCGCCCAGCCCGCGACTATCTTGCTGAGCAGGCCGCCGAGCAGTGCTCCGAGGGAAAACGCGGCGTAGAGCAGGAAATAGGAGAGCCAGTCGGTGTAGTTGCCGCCGCTGATGTGACGTTCGATCCCCTGCGCCAATTTGACGAGCGTGCCGGTGACGTAGCTGAGCGGGATGGAGACCTCGCCACTCTTCACGAAGGAGGTGTTGAGGGCTCCGACGCCGAACGCCACGAACAGGATCGGAGGTAAATCGATCTCGGTGGTGTCGGTTATCTCGTAGAGGACCAGGTCGATAATGGAGGCGATCGCGAGGCTGACGGTGGTGAGCAGGGTCGGGCCGTGCGGGTGGCCGGACCAGTAGCGCCTGCGGAGCAGGGAGGCCACCACGACGCCGGAGACGAAGGACACCAGCAGCAGCGCCGCGGCGGCGGCGACATCGGCCTCCTCGTGGAACCCGCCCAGGATGGCGCGTTCGGTATTGCCGGTCATGAAGGTGACGAAGTAGCCCTCCGTATGCATGAAGGCGGCGCCGCCGATCAGACCGGCCAGCGCGGCGAGCACCCAGGAGATCCGGGCTTCGCTGTCGTAGAGCGCCTTGACGGTGTCCGGTTCCGGTTTCGACACAGGTCAGGCTCCTCCCGACGCGGATGGTGACGCCTCAGTGTTACCCGCCGCGTCCGAGAATCCGCCGTGCGAACCCGGAGTGTTCCTGGTTGTTTGCCGAAGGTCGCTGTATCGGCCCGGACTGCCACGGGTGTGGGCCGCGACTCGGTCCGGCTCGGTATCCGCGCGGTGACCGGGGTTACCGTGCAGCTGTGGATTCTGTGTTCGACTACCTGCTGACCGCACCGCTGTACGAGACCCCGCTGGAGAGCGTCGCGGACGCCTGGGCCCGGCACCGGATGGCCGCGGCGCGCTTCGAGAAACCGCTGGATGTCGCGATCGCGGGCGGATTCGGCGCCGACCGGCTCGGCTACGCGTTCCTGTCCGGATATCAGGAGGCGCTGCGGGCGCTGGTACCCGGGCTCTCCGCTGAGGAGTTGGTCGCGGTCGCGGCGACGGAGGCCGGTGGCGCGCACCCGTCCGCGATTCGGACCGAGCTGGTCGAAACCGCCGGTGGTTGGACCGTGCGCGGCACCAAATCCTTCACGACGCTGGGGATCATGGCGCGGCGAGTGCTGGTGATCGCGACGACCGGGGTGGCCGCGGACGGGCGCAGTCTGCTGCGGGCCGCGCTGGTGGATATCGACCAGCCCGGAGTCACCGTGACGAATCAGCCCCCACTCCCGTTCGCCCCCGAAATCCCGCACGCCACGGTGACCTTCGCGGATGCGCGGGCGCAGCCATTGCCCGGGGACGGTTACGCGGACTTCCTCAAACCGTTCCGCACCATCGAGGACGTGCACGTACTGGCGGCGGCGCTGGGTTGGCTGGTGCGGGTCGCCCGTGCCGGCTCCTGGCCGCGCTCGACGCTGCAGCAGCTGCTCGCGGCGGTGGCCGCGCTACGTGGTCTGGAGTTGGATCGGCCCACCTCACCCGGCGTACATATCGCATTGGGCGGACTGCTCGAACAGTTCGACAGGTTGCCCGCGGAGCTGGACTCGCTCTGGCGGCTCGCCGATCCGGTCGATCGGGATCGATGGGAGCGGGATCGTCCACTGCTCGGCACGGCCGGGCGGGTGCGGGTGCAGCGCTTGGACGCGGCATGGCGTTCCGTGGTTGTGACGGCTGCTCCGGACGGCGAGGCGAACTACCCCGGAAATGGGGAGCGGGCCTCGGCGAAGGGGGGGAGTTAGCCGAGGCCCGCGTAAGGTCGGCCCGGGGGGGAGGGGCCGACGTGAACGATCCTACGCGATGATCGGCGATTGTGTGTGCGTGGGGATCGCCACTTTCCAAGATTTTTGAGTGGACTCGATTCGGCGAGTCACCGGCGGGGATGGGTCGGTGGTCGGCCGAATCCTATACATCCATTCGGAAGCGGCTACGTATTAGCCAAAATTGTTGCCGTGCAGTGACTTACATTCGTGGATCCGGCCGCTACCAGGTGCTGTTGCCGCCATTCGGAAACATGCCGACCGGTCGCCGTGTGTTAGGGTCGCCCGTTCGGCCGCCTGTCGAGTGTGGAGATTCGGTTGGATTCACCGCGTGTCGCAACCGTGCGGCATGTCGACCGCGGATCGGCCACGGCGAATCTGTCGTACCCGGATGCCATCATGTGCGGGTGTTCATCGGGACCGGACCCGTCCGAAGGTCGAACCGTACGGGTCACCGCGAGCTGCCGTCCATCGACCGCCGCAAGTACCCCGCGCACCCGAATCGGGTAGTCGGCTACGCGGGACCGCCCCGGGTCCCGCGCGCGATGATCGAGACGGTCGCATCCCGGACAGGCAACCCCGAGCACCGCCCCAACCGGGATGCGGCCTTCTGTGTTCCCGCCGCGGCCCGAACCCCCGATAAAGCGGATGAAATTGTCGGTGCCCAGGACAATACTGACTCGGGTATCGGTCGGATATCCGATCCAGCGACATCGCTTCGACGTCCTCATGACGGACGTCGATGGAAATTCGACATCGCGAAATCCCGAACGTCAGGAGAATCATGCCCGACGCAATAGTCGCCGAGGGTCTGGTCAAACGCTATGGCCAGTTGGTCGCCCTCGACGGCCTCGACCTAGCCGTGCCCGAGGGCACGGTCACCGCCTTGCTCGGCCCCAACGGCGCGGGCAAGACCACCACCGTCCGGGTGTTCACCACCCTGCTCGTGCCGGACGAAGGGCGCGCGACCGTGGCGGGTATCGACGTGCTGCGCCATCCCCAAGCCCTGCGGTCCCGTATCGGAGCCTCGGGCCAGTACGCCGCCGTCGACGAATACCTCACCGGTTTCGAGAACCTCGAAATGGTGGGACGGCTGTACCACATGGGTGTGCAGCGCAGTAAGGAACGCGCACGCGAGCTGCTCGAACGCTTCCGGCTCAGCGACGCCGCGGACCGCCCGGTCAAGGGCTACTCCGGCGGTATGCGCCGCCGACTCGACCTCGCGGGTGCGCTGGTGGCCAACCCGCCGGTGCTCTTCCTCGACGAGCCGACCACCGGTCTGGACCCGCGTGCCCGGCTCGATCTGTGGGATGTCATCGAGGAGTTGGTCGCGGGCGGCACCACGCTGCTGCTCACCACGCAGTACATGGAGGAGGCCGACCGCCTCGCCGATTCCATCGCGGTGATCGACCACGGCAAGGTGATCGCCCGCGGCACCGCGGACGAACTCAAGACCTTGGTCGGCGGCGATCGCATCGAACTCACCGTGGATCACGCCGACAAACTCGGCGTCGCGAAGCAGGCATTGCAGGGTTTGGCCGACGGCGATATCCACCTGGAGCCGGGTCTGCGGCGGATCACCGTTCCGGTCAGCAACGGCTCGCAGGCCCTCGTCGACGCGATCGGCGTGCTCGCCGGCCACGACGTGACAATCCACGATGTCGGGCTGCGCCGTCCGTCGCTCGACGACGTCTTCCTCACCCTGACCGGGCACGAGGCGGAGGAGCTCGTCAGTGGTGACATCGGGACCCCCTCGACCAACGGTTCCGGTGGCGAACGCGCGGCCGAGCTGCTCGAGAAGACGGAAGGAAAGGTGCGATGACCGCGGCCGCCACAACCCTGGAGATCCCGCAGCGGATGGGGCTGGGTGAACGCCTGACGATTGTGGTCAGCGACAGCATGACCATCGCCAAGCGCAATGTCATCAAGATCAAGCGCGTACCCGACGTGCTGATCTTCTCGACGCTATCGCCCATCATGTTCGTGCTGCTGTTCGCCTACGTCTTCGGAACGGCGATCGCCGTACCCGGCATGGAGGGCGGCTACCGGGAGTTCCTGATCGCGGGCATTTTCGCCCAGACCGTGGTGTTCGGCGCATCGTTCACGGGCGCGGGTCTGGCCGAGGATATGCAGAAGGGCATCATCGACCGATTCCGGTCACTGCCGATGGCGCCGTCGGCGGTGCTGATCGGGCGAACGATCAGCGACGTCGTGATCAATGTGGTCAGCCTGGTCGTAATGTCGCTGACCGGTCTGCTGGTCGGTTGGCGGATCCGGGGTTCATTCCTGGACGCGGTGCTGGCCTATGCATTGCTGCTGCTCTTCGCGTACGCGGTGTCCTGGATCATGGCCGTGGTGGGCCTGCTGGTGCGCGCGCCCGAGGTGTTCAACAACGCCAGCTTCATGGTGATGTTCCCGCTCACCTTCCTGGCCAACACCTTCGTACCGCTGGAAAATCTGCCGACCGTGCTGAAGGTCTTCGCCGAGTGGAACCCGGTCTCGGCACTCACCCAGGCCACTCGTGACCTGTTCGGCAACACCAGTGTGGCGATGCCGCCATCAGACGCCTGGTCCATGCGGCATCCGGTGGCGACCACGCTGGCCTGGGTGGTGATCATCCTGGTGGTGTTCGTCCCGACGGCTCTGCGTCAGTACAAGCGGACCGTCAGCCGCTGAGGCCTGCCGTCAGCGACCATTCTCCGCGCCGGCTCCCGCCATGGGGGTCGGCGCGGAGCCGTTACGGGAGTATCCGATCCGCGGCGGGGCCGGAGCAGGCGCCGGCGGCTGCGGGCGTTTATTGCGGACCAGCCAGGCCACCCCACCGGCCAGCGCGACGGCGACCGCGGCAATCAGAGAACGTGTGGAAAGGTGCAGGCGCCCCGAGGTCATTCGACCACTTTGGCACAGCCGCACGAATCTCGCAGTCGGTGCTGGTGAGAGCAGGGAACACCGAGGCCGCTGCCGCGACGTGTCGGCAACCCGGTACCGGAGGCGCTAGGCGTCCCCTGACTATCCTGGCGGGGTGACCTCACCGATTCAGACCGCCGGTGTGACGCTGCACACCAACTACGGCGACATCAAGCTCGCCCTCTTCGGCAACCATGCCCCGAAGACGGTGCGGAACTTCCTCGGCCTCGCCGACGGGTCGGCTCCGTACACCACCCAGAATGCGAGTGGGGGTAGCACCGGCCCGTTCTACGACGGCGCCGCCTTCCACCGGGTGATGTCCGGATTCATGATCCAGGGCGGTGACCCGACCGGCAACGGCCGCAGCGGGCCCGGCTACGAATTGGGCTTCGAATTCCACCCGGAACTGCGCTTCGATCGCGGCTACCTGCTGGCGATGGCGAATACGGGGCCGAAGACCAACGGCTCGCAGTTCTTCATCACCGTGAGCCCGCAGCCGCACCTGAACCGCAAGCACACCATCTTCGGCGAGGTTGTCGACCCGGATTCGCGTAAGGTCGTCGACGCCATCGCGACCACACCGACGGACCGCAACGACCGCCCCAAGGAGTCGGTGATCATCTCCAAGATCACGATCGAGTAATCCCATGAACCCACAGCCGCCCGCACCGACGTGTGTCCGCCATCCGAATCGTCCGACCGGTCTGGCGTGCACGCGCTGCGGGCGGCCCTCTTGTGCGGAATGTCTGCGCCCCGCCGCGGTCGGCCAGCACTGCGTCGACTGCCTGCGACAGGATCAACGCAACACCCCCCGGGTGCGTACCGTCGCGGGCGCACCGGTGGCGCGGTCACCGATCCCGTACATCACCTATGCCCTGATCGTGGCCAATGTGGTGATCTACGCGGTCACCGCCGTGCAATCGAAGAGCCTGGTGGACAACTACTACCGGTCCACATTCTTCGCCCGCTGGATGCTGGTTCCCGATCTGGTGGCCGACGGCCAGTGGGTGCGGGTGCTCGGCGCCGGATTCCTGCACTGGGGTCCGATCCACTTGGCGCTCAATATGTTCGCGCTGTGGGTGGTCGGCCGCAGTCTCGAGCCCGCACTCGGGAGGACCCGCTATCTCGCGGTATATCTGGTCGCGCTGCTCGGCGGGTCGGCCGCGAGCATGATCTTCCAGGATCCCACCAGCGCCGCCGCGGGTGCGTCGGGAGCGGTGTACGGCCTGTTCGGCGCGATCACTGTGCTGCTGATCCGGGTGCGGCAGAATCCGAATCAGATGTTGATCCTGATCGGCATCAATATCTTCATCAGCTTCTCGCTGCCCGGTATCTCGCTATCCGGACATCTCGGTGGTCTGATCGCGGGCACGCTGGCCACCCTCGGTGTGCTCTTCCTCCCGGAGTGGCTGCACGCCAAATCTCAGGAGGCGGCGCACAGCATCGGCTGGGCCGCGATCGCCGCCGTGGCTCTGGTGGACCTGGTCGCTATCGGCGCCGCCGTCGCGTCACTGGCGTAGTGCGATGTTTCGCGTGAAACGTTGAATACGCCGACCGGTGGACCGATTCGGTGGCTTGCTACTCGTATCGCGTGGTGTCGCTGGTCGCGAGTCCGTTGGCCAGCATGGCCTCGAAGACATCCTCGGGATGGGTGCCCAGATCCCAGCGACCGAAAATCAGCAGGTGCTCGGTGCCGTCCGCGCCGCGCACATCGATCTCGAGCATCGGCATCTTGCGGCCGAGCCTGCGGTAACCCACCATCCGGGCCCTGATGATCTGGCCGGGGGTGTACTCGGTCGGACCCGCCAGAGTGCGCACCACCAGCAACGGGTTGGAGCCGGGCACGATGGCCAATCGCGGTCGCTGCCGGAATCCGAGGATTGCCAGGGCCAGCAGGCCTAGTGCGGCGAGCCCGATGAGTAACCGACCGGCATTGTCGTTGCTGAGGATGGCCGCGCCCGCCAGCACCACGGCGCCGACCGATACCGCGTAGAGCGCGGGGGCGGGCGTGGCCCAGGCGAGGTGCGGTTCCGGCGCTGGGGATTCAGGGTTCACGCGTCACTTTCCCCAATCGTTCCTCGAGTTGTCCACAGGGTCATCCACAAGTGTGAATGAATGACACGTCTGTAATCCGGCGTTATCCGGCCGGTCTGCTCAGCGCCACCGCATGGTCATGATCAGGCCGACCACCATGAGGCCGAATCCGATCAGGAAGTTCCAGGCGTTGAGATCGTTCATCCAGCTGATCTGCTCGGCCGCCAGGTAGTAGACCAGCAGCCAGGCCAGCCCGGCCAACATGAAGCCGAGCATGATCGTGACATACCAGACCGGGGACGGACCGGCCTTGACCTTGACCGGGATCCGGCTCGCGGGGTTGATCGTATAGTCGGCCTTCTTACGGACCTTCGACTTGGGCATGACGTCCTCGTATTCGGCGTGCAGGTCGGTACCGGCGGGGCAGATTCGGTTGAATTATGTGTCGAGCGCATTCGCCGCCTTGGTCGATCCGCTGACAGCCGGGACCGATCCGGGCAAGGCTCGAGTGCCCTCCGGTGTGTCTCTAGGCTATCCCAACTGGTAATGGATGCGACGCGCTCCCGGTGCGCCACGTAATCTCGAACCATGCGTGTACTGGTCGTCGACAACTACGACAGCTTCGTGTTCAACCTGGTGCAGTATCTCGGCCAGCTGGGTGCCGAGGCCGTGGTCTGGCGCAACGACGACTCGCAGCTCGCGGACCTGGACGCCGTGGTCGCCGACTTCGACGGGATTCTGATCAGCCCCGGCCCCGGATCCCCGGATCGGGCCGGCGCCAGCATCGACCTGGTGCATGCCTGCGCCCGCTCGAGCACCCCGTTGCTCGGGGTGTGCCTGGGCCATCAGGCGATCGGCGAGGCATTCGGCGGCACCGTCACCCGGGCGCCGGAACTGCTGCACGGTAAGACCAGTTCGGTCTTCCACATCGGCTCCGGTGTCCTGGCCGGACTGCCGGATCCGTTCACCGCCACCCGGTACCACTCGCTCACCGTGCTCGAGGACACCCTGCCCGCGGAGATCGAGGTGATCGGGCGCACCGAGTCCGGCATCGTGATGGCCATGCGACACCGCAGCCTGCCCATCCACGGTGTGCAGTTCCATCCGGAGTCGGTGCTCACCCAGGGCGGGCACCGGATGCTGGCGAACTGGCTCGAGGTGTGCGGCGAACGGCCCTCCGAGGGACTGGTGGCGATGTTGGAGGCGGAGGTCGCTGCGCTGGTGTTGCAGTGACCGAGCGCCCCGGCGCGGGCTCGGTCGAGCCCGGCGGCGCACGGAAGCGTCCGTATGTGCTGCTCTCGGTGGCGGTGAGCCTGGACGGCTACATCGATGACGCGAGCGCGCAGCGGCTGCTGCTGTCCGACGACGCGGATTTCGATCGGGTCGACCGGATCCGCGCCGAATCCGACGCGATCCTGATCGGCGCCGAGACGCTGCGTCGCGACAACCCCCGGCTGCTGGTGAACAGTGCCGAGCGCCGGGCCGCGCGCGTCGCCGCGGGCAAGCCGGAGTATCCGCTGAAGGTGACCGTCACGGCCAGCGGCGACCTGGATCCCGATCACAACTTCTGGCACTACGGCGGCGCCAAGCTCGTCTACGCCACCGCCGAGGGCACCGAAAAGCTGGACGATTCGCTGGTCGGCCTCGCCGAGGTGGTCACGCTCGGTTCCGAACTCGACTTCGCGGCCATGCTGGATGACCTCGGTGAACGCGGTATCGACCGTCTCATGGTGGAAGGTGGGACCCGTATCCACACCGCCTTCCTGGCCGCCGACCTGGTCGACGAACTACAGGTCGCGGTGGCTCCGATCCTGGTCGGCGATCCGGCGGCGCCGCGTTTCGTCGGTCCGGCCGACTATCCCGGTGGCCCGCATCGCCGCCTGCACTTGGCCGAGGTATCCCAGGTCGGCGATATCGCCGTGCTGCGCTATCTGTCGAAGTTCGAATCGGTTAGGACCGTCGGTGGGCACATCGCAGGCGAATGACGCGAACCGGGAGGCACCCATGTCCGCTGACGATTCCGCGCAGGCAGCCGCCGACCGGCAGTTCATGCTGCGTGCGATAGATCTCGCGCGCCGGTGCCCCCCGAGCCCGACCGCGTTCTCGGTCGGCGCGGTGGTCGTGGCCGACGGTGTCGAGATCTCGACCGGATACTCGCGCGAGACCGACGAGAAGGTCCATGCCGAGGAGTCCGCGCTGAACAAGCTGGACGCGGACGATCCCCGGCTGACCTCGGCCACCATCTACAGCACGCTGGAACCCTGTTCGCAGCGCGCCACCGCGACCCGGCTGCCCTGCACCGATCGGATCCTGGCGGCCGGTATCGCGCGGGTCGTCATCGCCTGGCGGGAGCCGACCACCTTCGTGACCAACTGCGTGGGGGTGGAGAAGCTGCGGCAGCACGGCGTCACGGTGCTCGAGCTGCCGGAGCTCGCGGCCGAGGCCATGTCGATGAACCGGCATCTGGATCTGTCCTAGCACCAGGTGCCGGGAATCTTTTCCGAGCTACGGCCTTCCGTATACCGCCGTCACGAATTCGCCGAGCTGATTGTCGTTGAGATGCCGGGCCAGATCGGCCTCGCTGATCATCCCGACCAGGCGTTTGTCCTCGATCACCGGCATCCGCTTGATGCGGTGGCTCTCCATTTCATCGAGCACCTCGTCGATATCGGCGTCGGCGTCGATCCAGCGCGGCGTCGCTTCGCACAGTTCCTCGGCCCGGGTGGTCGCCGGCGGGCGGCCCTGGGCAATGCACTTCACCACAATGTCGCGGTCGGTGATGATCCCGCACATGCGCTCGTTCTCATCGGCGATGACCAGTGACCCGACGCCGAGTTCGGCCATCACGCGCGCGGCCTTCCCGACGGTCTCGTCCTTGGCTATCCACTGGGCGCCGGGCTTCATGATGTCCCTGGCAGTGGTCATAGGGGGCTACCTCCTCGTTCAGCAGTGCTGGTTTGGGATGAAGCAGCCCCAATTCTTCCGCTAAAACACCGACTGGTCTGTGTTTTGAGGTCTCGTCCCGATCACGGCGGACCCAGTACGGCCGTCGTAATCGTGATAATGGCGGTCTTCGAGATCGATGAGCCGGAGCCGGGCTGCTGCCCGATGATCCGGCCGACACTGCCGGTATCGAAGGTGCCCTGGGTGTTCTGGGTGATCTGGCTCGGGCTACCGGTCCAGCCCGCCTGGCGCAGCTTGTCCAACGCCTGCGACGGAGTCAGCCCGACCAGACTCGGCATGGTGATCTGGTCGCCGGAGGAGACCTGCACCGTCACCGTGGAACCCTTATCCGCCATGGTGCCCCCGGCCGGACTGGTGGAGATCACCTCGCCCTTCGGCTTCGAGGATGCGACCTCCTGAACGGAGATCTTGAATCCGGCGCTGTCCACCAGGTTCGGCTGGGCGACACTGATGTCCTGGCCGACCACATTGGGCACCCGGATCTGGTCCGGGCCCTTGCCGACGACCACCACGACGGGCTTGTCGATATCCACGCGGGAACCTGCGGGCGGCTCGGTGGCGATCACCTTGTCGGTGTCCTGCACGCTGGATTCGCGGCGCTCCACATTCGGATCCATCCGCAGCCCCATGGCGTTGAGCTTCTGCTCGGCCTCCTGCGCGGTCAGTCCGTCCAGCTTCGGCACCGGTATCTGGGCGGGCCCGGTGGAGACATGCATGGTGACGGTGCTGCCCTCATCGATCCGGGATCCGCCGAGCGGCTGGGTGGAAATGACATTGCCGGTGGCGATCTTGCTGTCCGCCTTCTGCTGGATGGCCACCGTGAAGCCGAGCCTCTGCAACGCGTCCTGCGCCTGCTGCTGTGATTTGTTCGAGAGATCGGGCACCGCAACCTGATCCGGTTTGCTGCCGGGTCCGATCAACACCCAGAACAGCGCGAAGGCCACCGCCACCGCGGCGACGGCGCCGAACACCATATACAGGGTGCGGCGTGGGCTACCGGGTTCGGTGGCCTCCTGCTCGGCGGTGTCGTCATTGCGTTCGACGGTGCGGAAGCTGCGCGGCGCGGGATCATTGGCGCCGAAGACGGTGGTGCGATCCTCATCGGTCATCACCATCGGCGCGCTCGGCTTCTGCCCACCGAGCACCCGGATCAGATCGGCGCGCATCTCGGCCGCGGTCTGATAGCGGTTGGCCGGATTCTTGCTCATCGCCTTGAGCACCACGGAGTCCAGCTCGCGCGGCACACCCGGGTGGACGTGCGAGGGCAGCCGCGGGTCCTCCCGGACATGCTGGTAGGCCACGGCGACCGGCGAATCACCGGTGAAAGGCGGTTCGCCGGTGAGGATCTCGAACAGCACGCAACCGACCGAATACACATCGGAGCGAGCGTCGACGGTCTCGCCACGGGCCTGTTCCGGTGAGAGGTATTGCGCGGTACCAATGACCGCCGCGGTCTGGGTCATCGGGTTGGAGCTGTCGGCGAGGGCTCTGGCGATGCCGAAGTCCATCACCTTCACCGCACCCGCCCGGTTGATCATGATGTTGGCGGGCTTCATATCGCGGTGCACGATCCCGGCCTTATGGCTGAAATCCAGTGCGGCGCAGACATCCGCGATGATCTCCATGGCGCGTCGTGGCGGCATCGGGCCCTTGCCGCGCACCAGATCGCGCAGCGTGTCGCCGTCCACATACTCCATCACGATGTATGGCAGCGGGCCACCGTCCACCTCGGCCTCGCCGGTGTCATAGACCGCGACGATGGCCGGGTGGTTGAGCGCCGCGGCGTTCTGCGCTTCACGCTTGAAGCGCAGGTAGAACGTGGGGTCACGGGCCAGGTCGGCGCGCAGCACCTTGATGGCCACATCGCGGCTCAGCCGTAGATCGCGGGCCTTGTGGACCTCGGACATGCCGCCGAATCCGATGATCTCGCCCAGCTCATAGCGGGAGGAGAGATTCTTCGGGGTCGTCATTGTTGTCCTTGCGACGTAGCGGGCGCGCTGCGAGTGACCGAGGGGCCTCGGGCACCGGGATTCTCCGAGAATGGTAAGTCGAGAGTCGGGAACCAGGTGTGGCCAGTGCTCGGACTCGTCGTCTTGGTCGTCTTGGTCGTGCTCGGAGCCGTGGTGGTCGGCGACGGCGTTGTCGTGGTGGGCTCGGGCGTGGTGGTCGGCGGTTCCGTCGTGGTCGGCGCCACGTACGTGGTCGGCGGCGGTACCGGCGCCTGGGGCCTGGTCGTGGTGGGCTCCGGAGGCGTGGTGGTCGGAGGCAACGTGGTCGGCGCGATCTGCGTGGTGACGGGCGAGCGCGATGGGTTGGGATTGGTGTCGCCACCGAACAGCAGCCAGATCGCCGCGCCGCCGAGCAGTACCGCCCCGATACCGAGGCCGGCCAACCACTTCTGAGTGTTGGTCCAGCCCTTGTCGTCCCCGTGCGGCGGTCCCGTCGGTGCCCCGTGGTTCATGGCGGTGGCCGCCACACCCGCGGCGCCGGCCGTGCCCGCGGGCGCGCCGTACCGCATGGTCGATCCGTCGTGCTGGCCCGTGGGCAGCACCACGGTCGGTCCCGGCGGCAGCACCCGGGTGGCGCCCTCGGTGAGCGGACCGGCCGTGGCCGCGCCCGCTCCCGCGCCCATCGGCGCCGGCGGACGGTGTCCGGCCCGCACCGCCGCCACGGCGTCGGCGAATTCGCCGCCGCTGGCGTAGCGCAGATTCGGATCCTTGCCCATGGTGATTTCGATCAGCTCGCGCACATTGGGCGGTAGATCCGCGGGCATCGGCGGCGGGGCGTCGCGCACATGTTTCATGGCGACCGTGATCGCGCCGTCCCCGCTGAACGGCCGCTGCCCGGCGAGGGCCTCGTAGCCGACCACGCCCAGCGAGTAGACGTCGCTCGCCGCGGTGGCGTCCTCGCCGACCGCCTGCTCAGGAGCGATGTACTGCGCGGTGCCCATCACCATGCCGGTCTTGGTGACCGGCGAGGCGTCCACCGCCTTGGCGATGCCGAAGTCGGTGATCTTCACCTGCCCGGTCGGCGTCACCAGGATATTGCCCGGCTTCACGTCGCGATGTACCACGCCCGCGGCGTGCGCCACCTCGAGCGCGCGACCGGTCTGCTCCAGCATGTCGAGGCCCTGCATCACCGAGAGCCGGTTCAGCCGGTTGAGCACCGTGTTCAGCGGTTCGCCCTGCACCAATTCCATGACCAGATAGGCGGTTTCCCCCGCCGACGGGTCGTAGGTCTCGCCGTAGTCGTAGATCCCGGCGATACCGGGATGGTTCAGCTGCGCGGTGGTCTTGGCCTCGGTGCGGAACCGATGCCGGAAGGTGGGATCGGCGGAGAACTCCGCCTTGAGGACCTTGACCGCCACCCGGCGGTCGAGCCGGGTGTCCAGCGCCTCCCAGACCTGACCCATGCCACCGGTGGCGATGAGCCGTTGCAGGCGATACCGGTCCGCGATCAGCGCTCCGTTGTTCAGCATCGGGGCCCCCGTACCTTCACTCGTACGTTCATATCGTTCAGCCCCCCTGCAGACCGGCGTCCAGCACTGCACGGGCGATGGGCGCGGCCACCGACCCGCCGGTCGCCGCCAGCGCCCGGTCGCCGCCGTTCTCCACGATCACCGCGATGGCGATCTTCGGATTCTGGGCGGGGGCGAAGGCGATGTACCAGGCGTGCGGTGGGGTGGTGCGCGGATTCGCGCCGTGCTCGGCGGTACCGGTCTTGGACGCGATGGTATAGCGGGACTTGCCTCCTCCGGCGGTGTTCTGCTCGGAGGCGATCATCATATTCGTCAGCGTCGATGCTACGTCGGCGCTGACGGCTTGGCCGACCGAAACGGGCTTGGTCTTGGAGAGCTCGCTCAGATCAGGTCCCTGTAGTTGGTCGACGAGATACGGCTCCATCCGGACGCCGCCGTTGGCGATCGTGGCCGCGATGACCGCGTTGTCCAGCGGGGTGAGGGCCACATCGCGCTGGCCGATGCTGCTCTGGCCGAGCGCGGCGTTATCGGAGATGGTGCCGACCGTACTCTCCGCCACCGGGATGGGAATACCGCGGTGCGGTCCAATGCCGAATGCGGCGGCCTCGTCCTTGAGATTCGCGGCGCCGACCCGGAGCCCGAGCTCGACGAATGCGGTGTTGCACGAGAACTTGAAGGCGTCGAACAGCGAGGCGGTCGGGCCGGAACCGCAGGTGGAGCCGTTGTAGTTCTCCAGGGTGGTGGTGGTGTCGGGCAGCGTGATGTTCGGCGCGGCGGTGAACTGGTCCTCCGGTGTCGCGACCCGATTGGCCAGCGCCGCGGCGGTGACCACCACCTTGAAGGTGGAGCCCGGCGGATAGGTCATCGAGACGGCGCGGTTGAGCATCGGCTTGTCCGGATCGCTGTTGAGGGTCTCCCACGCCTGGGTGGTCGCGGCGGCGTCGTGCCCGGTCAGCTGGTTCGGGTCGTAGCTCGGCGCCGAGACCATGGTGAGGATCTTGCCGGTGCTCGGCTCGATCGCCACCACGGATCCGGTGAAGCCCTTGGCGGTCAGCTGTTCGTAGGCGACCTGCTGCATCACCGGATTCAGGGTGGTCAGCACATTGCCGCCGCGCGGATCGCGGCCGGAGATCATATCGACCAGCCGCCGCCCGAACAGCTGACTGTCCGAGCCGTTGAGCACCGAATCCGCGGCGCGCTCCAGGCCGGTGCTGCCGTACTGGATCGAATAGAAGCCGGTGGCCGGTGCGTAGGCCTCGGGATCGGTCGGGTAGGTGCGCAGGTACTTGTAGCGGTCGTCGGTCGCGACCGAACTGGCCAGCACCGTGCCGCCCGCCGAGATCTGCCCGCGCTGGCGCGCGTACTCATCGAGCAGCACCCGCGAGTTGCGCGGGTCGGTGCGATAGTCGTCGGCCTTGATCACCTGTACGTAGGTGGCGTTGAGCAGGAGCGCGACGATCATCAGCATCACCGCCACCGCGACCCGGCGTAGTGGAGTGTTCATTCCTGCGGCCTCGTCTCCGAGCGACGCAACAGCTCAGTCGGGGCATCGGCAATGGGGGCCGGGTCTTTCTTGCGAACCGGGGCCGGGGCGCGGGCGGCGTCGGAGACCTTGATCAGCAACGCGAGCAGCGCGTAGTTGGCCAGCAGCGAGGAGCCGCCGTAGGACATGAAGGGGGTGGTCAGACCGGTCAGCGGGATCAGTTTGGTGACACCGCCGACGACGACGAAGAGCTGGATCGCGATGGTGAACGAAAGGCCGGCGGCGAGCAGCTTGCCGAAGCTGTCGCGCACGGCCAGCGCGGTGCGCAGCCCGCGCATCACGAAGACCAGGAACAGGATCAGCACCGCGGTCAGCCCGATCAGGCCGAGTTCCTCGCCGATGGTGGTGATGATGAAGTCGGTCTTGGCGAAGGGCACCTGGTTCGGTCGTCCGCTGCCGAGCCCGGTGCCCGCCAGCCCGCCGGTGGCGAGTCCGAACAGCGACTGCGAGATCTGGTAGCCGGTGTTGTTGTAATCCGCGAACGGGTCGAGCCAGGTGTCGGTACGCACCCGGACGTGGGAGAACGAGTTGTACGCGAAGATGAAGCCGATCGCGAGCAGTCCGCCGCCGATGATCAGCCAACCGACCCGCTCGGTCGCGATGTAGAGCATCACCAGCACCGTGCTGAAGATCAGCAGCGATGTGCCGAGATCCTTTTCGAAGACCAGCACCACAATGCAGACGACCCAGACCGCCAGGATCGGACCGAGGTCGCGGGCGCGCGGGAATTCCATGCCGAGCATATGCCTGCCCGCGGTGGTGAACAGATCGCGCTTGGCCACCAGCACCGATGCGAAGAAGATGATGAGCAGGATCTTGGCGAACTCGCCCGGCTGAACACTGAACCCGGGCAACCGGATCCAGATCTTCGAGCCGTTGGTCTCCGAGAACCGGTCCGGCAGCAATGCCGGAATCATCAGCGCGACAAGGCCGATCAGGCCTAATGTGTAGCTGTAGCGGGCCAGCGTGCGATAGTCGCGCAGCACGATCAGCACCGTGATGAAGACGACCATCCCCAGGCCGGTCCACATGATCTGCTGATTCGCGTCGGGGGAGGGGATCGACACCGAATTGAACTCGGCGTTCTGCGCGGCGCCGAGATCGAGCCGATGGATCAGCACCAGGCCGAGCCCGTTGAGGATGGCCACGATCGGTAGGAGAAGCGGATCGGCGAAGGGTGCGAAACGGCGCACCGCCAGATGTGCGATCCCGAAGAGGGCGAGGAAGGCGAAGCCGTACTTGGCGATATCCGAGGTGATCGACTGTTCCTGGCTGGCCTCGACAAGGAACAGGGAAACGGTCGTGATCAGTGCCGCGAAGGCCAGCAGGAGCAATTCGGCATTGCGTCTGGTGGACGGTGGCGGCGCGGGAGCGAATCCGCCCGGGGGACTGGGAAAGGCCCCAGCGGACGGCGGTGCCGGTGCGGACATCAGTCCGTCACCCGGCAGTTCTCCCCCGCGATCTGGGGGTTCGGCGACGCGGTCGACGTCGGCGCGGTGGGCTCCACCTTCGTCGGTGTCTTGACGTCGGTTCCCCTGTTGTCACCCGGAATCGGCTCGCTCGGCGGTGCGGGCGGCGGCGTTGTGGTCGGAGCCTCGGAAGCCGCGGGCTGCTGCCCCGGTTCGTTCGGCACCACTCCCGGCTGCGAACCCGGCTGTGTCGGCTGCGCCGGCTGTTCCTTCTGCGGACACACCGGCAGCAGTTCCTGCTTGGCGAGCAGCCGCATCTGATCCTCGGCCTTGCCGAGCGCGCCCGGCGGTAACGCCTTGACGACCTGATCGCGTCCCGTCTGCTTGAGATCGTTGACCCGCAGCATCTTGCACGAGGACGGCAACTGGGTTCCGGCCTTGAGAATGGTGAGCTCACCGGACTTGTTGACGCAGCCGATGGTGTCGACCTCGTGGATCGAATACCCGAGGATCGACCCCGGCAGCCCACGCAGAATCACGACCTGGCCGTTGTCCGCGCCGACGTAATAGTTGTTGCGGATCATCTTGTAGCCGACCAGCAGTCCGACGCCGACGGCGAGTACCAGCGCCACCGCGAGCAGGATCCACCGCAACTTATGCGATTTGCTCGGCGGGGGAGGCTCCGGTGCGGCGGCCCGGCGCGGCGGTGCGGCCCGCGGCGGGCGCATGGCGGCGGCCCGGCCCGCGGCGGTATTCGGCGGCGGGGTGTCCTCATCCTGACCGGAGGCGGCGCCCGCCACGATCGGGTGGCTCTGTCCGTAATCCAGATCGATGACGTCGGCCACCACTACGGTGACGTTGTCGGGTCCACCGCTGCGCAAGGCGAGCTCGATGAGCCGGTCGGCGCATTCGTCGGTGGTGCCCTCACGCATGGTGTTGGCGATGGTCTCGTCGCTGACCACATCGGACAGACCGTCGGAGCACAGCAGGTAGCGGTCGCCCGCCCTGGCCTCGCGCATGATGAGCGTCGGCTCGATCTCGTTGCCGGTGAGGGCCCGCATGATCAGCGAACGCTGCGGATGGGTGTGCGCCTGCTCGGGTGTGATCCGCCCCTCGTCGACCAGCGACTGCACAAAGGTGTCGTCCCTGGTGATCTGCGCGAGCTCACCGCCGCGCAGCAGGTAGGCGCGTGAATCGCCGATGTGCACGAGGCCGAGTTTCTTGCCCGCGAACAGGAAGGCGGTGAGCGTGGTGCCCATGCCGTCGAGTTCGGGCTCCTCCTCGACCTGATCGGCGATGGCGGCATTGCCCTCCCGGGTGGCCGCGTCGAGTTTGCCGAGAAGATCGTCGCCCGGTTCGTCGTCGTCGAGATGCGCCAGCGCGGCGATCATCAACTGGGACGCCACCTCGCCGGCGGCGTGGCCGCCCATGCCGTCGGCCAGTGCGAGCAGTCGCGCACCCGCGTAGACGGAATCCTCGTTATTGCCTCGGACGAGACCGCGGTCGCTGCGCGCTGCGTAGCGGAGAACAAGTGTCACGATCGCAGCTCGATCACTGTCTTGCCGACACGAACGGGAGTGCCGAGGGGAACACGGACGGCGGTGGTGACTTTCGCGCGATCGAGGTACGTGCCATTCGTCGACCCGAGGTCTTCGACGTACCAGTCGTCACCACGCGGGGAAAGTCGCGCATGTCTGGTGGAGGCGTAATCATCGGTGAGTACCAGCGTGGAATCGTCAGCCCGTCCGATCAGCACCGCTTGGGTGCCGAGCGAGATACGAGTGCCGGCGAGTGAACCTTGAGTCACCACAAGATATTTGGCGCCCTTCTGGCCTCGGCTGAAGGAAGGCAGCACCGCGGAACCGCGTGCGGCCCTGGGCTGGATCCGAACGCCGGATGCCGCGTAGATGTCGCTGCGCAAGGTCCGCATAACCGCCCATACGAACAGCCACAACAGCAATAGGAACCCCGCACGGGTCAGTTGCAGGATCAATCCCTGCACGGCGTTCCACCTCCTGTTCGACTGGATATACGTCGGTGCCGTAGGTGCGGTTCGACCCACCCCCACCGGCCTGCTGGTCTTGCCCGGCCCCGATGTGGCGCCGTGCGTGTTGGCAGCATCATAGGACCGTCAGTCGATTCCGATCACGATACGACCACAGAATCCCTGATTGCCATCATGACCGCGCCATGTTGTGACCTGCACCGCGAGCTTACGGGATCACACGATACGGATCAGGATCTCGGAATGCCCGGCGCGGATCACATCGCCGTCGGCGAGCTGCCAATCCTGCACCGGGGAGCCGTTGACCAGGGTGCCGTTGGTGGAGCCCAGATCCGAGAGCATCGCGGTCTGGCCGTCCCAGCGCACCTCGATGTGGCGGCGCGAAACACCGGTATCGGGCAGCCGGAAGTGCGCGTCCTGCCCGCGGCCGATGATGTTGCTGCCTTCCCGTAGCTGGTAAGTCCGGCCGCTGCCGTCGTCCAGTTGCAGGGTTGCCGAATAGCCCGAACCGGCCTGTGCGCCACCGGCATACGCGGCGGGGGCGGGTGCGGAATAGCCGGGCTGGGCCGCGCCGTAGCCTGGCTGTTGCGAGTAGGCCTGACCGTAGCCGCCCTGCTCCTCTTGGGCGTACCCGCCCTGATCGGGGTAGGGCTGCTCGCCGTAGCCGGGTTCGGCATAGCCCTGCTGGCCGTACCCCTGCTGCCCGTAGCCCTGCTGGCCGTAGCCGGGTTCGGCGTAACCCTGGTCACCGTAGCCGGGCTGCTGGCCGTAGCCTTGCTGGCCGTAGCCCTGCTCGCCGTAGCCGCCCGCCTGGCCGTAGCCCGGCTGCTGGCCGTAGCCCTGGTCCCCATAGCCTTGCTGACCGTAACCGCGATCGGCGTAACCGCCGCCCTGCTGGCCGTAGCCCGATTCCTGGTAGGCCTGCTGTCCGTAGCCGCCCTGGCCACCCTGCTGGTAGTCATAGCCGTTCTGGTAGTCGCCGTAACCCTGCTGCGAGTCCGGGGCCTGGTAGTCGGCGCCACCGGAATAGGGCGCAGCGCCACGGCCGTACTCATCGTGGTACGCACCGTTCTGCGGACCGGGCCGCCCCGCCGGCGGCGGTGCGTACCCGCGGTTGCGTGGATCGGACTCCGCGGGCTCACGGCTCGGGTCGTAGCCAGAGTTCTGCGTCATGGGGCCAGCTCCTGGTTGCGGGTTTGCAGGTCGTTGTGGCGGGGGTTCGGGGCTACGAGCAGATGATGCTCTACGGCCGACGTCGGGATCGACGCGGCCGCTCGTCCTGAACTGTCCGGTGTGCAGCGTAGGTGATGCCTCGAACGCTACGTGTACTTCGCCGTAGGTCTGCCACCCTTGATCGTGGATGAAGTCCTGGAGATGTTTGGCGAACGCCCGGGTCGTGAGGTCGTGGTCGGCGTCGAGCTGTTCGCGATCCGAAGAGTTGATAGTGATCACATAACTGTTCGGCGCGAGCAGATGGCCGCCGCCCAGATCCTGGATGTGATCGGTGGCCTCACGCTGCAGCGCCGCCTCCACCTCCCGGGGAACGACACTGCCGCCGAAGGCCCGAGCGAACACGTCGTCGACGGTGCCTCGAAGACGACGCTCGAACCGTGAAACGATGCCCATCTCGGCCTCCCTTCGGTGAGCGTTGTCTCGAGCCTCTACTCAATTCATAACAACGACACGCGCATATGGCGTGTCGTGTATCGACCACGTTCATTGCATGATATCCACGATCGTCCACACCTGTAACTCCTGGAAACCCCAGGAGGTTCCCCGTGTCGCCAGGAGGCATCACAGGCCCCATCGGACGGCCGGTCAGGGGCCGATTTCGTATCCGGAGCCACCCCGTGATACGGTCTTCGAGTCGCTCGGGCGAGTGGCGGAATGGCAGACGCGCTGGCTTCAGGTGCCAGTGTCCTTCGGGACGTGGGGGTTCAAGTCCCCCTTCGCCCACTTATAGACAAGAGGCCCGTACTTGCATGAGTACGGGCCTCTTGTCGTTCGACGTGTCTCGTACGCCGGGTGAGCGCAGCCCCTCTCCCCGCCGGACGGCCGCGCTCCGGCCGTACTTCCGGCTCCGGGTGGGCCGGAAGTTCAGGCGGTGAGGGCGGGCAGGGAGGGTGTGCTTTCTCGATGGTCGCGGTCGAGGATGCGGGCGTAGAGGCGGATGACGACATCGACCAGGTCGGTGCCGAGGTCGGCGGCGCGGAGGGCAGCCAGCTCCATGGCCAGGGTGGCGTCGGTGAGGTCGGGGTCACTGAGGATTTCGTCGAGCACCATTCCGCTCACGGCCTGTTCGCGGGTGAGGGTGGTGGTCGGCAGCCAGCTCAGGAACCAGCCGGTGCCTGGGATATGACGGGCGGTCTCGGGGGTGACGTCGCTGGTAATGAATAGGTCGGTTATCTCGAGTGCCATGGGTGCGCTCTATTCATTTGGGTTTTTAGTTGACGATTGATCGGGGCGGCGCCGCCGTCGCGCGTGCGAACGACACGGTGCTCGAAGGGCTTTCGGTGGTATCGGCGGACGTGGCCGCCGGCGGGTGCGGCGACCGGGGCCGGCGAGGTATCCGTATCCGGCACCTCCTCGGTCTCTCGGAGCCCCACGAGTCCGGCCGGTGCCGAGCGGCGCCTCGAACTCGGAATGTGTTGGGGCTGTTGAGAATAATGCTAAGGATCGCCACTTTGCGCTGTCAACTAAGCCGTGCTGCTATTTGATGATACTGAGTGGCATGATCGCTTCGATAAAGGCGATGTGCTTATGTAATAGCGCTGAAGTGTCCGAATTCGGCGTGGCGAAGCAACTTTGGAGCCCGCGAATGATTGAGCTGGGCGTATTTGATTGCGCAACGGCATGCTTCATATCCCGGCTGTCGCGGCGTCGAATGGGCACGCCGAATTCGGCGACGACGCAATTGCCACACTGTGATTAGAATGTCGCACCGTGACACTCGATCATCACTCGGGATCCGGAGACCGGGTGGGAGGCGCAGGATGGCTCGCATAGTCTCGGAGGGCGAACCGATCGGTGACCTGGTCCGCCGCCTCCGTGTCGAACGCGGATATACCCAGGCCACTCTCGCGGCGAAGGCGGGTTGTTCGCGCAGCCTGGTCCAGCAGATAGAGAACGGCACCCGTGTTCCACCCCTGCCGCTGCGGGAACGGTTGAGTTTGGCTCTGGGCGAAGAACTTCCGGTGGCGAGCGGCGCCGAGCCCGGGGCCGAAGCCGGTGCCTATACCGACCTGCGAATGCGATTCAACGTGCTGCTCGGCAAGGACCCCGACGTCATCGAGCGCGCACTCGGCATCGCGCAGAGCCTCATCGATGCGTCGGGCGCCCGGGAGGAGATCGAGCCGCTGCGCCTGATCGCCGACCGGCAATTGGATCGCGCCGAGGAGATCCTGGCGCAGATCCCGTCGCGCAGTGCGACGGTGTGGGAGTGGAATACCGTCAGCGACTGGCTGACGATTCTGGAGCAGGCGACTACCTCGGTACGCGCCATTCACACCGCCGACCTGGGCACCATCGGAGGCGATGTCGGCGACGACTACCACGCGGCGATCCTGCAACTCGCCGACAAGTCCCAGCCGCCGCCGATCGATGTGCGCCGGATGTATGTGCTGGACAATATCGCCGATGTCTGGCCGTACGACGAGAAGCTCTGGCGGCAGGCCAGGGCAGGGGTGGAAAGCGTGCTCGTCAAACGCGAACACGCCCGCAACGCGCAGAGCATGCTGGTGGTCGACGAACGCTACGTCGCGGTCGGTGAATACGACTATTCGCGTCAGGCCCGGGTCGCCACCCGGTTCTCCGTGCTGAAACACGATGTCGGGTTCGCGGTCCGTCGCTTCGAAAAACTCTACGAACTGCGCCGCGCGGGATCGGCGATCGTCGTCGACGATATCGTCGCCGCGCCGCCGCTCGCCGACTTCACCCACCTCAACGAGGGCAACTGCCGCAGCCTGTTCCGTGCCGCGCTGGAGCGGAACTGGCACCGGATGCCCGCGCCGGGGGAGTCGCCGGTGCGGGACGAGAAGTCGTGAGCCACGGCTTCCCCCAAGCCGATTCGCTCGATCTCGCGGCCGTGGTGAACCGCTCCGAGCTTCGGAAACGAGAAGTACGCGAGCAACTGGGGCCGGACCCGACGTTCGCGGGTACCGCGGGCCGGAGCTACCCGGGTTTCCTCGATGCCTATCACGGCGAGACCGGCGTGCCGATCGCCGCGGCCGCGGCCGACGCGCTCGACATCGCGTGGAAGGAGGTCGTGTACTCCGCCATACCCCCCGGGTACGGCAATCGGGAGTACGACAAGCGCCAACCGCCTTTGCTACAGAAACTGGCGGCCGCCGAACTCTTCGAGCGTCTGTCACATCCGATCGATGGCGAGCCCGGCGTTCGGGTCGGGCCCGAGGATGTCATCGTCTGTCCCTACTCGAGCACCATGCTGCTCGAAGAGGCGATCGCCACCCTGGCCGCCGACTGCCCCGGCGGGGCGATCGTATGTCCGGAGGGCTTCTATAAAAGCGCGCCCGTGCATATCCGCAAGTCCGGTTTGCGGATCGCGTTGTGTCCGGCGCTGCCGGACGATTCGTTCAAACTCGATCCGGCGGCGCTGGCCGAACTGCTCGCCGAGCTCGCGCGTGCGGGTGAGCTCGCCGGTGTGCTGCTCACCCTGCCGGGGAATCCTGTTGTCTGCGCCTACTCCACGGACGAGTTGAGGGAGATCGGCCGGATCCTGCTCGATAGCGGTGTCCGTGTCATCTGCGATATGGCATTCGACCGGCTGGTGCGCGACCACATCCCGCTCGCCGCGCTGCGGGTGCGGACCGGGCGCGGTGTGGAGTCGCTGTTCGATCGGGTACTGACCATCACCGGGAACTCGAAGGGCTACAACGCTTCCGGGCCCTTCAAGATCGGCGCGGCATGCTCGGGCGATACCGCCTGGCTGAATCGGATCCGGGCCCGGCTCACCATCGCGTTCCAGCGCGAGACCATCCATCTCGCCGGTGCGATCATCGAGCACACACCGGATCAGTATTTCGACGCCAACCTCGATGTCATGCTGAAGCAGCAGGCCCGCGCGGGCGCGCATATCGCCGCCATCAACGGTCGCGACGATATCGCCCGGCGATTCGGCGCCGATGTGTTGCGGCGGTCGGGCAGTCCGCAGGGCATGTTCCTCACGGTGATCTTCGATCGGGCGGTATCGGCGGCGGCCGGGATCGACAACACGCTACAGCTGGAGGATCTGCTGCTCGCGGTCGCCGGAATCGACAGTGTGGCATTGCTACGGACCGGTTCGGAACGGATCGGGGTGCGGCTCAATGTGCTCGCACCGCGCAACCCGGTCGGCCATCCGGCAATCGGAGACGGTGTTGCATCCGCACGGGACGACGCGGTGCTATTGGCCGAACTGTTCGATCGGCTGGAACAACTGATCCGCGATATCGGCGTCGGGCTCACCTACCGGGGTGCGCTCGCCGACCGCGGCCTCGCGCCGCTGCCCGGCCTCGCGGAACTCGGGGTGGGGCAGTGATCGCCGGGGTCCTGCGTGAGACCGCGTCCCGGGAGCAACGGGTCGCGCTCACCCCGGCCGATGCGGCGCGCCTGCTGACCGCGGGCATCCGGGTGGTCGTCGAGCGGGAGGCGGGGCGGTACGCCGGTTTCTCGGACGCGGACTATCACGCGGCGGGGGCGGTGATCGCCGCTGGCCGCTCGGAGGTTTTCGAAGGCTGCGACCTCGTCGCCTGGGTGAAACCGCCTGCCTTCGCATTGGATTCGATGCCGTTGCGCGCGGGTATGGTCCTGCTCGGATTCCAGGACCCGCTGCATCGACGGGCGGAGATCGCGGAGCTGCGTGCGCGCGGTATCGAATCCGTCGCATTCGAACACGTCCGGCGCGATCCGGGCAGCACCGATATCGACGCGCTCTCCGCCATGAGCCGCATCGCGGGCGGCATCGCGTATCGGGAAGGGCGCGCGTTACTGCCGCAGGACAGAACGGCACGCCCGATCCAGGCCATGGTGCTCGGCTGCGGTGAAGCGGGGCTGGCCGCTCTCGGTGCCGCCGGCACCTTCGGCGATAGGAAACCGATCGCGATCGGCAACCGCCGCGAGCACGAAGCGGCCGCCATTCGGTTCGGCGCCGGTTATTTCGTGCTGAACCCGGAGGGTGACCGGACCCTGGTCCTGGATCGGATCGCCGCGGCGTCGCCCGATCTCATCATCTGCACCGCCGTGCATCGCGGTGCGCAGGCGCCGCTATTGCTCGACGATGCGGCCCTCGACGCACTGGCGACCGGCGCGGTGGTCGTCGACCTGGTCGCCAAGGCGGGCGGCAATTGCAGTGCGGTACTACCCGACGCCACCGTCCAGCGCAATGGTGTCACCATTACGCACCGCTCGAATTACCCGTCCGACCAACCGCATTCGGCCAGTCGCGCCTTCGGCGCCGCTACCGCCGCCATGATCCGCCGCATCGTCGGCGACGCGTCCACCCGCGGCTGACGGCGAGTCGCACGTCGAGCCGGAAGGGCGTCCGGCACACCGGATTCAGCGGGGCGTGGCCGTCGAGAAGGGTCTCATCGCACGGCGGCGGCGGTGTCGGGGCTGGTCAGGACGCATCGGGTGCGCTCGTAGATGGTGGGCATGCAGAGGTTGCAATGGGTGCACGGCGAGGTCCGGACGGCGTCGGCGGTGAGCTGGTTGATCAGCTGCGGGTCGTAGAGCAGCGCCCGTGCCATGGCCACGAATTCGAAGCCGTTCATCATGGCGGTGTCGATGGCGGCGCGCGAGGCGATGCCGCCGAGCAGGATCAGCGGCATATCGAGTTCGGCGCGGAAACGCAGCGCGTCCTCCAGTAGGTAGGCGTCGTGGTAGGGGTAGGTGCGCAGGAATTTGCGGCCGATCATCCGAATGCCGAGACGTTGGAGCGGCGGGAACTGGGCGGCGAATTCGCGCAGCGGAACGTCGCCGCGGAACAGGTACATGGGGTTGAGCAGTGAGCTGCCGACGGTGAGTTCGAGCGCGTCGAGGTTGCCGTCCTCGGCGAGCCAGCGGGCCACCGCCAGGCTTTCCTCGCCGCGGAAGCCACCGCGGACGCCGTCGTCCATATTGAATTTCGCGAGCACCGCGATGGAGTCGCCGACCTCACGCCGCACCGCGTCGGCGGTCTGGCGGGCGAGCCTGGCGCGATTCTCCAGGCTGCCGCCGTAGCCGTCGGAACGCTTGTTCAGCAGCGGGCTGAGGAAGGAACTGATCAGGTAGTTGTGGCCGAAATGCAGTTCCACGGCGTCGAATCCGGCCTGGACCGCGAGCCGGGCGGCGGTGGCGTGTGCGTCGATGACGCGGCGCAGATCGGCTTCGGTGGCCGCGCGGGTAATGCGCATACCGAGCGGATTGAACTGCCGCCCCGGTGCCAGCGCGGGCACTCGGTTGGAGGCCGCGTTCGCGACCGGACCGGCGTGGCCGAGTTGCGCGGAGACGGCGCCGCCCGCGGTATGCACCGCATCGGTGAGTCGCTGTAGTCCGGGCAGCGCGTCGGGGCGCATCCAGATCTGGTGCCGGTCGGTGCGGCCCTCGGGGGCGACCGCGCAGTAGGCGACCGTGGTCAGCGCCGCGCCGCCTTCGGCGACTCCGCGGTGGAAGTCGATGAGTTCGTCGGTGACCAGCGCGTCGGGGGTGCGGCCCTCGAAGGTGGCCGCCTTGATGATCCGATTGCGCAACTGCACCGGCCCCAGCATGGCGGGGCGGAACGGGTCTGGAGTGTCCTGCGACATGAGGCCACACTAGAACGTGTTTCAGACAGGCGATGGGAAATTGCCGTCTGGAAACGGTTGATTCTCTGTGAGAACCTGTTCTACTTTTGGGCATGCGCAGATATGAGGGCCGCCGAGTATTGGTCACCGGAGCGGGATCGGGCATCGGACAGGGCATCGCCCTGCGACTACTCGACGAGGGGGCGCAGCTGGTCGCCGCCGATATCGACGCCCCGGGCCTGGCGGCCACCGCCGATAAGGTCGGTGACGCGGCCGAACGGCTGCGCACGGTCGAGGTGAATATCGCCGATCCGGCCTCGGTCGCCGCCGCGACCGCCGAGTCTCTGGAATTCCTCGGCGGCCTGGATGTCCTCGTGAACGCGGCGGGCATCCTGCGGCCGGGGCGCACCCACGAGATGCCGCTCGAGGTCTGGAACCAGGTGATCACGGTGAATCTGACCGGCACCTTCCTGATGACACAGAGCGCACTGCCCGCACTGGTGGATTCCGGGCACGGCGTCGTGGTGAACCTGTCCTCGACGGCGGCGTTCAGCGCCGCGCCCTATCTCGCGGCCTACGCGGCGTCGAAGGGCGGGGTGAATGCCTTCACCCACGCGATCGCGCTCGAATACGCCAAGCAGGGCTTGCGCGCGGTCAATATCGTGCCCGCGGGGATCACCAGCGGCATTACCACCAAGTCGATCCTGGACCAGCCGGAAGGCGTCGACTACAGCCTGTTCTCCCGGCTCACCGGCTGGTTGAACGACGGCGCGCTCGGTAGCCCGGAGGACATCGCGGGCGTGGTCGCCATGGTCGCCTCGGACGACGGCCGCTATATGACCGGCACCGAGATCCGGATCGACGGCGGCGCCCTGATGTAGTTACGCCGGTCGGGCGATCAACAGATGGTGCGGGATCGGTGGATTCGCGAGCTGCCGGTGTTCGACGGTGCACCCCGCGCGCTCGAGCGCGGCAATCACCTCGGGCACCGGCCGCAGGGTGAATCCGTAAGCGGTGAAAGGCATTTTCGCCATCGCGTCCGGATCACCGATGCCGATCACCAACCGGCCGCCGGGCCGGACCACCCGGGCGAGTTCGGCGCAGGCGGCATCGAGCTCCGGTACGAAGTACACGGTATTGACGGTGATGGCCGCGTCCAGGCTGTCGTCGTCGAGCGGCAGTCCGGTGAGCGAGCCCTCGGCGAGTCGCAGCTGCCCGGAATCGATGTCGCGGGCGAAGCGGGAGCGGCCCCTGGCGAGCATATCCCGCGAAATCTCGATGCCGTGCACGGTGCCCGCATCACCTGCCAGCAGCAGCGCCAGTCCGGCGCCACCACCGAAACCGATATCGGCGACATTCGCGCCCGGCGTGACCTCGGCGGCGTCTACCGCGCCCTCGATGGCTTGCTTATTGCCTCGATTGAGGATCAGCGCGACACCCTTGCCGAGCACGCCGTGCGGATTGCCGAGCTGACCCGCCAGTGTGGACAGCACGCGTGTCCGGAGACCGTTCATGGCGACCATGGTAGCCACCGCGAATTCGGCGCACCGTAGTTGTGAATATCGTTCCTGCCGTACCTGATCGAACGACGCACCACCGACCCGAAGGCCCCCGATGATTCGAAAGCCCCGGACCGCCCGGCCGCGCACCGCCACTCGATCGCTGGTGCTGATGGCAGCATGTGCCCTGGCCCTCGCATCCGCGGGATCGGCCGACGCGGCGCGATCGTGGGGCCCGCTGGCGCCGCCGAATCCCGCTCTCGGCCCGGTCGGCAGTTCGACCATGCACGGCGACGCCGGTTCATCGGACGCGACCCCACTGGCCGGACCGGGCGCGGGGCCGCGTGCGGTGTCCTCCTATCCGCTGGCGGCGGCCTGCCCGACGCTGCTACAGGGCGCGGACGGCCTGGTGGTGGCGTTGTGTACGGCGATCGCGGGCCAGGTCCCGACGGTGCACCTGCTCGACCCGGCCGCACCGGGCCCGCTCGGCCACTCGCTGGCCTTGCTGGAACTGGCCAAGGGCAGTCTGCTCGGCGGGGTGTACGCCTATCTGGACAATGCCGACCGGCTGGTGGCGGTGGACGGCGACCGTGCGCTCGTCCGCGTCACGCACCGCCGGGATGGGGGCGGCCGGTGGCGGCTGACGATCGAACACCGCACCGACCTGTCGGCGGCGATTCCGGTGGGCGACAACGTCACCGGACTGGTTCCCGATTGGGCGGGCAATGTCTGGTTCGCCACCGGCAATGGTGTGGTCGGCCTGGTGACGCCGGCGGGCGCGACCGCCACGCTGACGCTGCCCGCCGGTGAGCAGGTGGCCAACAGCATTTCATCGGCGCCGAGCGGACGCGTCGCCGTCGCGACGACACATGCGCTCTACGAATTCCGGGCCGACGTGTCGGGGCGACCCGAGCGGCTCTGGCGCGCGGCCTACGACCGCGGTCCGGCACGCAAGCCCGGTCAGCTCAGCTGGGGCACCGGTTCTACACCCACCTATTTCGGGCCGGGCAGCGGCGCGGAATTTCTGACCATCGTCGACAATGCCGCGGAGCCGGTCAAGGTGCTGGTATTCCGTTCCGGCAGTGGCGAATCGGTCTGCTCGCAATCGGTCCTCACCAAGGGCGGTGCGGGCAGCGAGAATTCGCCGATCGGCATCGGAGGCTCGGTATTCGTGGCGAGCACCTACGGCTACCCGTATCCGACGGTGCCGGAGGGTGCGGGTCCCGCGGTGCCGGCCACCGCGCCGTTCGTCGGTGGCATGACCCGGGTCGACGTGGATGACAGTGGCTGCCACACGGTCTGGGAGAATACGGTGCGCAGCGCCGCGGTACCGCATCTGTCCACCGCTGACGGCAATCTCTACACGGTGACCCGGGTCGGTCTGGATATCACCACTCCGCTGGACGGATATGCCTTCACCGTGGTGGATCCGGATACCGGTGAGGTGATATCGAATCTGCCGCTGCCTGGGACGATCGTGGCTGATCCGCTGCAGACCTCCGCGCTGATCGCCACCGGCCGCAGGGTGCTCCAGGGCACGATCACCGGGATTCTGCGCGTCGGCTGAATCCCGCTCGGAGCCTGTGGATATCAGGCGGTTTTCTGTGGATAACCCGATTCATGGGGACAGCCTCGGGTCAGGTTGTGGATAACTCGACGCACGACCATTGAAAGCCCTTGCGCCTCATCGGTTGTCCGCAGCGGCGTCCTGAAAGTCCGTTTCTTCGCGCGAAGATGCAGGTAGAACCGCTTTTTCGATTCGGGTGTGCGCACGGGGTGCGGTGTGGAAACCGCTGTGGATCCGCAGGATTCGGACATCCGGAGCGAGCGCGCCTCACCCTCATCCTCGCCTATAGGGTTATGCACAGGGCCTATGCATAGCTTCTGTGCACTACTGTGCGATCCACTCTTACCCGCCCGCATTCGGACCGGTGGCCAACCCGCGCTGCACCATGGCGAGCATGCGCCGGATCGCGCCTTCACGCTGTTCCTCGTCGAGGTCGGCCACCACACCCTCGATGATCAATGAGGCCATGCCGTGCACCGCGGACCAAGCGCCGAGCTCCGCATCCGGCCGATGCGCCGGATCGGTGTATCCGATGGCGACCAGCTCATCCAGTACATCGGACAGCAGGTCGAAGGCTGGGGAGCCCGAGGGGCCGGGATCGGTGGCCTTGGTGCCACAGAACGCGGTGCGGAACAGGCCGGGCTCGCGCGTTGCGAAGTTGATATAGCCCCGGCCCACCGCATTCAGCCGGGCGATCGCGTGCGCCTGCGGACCGAGGGTTTCCAATATCTCGGCCATCGCGCCGAACAGACTCTGCTGCGCCCGTTCCTGGGCGGCGCCGAGCAACTGCTCGTGGTTGGTGAAGTGCCGGTAGGCGGCGGTCGGCGTTACCCCGACCCGCCGCGCCGCCGCGCGCACGGTGACCGCGTCCGGACCGCCGGTTTCAGCCAGCTCGGCGGCCGCTCGCACCAGGGCATTGCGCAGGTCGCCGTGGTGATAGGGCCCTTCCCGCGTCGGCTTTCCGCTGGTCTCCGGCGGTTTCTCGGCTGCGGTTCCGGAATTCTTCATCACATCGATGTTGACACCCGAGCACATCCGGTGGCAAGTTAACACCCACAAAGTTTACGAGTGAAAACATTCGCCATCCGGAGGTCCCGCCATGTTCGAACAACTCGGCAGATTCGTAGTCCGCCGGGCACGCTGGCTTCTCATCGCCAGCGTGCTCGCGCTGATCGCGGGCGGCGCGCTCGGCGTGACCGCCTTCAGCAAGATGCAGGCGGGCGGGCAGGACGATCCGAACGCCGAATCCAGCGCCGCGACTACCCAATTGGCGGAGAAGTTCGGTGCGGACACCGACTATGTGTTCCTGATCCGGGCGAAGGACGGCAGCGTCGACGCGGAGGCCACCGCCGCCTTCGGCCGCGACTTCGCGCGTAAGCTCGCCGCCGACAGCAGACTCGCCAATGTGGTCTCGTACTGGGACACCGGATCCCCGGCGATGCGTTCCACCGACGGCACCGCCGCCGTGGTGCTCGCGGGCAACGCCGATACCGACCCGGCGAAACAGGATGCCCTGGCCGCGGAGATCGTCGACGCCTACCGCACCGACGGGACCGCGGCACAGGTCCAGATCGGTGGCAACGCCGCGACCTTCGGGGCCGTCACCGAGCAGATCGGCAAGGACCTCGGGCTCGCCGAGGGCATCGCGGTACCGCTGATCATGGTGCTGCTGGTGCTGGCCTTCGGGAATGTGGTCGCGGCCCTGCTGACCCTGGTGGTCGGCGGCATCGCTGTTCTCGGCACATTCGCCGAGCTGTCCGTCCTTGGCTCGGTCACCGACGTCTCGGTGTATGCGGTCAACCTGACCACCGCGCTCGGCCTCGGCCTGGCCGTCGACTACGGCCTGCTCATGCTGAGCCGTTTCCGGGAGCGACGCGCGGCGGGTGCGACACCGGACGAGTCGGTTGCCACCGCCGTATCGACGGCGGGCCGAACCATCGTGTTCAGCGCGGCGACCGTGATCGCGGCTCTCTCCTCGCTGATGATCTTCCCGCAGTACTTCCTGCGCTCCTTCGCCTACGCGGGTATCGGGGTCGTCGCCATCGCCGCGCTGGCCGCGGTGCTCACGCTGCCCGCGCTGATGGCGGTGCTCGGCGCTCGGGTCGACGCGTGGAAGGTGCCGGGCGTGCGCGGGATCCGCGGTGATTCGACGCCGTTCTGGGCCGGGGTGGCCGATTTCGCGATGCGCAGGCCCGCGCTGGCCGGGGTGCCGGTGGTCGTGGTGCTGCTACTGGCCGCGGCGCCGCTGCTGAATGTCCAGTTCGGCACCCCCGACGATCGGGTACTGCCGACCAGCACCGAGGTGCGCCGGGTGGGCGACGCGATGCGGACGGAATTCGGCGGCGGCGATGTGAACGCGCTGTCGGTGGTCACCACCTCGGGTGTGGCCGCGGGCCCGCTGGCCGACTACGCCAGCGCGCTCTCGCGTGTGGCGCATGTCACCCAGGTCGATTCCAGCGTGGGCACTTTCATCGGAGGCGAACAGCGGGCCACCTCGCCCGCCGATGCCCGATTCGCCCGGCCGGACGCGCAGCGGTTGACCGTGCTGACGGACCTGGACCGTGACTCCACGGCCGCCCGCGAGCTGGTCGATCGGGTGCGCGCGGTGCCGGCACCGACCGGTACCGGTGCGCTGGTCGGTGGTCAGGTCGCGGAACTGCGCGACAGTCTGGCCTCGATCGGCGATCGGTTGCCGATCGCGGTCGGGTGGATCGTATTGACCACCTTCGTCCTGCTGTTCCTGTTCACCGGCAGCATCGTGCAGCCGCTGCGGGCATTGCTGTCGAATGCGCTGAGCCTGGCCGCCACGCTGGGGCTGATGGTGTTCATCTTCCAGGACGGGCACCTGTCGGGACTGCTCGGATTCACCCCGGCGCCGCTGGACGTGTCGATGCTGCTGCTGCTGTTCTGCATCACCTTCGGACTCTCCATGGATTACGAGGTATTCGTAATCAGCCGGATCAAGGAATTGCACGACCGAGGAGCCTCGACCACGGTGGCCGTCACCGAGGGGCTGGCTCGCACCGGCCGCCTGGTCACCACGGCGGCGGCGCTGATCTCGATCAGCTTCCTCGCCTTCGTCACCAGTGATGTCCGGTTCATCCAGTTCTTCGGTCTGGGTGCGGGGTTGGCAATCTTGATCGACGCGACGCTGGTGCGCGGCGTGCTGGTGCCGGTGGCGATGCGGCTGCTCGGCCGGGCCGCGTGGTTCGCGCCACAGCCGCTGCGGCTGGTGCATGCCCGGCTCGGGCTCGCCGAGGCCTGATCGCGACGAAGGTCACAGTGTCCGGCCGGAATTCTGGTAATCCCGGCCGGGCCCGCGTTCCGGGTGCGCGCACCGGCGCCTATTCGCTTGTCGCGGTCGTTATTCGGACCGGTTCGGGGCGGTGCGAAGGGGCGGTGAGGCGAAGATCACAGGGCCGAACATGGTTGCGGTTATGGTGCTGACGGAGGCCCGGTCGAGTGGGTACGTGGCGGCAATTCTGCAACTGGTTATCTCCGATCTTGACCGAATGTGAGTATGTCCAGTGCGCATGTGACCGTGCTTAACTCTGGTTTATTACGCAGTAAACAAACCTGAAGTTGCTTTCTGTTCATACAATGTCCAGCTACCTCGATTAGTGGCCGAGAAGTCCCAGGTAGTCGGCCTGTGGAGGTTGCATACCGAGAGTTCCGAACGGTCGGTGGCAAATCGTTCGGCGCGTGATTGAACCGTTCGGTGCATCCCCGCGACGGATGTTCCGGACCGTTGATTCGAGGCTCCGGAATGCCCCGAAATCGGGTCCCGGAATGTCAGCCAAAAGTTAGCTGGAAGAGTGAAAAACCATCCACTCACCTGAGTTTGCTGGCGCGCTGCTTTATACGCTTGACACCGGCGAGGAGGGTTGCACGGGCATAACGATTGTGTACAGTTGACGGTAACGCTGGCCGCAGCTGAGCACGACTCGCTGCGGCCAGCGGAACTCAAATGGGGGAGCTCGATATCAATCCGTGACTCGGCGTTGCTGCCGATTGTCCGGAGTCCTTTCACGCACGGTGTGCTCGGCGTTATCTGCCCATACTCTTCCGATTCCCACGATCGCTACCGCGTCCTGCTCCAGCGCCGCCCGGCGGCCGACGCCGAACACGTAGAAGAGGAACAGCGCCTCCGCCGCGAATCCGATCGCGATGCGCAGCGGCGCGGGCAGCGGACTCGGAGTCACGAAACCCTCCAGCAGACCGGAGACGAACAGCACCGCCACCAGGCCGAGGGCGATGGTCGCGGTGGCCCGCCCCTGCCTGGCCACCGCCTCCAGCCTGCTCAGCCTGCCCGGGTCGACGAGCGTCCAGCCCAGCTTGATACCGGCGCCGCCCGCCACAAAAACCGCGGTCAGCTCCAGGGTTCCGTGCGGCAGGATGAAACCGAAGAACGAATCCAGCCGCCCCGCCTCCGCCATCAACCCGGCCGTGACCCCGACATTGAGCGCGTTCATGAACAGCAGGTACACCACGGGCAGGATCAACACCCCGGTGAACAGGGCGATCGCCGACACCCACGCGTTATTGGTCCACACCTGGGCGGCGAAGGCGTCGTTCGGATGCTCGGTGTAGTACGTCTCGAACTGGCCGCCCGGTGCGGTGAGATCACGGTTGTCGTTCGGAATACCGAAGAGGTCGCGGGCCGTTCCGGACCCGCGCACCCATTCCGCCAGTCCGGCCGAGACCGCGATGAACAGCCCCGCCACCGTCGCCCACCAGGGCCAGGCCCGGTACATCGCGGTGGGGAAGCGGTGCGTGAAGAAGCGCCCGACTTCCGCCCACGCGTCGGCCTTGGTGCTGAGCACCCGGCCGCGGGCGCGCGTCAACAATGCGCTCAGCCCCGCGATCAGTTGCGGGTCCGGACTGTGCGATTGCAGCCGGGCCAGCTGCTGGGAGGTCCGGCGGTACAGCACGATCAGCTCATCGGCCTCGGCGCCGGTCAGCTTGCCTCGCTTGGCCAGATGATCCAGCCGCTCCCAGGACCGCCGGTGTGCCAAGCTGTAAGCGTCCACATCCATTCGGTTGCCTCCCTAACCGCCGGTCGAAAGAATGCTATCGACATGGCTGAATTCACCACCGGCGAAGCGGTCGCGCTCGAACTGCCGATCGCCCGGATTCCCACGCGGGCCACCGCATTCATCATCGACGTGCTTGCTCAGCTGGTGGTGCTGACCATCCTGCTGTTCGTGACCGAACTGGTGCTGCTGTCGGTGGACCCCGACGAGGCCTGGGTGGACGCGATCACCCTGGTGATCGTTATCGCGGTGCTGGTCGGCTACCCGGTGACCTGGGAGACGCTGACCCGTGGCCGCACCCTGGGCAAGCTCGCGCTCGGACTGCGGGTGGTGCGCGCCGACGGCGGACCCGTCGACTTCCGGCACGCGCTCACCCGTGGCCTGTCCGGCGCGATCGTCGACTTCTGGCTGCTCGGGAGTTTCGGCGCGGTCGCGGTCGTCACATCGATATGCTCGCCGAACGCCCGGCGCGTCGGCGATGTGCTCGCGGGCACCGTGGTCGTACACGCGCAGGCGTCGTTGCCGATACCCGCCCTGGTCGTGCCGCCGCCGTGGCTCGCGGGCTGGGTGACCCGGTTGGATCTCTCCGGCATACCCGAGGATCTGGCGCTCGCCGTCCGGCAGTACCTGACCCGCATCCGCACCCTGACGCCCGCCGCCCAGGCGGGGCTCGGCAACGCACTCGTCACGGCCGTCTGCGCGCGGCTGGGGGCGTCGCCGCCCAAGGGGTATCCGCCGGTGCAGGTGCTCGGCGCCATCGTCGCGGAACGCCAGCGGCGGGCACTGACGCCACCGGCGCCGGGTCTGGTTCGCACGGGCTGAACCGCGCGCGCGGGCACCGGCGGATCGCGGGTCCGCCGCGACCTCGCGCGACAGTGACCAGTTGCGCGGGGCTCCGCGGAAACCGGCGGTGGGCAAGGCCGTTCGCGGCCGCGTCACATCGTGCCGGACAGTTTCAGCTCCAGATACTCGTCGGCCAGGGCCTCCGGGAGGTGGTCGGGGGCGGCGGCCACCACCGCGATGCCCCGCCGCCGCAGCGACTCCTGGACCAGTGCGCGTTCGGCGAGCACGGATTCGGCGGCGGCTGCTGCGTATAGGTCGCCCAGGGTGTCGCGGCGGGCCGCGGCGGCGGCGATCTCGGGATCGGTGACCGAGACGATCAGGACCCGATGTCGCTGTGCCAGCACGGGCAGCACCGGAAGCAGGTTCTCCTCGACGGCGGCACCGTCGAGACTGGTGAACCAGACCACCAGGCTGCGGCGGCGGGCCCGCTGCAGGGCCGCACGGACCAGGCCCGCGCTGTCGGTGTCGACCAGCGCCGGAATTACCCCCGCCATGGCGTGCATCAGGGTGAGTTGCAGGCGATTTCCGCCGATACCGCGCACCTCGGTGCGTACCTGCCGGTCGTAGGCGAGCAGATCCACCGAATCGCCCGCGGCGGAGGCGAGCCCGCCGAGTAGCAGCGCGGCCTCGATACTCGCGTCGAGGCGAGTGCCCGCGCCGACCCTGCCCGCGCTGATCCGGCCGGTATCCAGCAGCATCAGCACATGGCGGTTGCGCTCCGGGCGCCAAGTGCGCACCAGCACGTCGGCCGCGCGGGCGGTGGCGCGCCAGTCGATGGCACGCACGTCGTCACCCGCGACGTATTCGCGGAACGAATCGAACTCACTGCCCTGGCCGCGCATATTCGCGACATTGCGGCCCTCGAGATGTTGCAGCCGTTTCACTTTCGAGCGCAGCAGTCGCTCGCTGCGGAAGGGCGGGAGCGCCCGCACCCGGGCGGATACCGTGCGCCGGGTCTGCCTGCCCGCGAGGCCGAGCGGGCCGACCAGCCGCAGGGTCACCGGGCCCGCGACCCGATCGCCGCGATAGGTCGGCGTCAGCGTGGTGCGCAGCCGGACCTTGGTATTGGGCGCCACTGCGAGCCGGTGCGTGCGGTTTCCGGTGCGGGCGCTGTCGGGCCAGTCGTCCCACAGGTATCCGCTCGCGATCCTGGTTCCGGTGTTCACCACCGTGAGCTCGACCTCCGCGGTGCGGCCGAGCCGGACCACCGTGATGGGCTCCCTCGAGAGAGTGAGATCTCTGGCGCGGGCGACCGATCCCATATCGAACAGCACCGCCGCGCACAGCAGGCCGGTGACGATGGCGACCCCGACCCAGCTGTACCACGCGACGGCGACCACCACCCCGGCCACCGTCGCGGCGGCGGCCAACCGACCGGTGACGACCACGGCTACACCGGAACCGGAACCGAGAGCAGCAGCGCGGACATGACACCCTCGGTGGTCACGCCGTCCAGCTCGGCCTCCGGCTTCAGGTGCAGTCGATGCCGGAGCACCGCTGTCGCAACGAATTTCACGTCATCGGGGGTGACGAATCCGCGCCCGTTGAGCCAGGCGAAGGCTCGCGAGGCCGCCATCAGCGCGGTCGCGCCGCGGGTCGAGGCGCCATGCTGGACGGCGGGGGAGCTGCGGGTGGCCCGGCAGATATCGACCGTGTAGGCCAGCACCTCCGGACTGATCGTCACCTGTGCGATGGCCGTGCGTCCCGCGGCGATATGGGCCGGTCCGGCCACCGGTCGCAGTCCGGCCGCGGCCAGATCGCGCGGATCGAAACCGGCGGCGTGGCGTTGCAGGATGCGGAATTCGTCATCGCGCCCTGGCAATTGGATATCGACCTTGAACAGGAACCGGTCCAACTGCGCCTCCGGCAGCGGATAGGTGCCCTCCTGCTCGATCGGATTCTGGGTGGCGATCACCACGAACGGATCGGGCAGCGGACGCGGCTTGCCGTCCACCGAGACCTGGCGCTCCTCCATCGATTCCAGCAGTGCCGATTGGGTTTTCGGCGGCGTGCGGTTGATCTCGTCGGCCAGCAGCAGGTTGGTGAAGACGGGCCCGTGCCGGAAGGTGAACTCGGCCGAATGCGGATCGTAGATCTGCGAGCCGGTGACATCACCCGGCATCAGGTCCGGGGTGAACTGGACCCGGGTGTGCTCCAGATCCAGTGCGGTGGCCAGCGCCCGCACCAGCAGCGTCTTGGCCACCCCGGGCACACCTTCGAGCAGCACGTGGCCGCGGCACAGCAGGGCGAGCACGAGGTACATGATCGCGTTGTCGTTGCCGACCACCGCCTTGCCGATTTCGGTGCGCAATGCGCCGAAGGCCGCGCCCGCCTCCTCGGCGGTCGGGGTGCGGTTGGTGTCGGTCTGGGTCATCGGGCCCTCCTGTATGTGCCGTTCGGGGCGTGCCTCATCCCTTGGCCTCGATCCACTCGAGTTGTGCGGCAACGAGTTGCACAGTGTTCGCATCGGGCACCGGACCGTATAGCGCGGTGCCGATGGCGGTCGCGTCGATACCGGTACGCGCGGCGATGGCGGCGACCAACTGATCGGGCGGCGCGTCGGCGGCCACCCCGAGTGACGGGCGCAGCCGCCGCAGGGTCGCCGCCCGCAGTTTTGCCGCGACGTGCTCGTGGTCCTTGGACTTGCGGTACAGCGCGGCCTGGCCCGCCAGCAGCTCGTTGGCCGCGACCTCGACCGGCCGTGGCTCGCCGACCAGGGCGCCCCGGCGGCGCGCGCGCCACCACACCAGCAGTGCGGTGGCGATCAGGAACTGCAATCCGCCGAAGGCGACCGGCGCGGGCAGCCGTTCGAAAATCGAATCCTCGCCCTCGCCGAACAGTGGGCCGTGGTCGCCGCAGCCGGAGTCATCCGGCGGGAAGTTCTGCGGATTCTTGGGCGGCGCGGGTGCGATCGGTGCGCTCAATGCCTGGATCAGCGCCCACATCAGCAGTACCGCGACGATGGATCCGATGATCGCGGCCCAGAACTTCGGATTCCGCAGCAGCTCCGGCAGGGGCGGCAGTTCGCGTCGCTTGCGTGGCGCGGTCTCCGCGACCTCGACCTCGAGCGGCTCCGGCTTGGGCGGTGGGGCGGAATCGGAGAACCGGTCCGCGTACTCCAGCCTGCGGTATTCGTCCTCGGTCGCGCGGCGGCCGCCGTAGACGACCTCGTCGAAACTACGCGCGGTGGGCTGAAGTTCGGCGGCCAGGTCCCGCGGCAGCGCGGTGGAGGCGTCGTCCACCGTCTCGTCGGCGGTCCGGGAGCGCCGGACCTCCAGCACCCCGCCCTGCTCCAGCCCGCGCAGCATGGCACGGAAGCGTTCGCGCAGCGCGCGGTCGAAGTCGCGGTGCTCGGCGGCGCTGTCGGCCGCGGCCCGGTGATCGGCGGCCGGGCCGAGACGCGGGGTCTGCGGGGTGTCGGCCGGATCCTCCGGAGTACGCCAGAACTCGAACTCGTCGCTCACCGTGCCTCCGGAATCCGAATGTCCAGACCCTCCCGGCGACACCGCAGATCGACATAGCTCACGACGCGCGAACTCGCCTCGACGACCTCGCCGAAGGCGATCAGCAGCAGTACCGCCGAGGTGACCAGCACGATCACCGGCCAGCGGTGGGTTCCGGTGAAGTCGACGAGAAATAGCGGGATACCGAGCAGCGGCACGGCCAGTAGCGCGAACAGTGCGCGCTGAGCCATCCACAACCCCGCCATCGACCATTCCGAGCCCGCGGCAAGCAGTTTCGCGCGGTGAACCGCGGGCGCGTGTCCGATCCGCTCGGCGAATATGGCGGGCACCGCGACGAACCGTTTGGCCCGCAGCCACCCGAGCCAGGGCAGCGCCGCGGGCGCGGTGATGATCAGCACGCAGCTCACGACGATCACCCCGAGCCCCACGAGGGTGAACAGCAGTTGGAACACCAGCAGCGGCAGCGCCCGGTCCCGCAGCCTGCCCAGCGCGGCGCGCCAGCCGACGCGGTGACCCGATACCGTCGCCAGCCCGATCGCGACGGTGGTCCCGCGCAGTGCGTAGCGCAGCAACCAGGCACAGACGGCGGTCGATCCGATGGCGCCCCACCAGGTCGCGGTATCGGAGCCGTCGGTCAGACCGGAGAGGCTCGCGGTGAGTACGACGACAATGGTCTCGGCGATGAACAGCCCGGCCAGGCTCAGCCCGGCCAGGGTGGTGATATTCGCCTGGATCAGCGCGAACGGCACATCGAGCCGTTCGCGGAAGGTGAGCGGGCGGATCGGCACCGTCGTTCCAGGGGACCCTGGTACCGGATCTTTCCCCGCCCCGACGGCACCTGCCTCGGCGGCTGGTAACACGCGGCCGAGTCTAGAGCGTGCCGCGTCGGTTGGCGGTGTATCGCAGCTCAGGCGGGTCGGCGGGTCGGCTGGTCAGCGGCCGAGCAACCGGTCGACCACCCGCCGGTACCTGGCCGGGTCGATGGGCGGCAGGCCGAGCAGCGCGCGCAGATAGACGCCGTCGCCGACCAGTCGCACGATATCGGCCTGCACGGGGTCCTCGATCTCGCCGTCCAGACCGACCGACCAGGCCGCCATCATCTCGGTGAGCGCCTGCTGCACCTCGTCGTCGGTTTCCGCGGCGGACGCGTCGATGGTGCGCATGGTCGCCAGCATGGAGCGGTAGAGCGCCAGTTCGACCGCGTCCGCGGCGTTATCGGGGTTGGGCGTCTGCAGGTACCACTCCGATACCGAGGTGCCTCGAGTCGTCGCGTCCTGCAACTGATGTTCGGCGCGTTCGGTGAGGCGGCGGACCAGGCCGGCGAGCAGGGCGTCCTTGCTCTTGAAGTGATAGAGCAGCCCGCCCTTGGAGACGCCCGCGTGCGCGGCCACATTCTCCAATGTCACCTGTGACATGCCCTTTTCCAGTAGCAGGGATTCGAGCGCGTCGAGGATGCGGTCACGGGTGGTTGCGGTCACACGGCGACTATACCGGCTGGACGGTAAAGTCTGCTACTGTACCGTCTGGACGGTAAGAAACCTCGCGACGAAAGTCGAGAAAGACTTATGACCTCATCCACCCAGGCCCGGACCACCGGGCTCGAAACGACCGCCCCGCCCCGTGCCACCCTGCGCGATTGGGCAGGCCTCGCCGTGCTCGCGCTGGCACTGCTCCTGCTCGCCGTCGACGCCACGGTGCTCGACCTGGCGGTGCCCGCGATCAGCGCCGATCTCGCGCCGACCACCCCGCAGCTGCTGTGGATCATCGACGTCTACTCGTTCGTGCTCGCCGGTCTGCTGGTGGTGATGGGCAATCTGGGCGACCGGATCGGCAGGCGCAGGCTGCTGCTGATCGGCGCCGTCGGATTCGGCCTCGCCTCGGCCGTGGCGGCCTGGTCGGTCAGCCCCGAGATGCTGATCGCGGCCCGCGTGCTGCAGGGCATCGCGGGTGCGACCCTGATGCCCGCCACCCTGGGCCTGATTCGCTCGATGTTCCTCGATCCGCGTCAGCGCACCGTCGCGATCGCGGTCTGGAGCGCAATGGCGGGCGGTGGCGCCGCGGCCGGTCCGCTGCTGGGCGGCTGGCTGCTCGAGCACTACTGGTGGGGCTCGGTCTTCCTGGTGAACCTGCCGGTCATGCTGGTGCTGGTGGCGCTGGGCCCGGTACTGATCCCGGAATCGCGGGACCCGAATCCGGGTCGCTTCGACCTGGCGAGCGCGGCGCTATCGATGCTGGCGCTGGTGCCGGTGGTGTACGCAGTGAAGGAAGTCGCCTCGCACGGCCCGAACCCGCGTCTGGGCGTGATCGGCGCGGTGGGCATCCTCGCCGGTGTGCTGTTCGTGCGCAGGCAGCGTCGCCTGGACAGTCCGATGCTGGACCTGAAGTTGTTCGCGCTGCCCGGGTTCCGCACCGCCGTGCTGACCAACCTGCTCGCGGTCTTCGCGCTGGCCGGTGTGCTGTTCTTCGGATCGCAATACCTGCAGCTGGTACTCGGCCGCACGCCGATGCAGGCCGGTCTGGTATTGCTGCCCGGCCTGGCGTCGACCGTATTCGCTTCGCTCGCCGCGGCCTGGCTGGTGCGGCGCCTGCGGCCCGGCCTGGTACTCGCGGGTGCGCTGACCGTCGCGGCCCTCGGCTCGGTCCTGTTCCTGTCGCTGAGCCCGGACGCCGTGACCAGCACGACGCCGTTCGTTCTCGGCTTCCTGTGTCTCGGCGCGGGTGTCGGTATCGCGCTGACGGTGTCCTCGGACCTGGTCGTCAGCTCCGCCCCGGCGGAGCGGGCCGGTGCGGCGGCGGCGGTCTCCGAAACCGCCTACGAGACCGGTATCGCGCTCGGCGTCGCACTGCTCGGTAGCGTCGTCATGGCGATCTTCCGCAATGGGCTCGACCTGTCCCAGATTCCCGGCGAACACGCGGGCGCGGCCTCGGAATCCCTCGCGGCCGCCACCGGATTCGCGCGGGAGCTGCCGGAGCACGCGGCGCGGGCATTCCTCGCCTCGGTGCACGAGTCGTTCGTGTCGGGCATGCACCTGGCCGCGTTCGGCACCGCATCGGTTCTGATGATCGCCGCGGTGATCGCCTTCCGGCTGCGCACCGCACGAACATAGGTCGCCGCGGGTTCGCGCTCATCCCATCCGGGCCGAGCGTGGGCCCGCTCGGCTCGGGGCCGGAGCGCCATGGTGTGGTTCCGAGCGTCGCGAGCGATACTGGAATGAGCAACGTGGTGATGTCAGCAGTGTTGCTCGCTAGATCGGATCGCGATGAGATCCCCGCAGGAGGGTCGCACCTCAGGGGCGAAGACCGAAGGTTCCGTATCCGCCTCGCCGGTGTCCAGTCGGCGGCGGGCCAGGGGATTGTGCGCTCTGCTCGGGCTACTACCGGTGGTCCCGCTGTTGGCGTGGGCGTACGGGAGGTCGGTGCCCACACCCTCGGATTGGTCGGGGGGCTGAGATGCGCGCCGGCGGATCCCAGGCATCCGTTCCCACCGTGGGCGAGGTCGCGCGGCGGTTTCCCGAATGGCTGCGCACACATCCGTTCGCGGCGCTGATCAGCGCCGTGGTCGGCGGTGCTTTCGGCTATGTGTGGAATGTGTGGCTGATCGCCGTGCGCTATGGAGGAGATTCGAAGGTGCCCGGAGGTGCCCCGGCCACCGGCGATGGCAACCTCCTCGCGGGTGCCCTGTTCTGGAGTGTGGCGGGCGTCGTGATCTTCGGCATCGGCAGCTACTGGTACACGGTCGGCACCCGGCGCTTCTTCGGCGACCTGCGTGGGCTACCCGGCGCCCTCGCGGCGCTGATCAGCGGTGACCGGGCGGCCCGGGTCCATCTGCTGTGGGGCGCGGCGGTCGGCATGCTTGCCGCGGTGGTCCTGGCACCCTCATTGAGCGCGGTCCTGGCGATCGGACTGCTGGTCGCGGCGCCCGGCGTGCTCGGCAGCATCCTGGCGAATTTCGTCGGACGGGTCTGGTCGAAACCGGTCGGGACGTTTGCACCCACCCGTCGCCACACGGTTACCGGTGTCACCGGGATGGCGGTCGGCCTGCTCGGCGCGGCTGCCGCGCTGCTGGTCGCGGCCGTCATTCCCAGTGTCATAGTCGAACTGATCCTGGTCCTGGTGCTGGCCGGAGCCGCCCTGGTGGTCAGCCGGATCGGCAAGCCCCCGGCGGCCACCATGCTGCTGCTCACCGCGATTCCCGTTCTGGCCTGGCTGATCAACCCGGTCGTTGCCTTCGCCGAGGACGGCGGATGGCAGGAATGCCGAGATCTGGGCGAACCCTGGTTCAGTTGTCCTGGTACCCCCGCCGTACTGGCCCACGCGGGGGTAGGCGGCGTGGCATCCGCCGTGGGCGCGCTCGCCGGTACCTTCCTCGGCGCTATCGCCGGTACCTCGGGCAACGGCGGCCCAGGCGCGGGCCCACAGCAGACACCACCCCCGGATCCGCGGGGCAGCGACCAAGCCGCCATGAACAACTGGATCCAGCAACTCCTGCGTGACCCCGCCTTCCAACGGTGGCGGGCCAACTACCCCGGCTACCCCGATCCGCCCAGCAATGTGGAATTCAACGCCTATATGAAGTGGCGGCACGCCCAAGGCTTGCCGGACCCACCGTTGGTGTTTCCTCTGGTGACGCCCGCGGGCAATGTGGTCGACACCCGGGTCATCTCCAGCGACGATGCCCGCCGCACGCTATGGGCCGCCACCCACCCGCCCAACCAGCCGTACGATCCGAACGCGCCCCTGCCCGCTCCCACCGGGGACTTCCCGCCCGGCATCAGGGGCGGCGAATTCACTACGCGCCCCGATGGCACGATCGACCCCGACAAGCCCATCTCCCTCACGGTGGACTGGCATCATCCCGCCACCCCGCCGACCGATCAGTGGCTCACCCCACCCGAGAAGGGATTCGACCCCGTCACACTCGCCTCGACGCTGCAGCAGAACTTCGGCATGCGCACCCAGACCGTCACCGATCCGGAGGGTCGAACCTATGTGAAGATCCCGGACAACCTGCCCCCGAACGTTGCCGGTTCGACCTACGGCACCAAGGTCATCAGCGGCCAGACAGTCTTCGACCCCGACAGTCCCATCCGTATCTCGCACTGGCCGACGCCAACGCCAACCCCGACGCCGCCGCCGTCGGCCTCCGCATCAACCCCACCCCCGACGCCAAAGGCCCCGGTGGTCGAGGACCCCACAGCTGCCCGCCTTGCGCAACTGCGTGAGCAGGCCGGACTCACTCGGGCGACACATGACACCTACGCCCGAAACGGGCAGATATACGGGGCACTCGCCTCGATCGGCTCGGCAATCGGTGTCCTCGCCGATGCCGGTGTCAACATCATCGGCAATTTCACGCCCGTGGGTGGGACGGCGGTGCACTCCGGTTACGCGACGGTCGAGGCCATCGCAGGCGGCATTGCGGAAGATAAGAGCGGGGGAGTAGTAGCGGCGAACGTCATCGCAGACAACACAATGAACGTGGAGTTCGGGCAGCTCCCGGGCGGCGAGCGGACGGCCACCACGGTTGCCAAGATCGGAAACGGTGTCGGTAACACGTTGGTCGGCGCTGCCAAATCTTGGCTTTCGACTGAGGGCGAGCAGAACAACCGAGGGTGAGCAGAACAAAGGAAGTGTCGACATGACAGTTGACCTCGAGCTCGACGCAGCGGCGTTCGACACACTGGGCGCGCTGGTGGACGTCCCGCGCAGTCCCGTCTCACCGTGGCTGGGTACCGATTCGACGATCACCGATACCGCGCGTGCCCGGTTGGCCGAGCTCGGCGTCGTCGACGACACCGGGACTACGAGAAACCTGCAACCCACCTTGGCGGCGCTCGCGGCGGCGACGGCCACGACCACGGTCCGGTTCGTCGGCGCCGGTGTTCTTGTCGAATATGTCGCATGGGTTTCGGCCGATCACGGTCCCGTCGGACTGTCGGCCACCGCGGAGCAGGGTGTATTCCGCCTCGAGGATCCGGCACCCACCGAGCGGGTGACCGAATTCCTGACCGGGCTGGTCGGACGAAGCCCGTTGCGCGGACTGGATCTGGTCGTGGATGTGTCGATAGAGGACGGTCTGGTCCTCGCCGCACTCATCGACATACAGCGCCGCCGGATCCTCTCCGGCCAGGCCGAGGCCGATCAACCGGTGGCTTTCGAGGAGCTGCGAGCCACGCTCGACAAGCCGCCCGCGATGGGATTCTCACTGGTCGACGCGATCAGTCGGCTGTGCGATGTCGAGGCTTCCCGAGCCGGGACCGGGATGACCGATTCCCTTGCGCGACTGGCCGAGCGGGGGTTCGTGGACGTGGACTCCGAGGCCGTCCGTCCGGCCGGTCCATGCGCCCCGCTCGCCCTGCATTTCTCTGCGATCACCTCGATCCTGGAGCTGGTGAACGCGCACGACGACGGTCGCGGCGGCATGTACCGGCTCGGTTTCACCTGCCTGGAGTCGGGCGTCAGTGATCTCATGACGATCGAATGGATCGAACGCGGAATTCACCTGGAAACCGTGAGCGCTGACACCGTCGTCGGTTATCTCGACCATTTCCTCCGCCGACCCGACTCCGCTGTCCAGGCCGCCGCGGCGACAGGCGAGGAGCCCGAGGAGGTACAAACGCGGCCGGTGAGTCCCCAAGGAATCAGCGCAGCCGGTCCGTCGGACGCGGACTCGATCGGGGCGGAGCCCGAGACCGTCACCCCGACACCACCCTGGCGGCCGACACATGTGGTGCCGGCCCGGGGAATGCAGGCGTGGGCGGTGCCCGGTGGGCCAGCGGTCGCCCGGCTCGATCCGGGGGTCGAACTCCAAATCCTCGGACACAGCGGCGGCTGGGCACATATCGTCTGCTCCAACGGGTGGTCGGCCTGGGTGGATGGACGAGCGATGGAGGAGCTACCCACCGGTGCTCCGATGGCGCCGCCGTCGCGGCCGTGGCAGGTCCACCCGGCTGACCGGCCCGCACGGGATCGGCCCGTGCCCGGTGCCGTCCAGTGGGGCGGTGAGCAGCCGATGTGGCGGCCTACCCACGTGGTGCCCGCAAGCGGGATGCTCGCCTGGGCGACCCCCGACCCCAAGCGGGCCCCCGTTGCCCGGCTCGATGCGGGAATCGAACTCCAACTGCTCGAACGCACCGGCGACTGGGCGCATATCGTCTGCTCGAACGGATGGTCGGCCTGGGTGAACGGGACCGCCATCGAACCACGACCCCGCTGACACCCACCTCCGACCCGGATATCGACCGGCTGGGGCGAGCTAGGTGACGCTCGCCGCGCGCTTCCACATCATGGTGCCGAATACCGACGACGGCGCAGGGCGATTCGTTCCGATCGGTCCCCGATCTCGTCGAAGTAGCCGCCCTCGACCTCGGTATGTGCTCAGTGGGCGGGCGGGAGTTCGCGCGGGCCGCGGTGGGCGGGTAGCTCGGACTGGTGACGCGCGGCGAGTTCGTCGCGGTGGGCGCCGGGCGGCAGGTTGTAATCGCGGGGTGCCGCGGCCGGGGGGAGTGCGGCGTAGCGCGGGTCGGCGTAGTCCGCGTCGACCACGGTCGCGGCGACCCGCTGGGCGTGCCAGGCTTCCGGCGAGCCCGGCGGCAGCTGGTAGCCGACCGGGGTCTGGGTGACGCTCGGGCCGTGCGAATCCTGCGTGTCGACGGTGACCTTGCGGGTCCGGCGCAGCGTGAAGGTGATCTCCTCGACCTCTTCGAAGGCCTGCCTTGCGGTGCGCAGCGGATGGGTGGCGGTATCGATGGCATTGGCGACGAACGAGGGCACCAGCGGGCGGATCCAGCGCGCGGCGGTGTCGGTGAACGGCACCTGGCCGATGATCGGGAGTTCCAGGCCGCCCTTGGGTGCTGGCGTCTGCGCGCCGACGGACGGTGCGAGCGCGCCCGCGGTGGTGGCCGGTGCGAGCGCGTCGGCGCGGACGGTGGCGGGCAGGTTCGGTGTCACGATCCCCTCCTGGGACACGGTGCTGTCCTTTCGGTCGGCCGCGGGCAGTTCGGCGCGGTGTTGATTGTCGAGCCGCCGAGGCTCGGTGACCCCGAGCTCCAGCCCGCCGATGGCGGCGATGATGCGGGTGCGCTGCCGCTCCCGATCGATGGCGGTATCGGCCTCGACGGCGAGCCGCGTGGCGGTTAGTTCTTGTTCGGCCCGCAGGCTCTCCGCCTCCGCGCGCACCTCGGCCCGCTTGAGCGCGATGGCGGTGTCGGCGTCCCGTTCGGCGCGGTCCTGTACGGCGCGGTAGGCGGCGTGACGGTCGAACGAGGTCTCGCCACGCCACCAGCGCAGAATCAGCGGCAGCAGCGCGAGCAGCACGAACGTCAGGATGATGAGTGCCCGCAGGAACAGCGCGCCGGCCGCGCCGGAGGTGTAGTCGTTCATGGCCAGCCAGCGCGCGCCGAGGCCGCGGTCGGCGTCGGCGAAGGCGGCGGACCGGGCTGCCGTGAGGGCCCTGTCGTCATCGGCGACCCGCCGGTCGGCGGCGTCCACCCGGCCCTGCGCGTCGGCGAGCTGACCGCGCGCGTCGGCGAGCATCTCGTTGGCGGTCTGTGCCTCGGGGCCGCGGCCGGGCACGCCGGTAATGCGGGTTTGCGGGCATTCGGGGGTCGGGTTGAACTCGCAGCGCGCGATGACCAGCGCCCGGTCGATATCGGCCTGGGCCTTGGTGATGGCCTGGTCCAGCGTCGTCCGGTCGGCGCGGGCGGCCTCCGATTCGGTGCGGGCGGCGACCACGCCGGGCGCGGATTCGACACCACGTTGAGCCTTGTCGTCGAGCAGCCGGTCGATGGTGCCGCCGAAGAGCACGGTGCTCGCGAGTTCGGCGATCAGCACACCGGCCAGGACGGCCACGCCGATCCGGGCGCCCAGTCCTAGCCGGTCCGGCGTGCGGCCGGGTTTGGCGGTGGCGAGGGCGCGACCCACCGCGCCGGTGAGCAAGCCGACGACCAGCGCGAGGGCGGCAATGCCTACCGCGGGCCACTCCCCGACGGCGGCCAGGGCGAGGGCGGTGACCACACCGGCCACCGTCGCGAACAGCGCGACGACGGCCCCGGTGACGGCGTAACCCGCCCGCTCATGGTCGTAGCTGACTTCGTCGGTCTGACCCCCGCCGAGCCAGGTGAAAATGCCGGTGACGGTCATGGGATCTCACATCCTCTACGTCCCAGTCAGGTGGCGTGCGTGGCGAAACTGTCACGGATTCGTTGTCACAGCGTGACAGGCCGAGCCCCGACACACCGAGTGCGGGCGGGTGGATGTGGCCAGGCTCACACCTCGGTGCGCAAACGCCTACTCTGACATGGTGATTCGTTATCGAGTCAGAAGGGCGGGGAATGCGCGTTCTGGTCCTGGCGGTGCTGGCGGTGGCGTTGGTCGTGTGCTCACCCGATAGCGTGCGCGCGGCGCCCGCCGTCGAATTCGGTGGCCGGGGTCCGCTGGATCGGCTGGTGCGACTGGTGGCCGACCGTCTCGGCTCGGCGGACGCGGTGGCCGCGGCCAAGTGGGCCGAGGTCGCGAACGACGGACGCGAGCCGATGATCGACGACCCGGAGCGCGAGGCCGAGGTCTACGACGCCATGGCTCGCCTCGGATCCGGGCGCGGACTTCCGGAGCAGTGGGTCAGGCAGGTGTTCTTCGGCCAGATCGAGGCCAGCAAGATGGTGCAGCGCGGCCTGGTGGTGCGCTGGCGTTTCGATCCGGCGAGCGCGCCGAGCGGTCCGCCGAAGCTGGCCGTGGTCCGGCCCGGGATCGATCGCCTCAACGCCGACATCATCGACCAGTTGGCCGCGCATCGCGACGAACTGTCCGCGCCGGACTGTATGGAGCGGCTCGCGACCAGTGTGTTCGGCTTGCTGGCAGCGGGCTACGCCGATCCGCTGCACCAGGCGGCGCTGGTGCGGGCTGTCACCGCACTGTGTCTGCCCTGACCGGTGTGTGTCGCGACCGTATCCCCAGGGTGCGGCACGGGATGCCCCCCAAGCGATATCGCGCGGCGGCGCGTCGCGGGGCGACGCGAATGATGTGGCGAAGGACACTTCGCCGCCGTTTGCTGAATATGTGCTGAAGGCCACACAATGAAAAAGAACCCGGACGGTCGGATCACATCGCGTGCTTGTCACACCCCTGTCGGAAATATCTCACTCGTCCAGTTCCGAAGTTAGCCGTGGCCCAAGGGGTTTGCCCGTGCCGGACCCTGGGAAATCCTCTTCGACGCAGGTGAGCGCCAGTTCTCCCGGCGTGCCGCGCACCTGCCGAAGACGGTCTCCGCACCCATCGCCGCTGCTGGCACGGGGTGCCAGGGGATCGATTCCGGCGCGTTCGCTGCTTTACACTGGACGACGCGCACAAGTGGAGGACGGAAAGAATTGGCCCTGCTAGGCCAGGTTATTAGTACGACCTAAGTTGGTTGGGCCCCGGACCTGACTTATCGTTTGCTCTTACGCCGAACACAAAAATGCTCGGCACCATCGCCCGCTCGGGCTCACCACGCAGGTGTCCAGAGTAGTGGGCGAGCACCCGCACGGAGGTAAGGAACACGTAAGCGTTCCGTTATCTCCGAGCACCCACTACGTAACAGACAGCGGGTGGACAACTGGAGACGTGACTGCACCCAGCGGTGCGAGCATCAGGCTCGGAGGAGGTAGCTTGCGTAACCCCCGTAGAGCCGGGGAGCACCGCGAATCCAATACCGAGACCATCAGCGCGGCTGGTTTCCGGAATGTACGGGCGCAGTCTTGACGGAGGCGTTCGAACGAAAGGCCATTTTTTCTTCGAAGGCCGACTTTCTTGAAGGCAGAGGCATGACGCAACTTCCTGGCCACAGGTCACCTGGACCCATCGGGCTCTACGACCCGGCGAACGAACACGACGCCTGCGGTGTCGCATTCGTCGTCGACATGCACGGTCGCCGCAGCCGTGACATCGTCGACAAGGCTATTACGGCTCTGTTGAACCTGGAGCACCGCGGTGCCGCGGGTGCCGAACCGAATTCCGGTGACGGCGCTGGCATCCTGCTCCAGATTCCGGACCGCTTCTTCCGCGCCATCGTGGACTTCGAGCTGCCTGCCGAGGGGTCCTACGCGTCGGGTATCGCCTTCCTGCCGCAGGCCCGTCGTGAGGCCGCTCGCGCCGCCTATGGCGTCGAGAAGATCGTCAAGGAAGAGGGTCTCGAGGTCCTCGGCTGGCGCGAGGTGCCGATCGATGAGTCGTCGCTGGGCGCGCTGGCCCGCGACGCAATGCCCACTTTCCGCCAGATCTTCATCGCCTCGCCCAAGAACGGCGCCGAGCAGCTCTCCGGCATGGACCTGGAGCGTCGCGCCTACGTCATCCGCAAGCGGGTCGAGCACGAGCTCGGCAAGGCGGGCCCTGGTGAGGGCGCGGTCGGCAAGGAATCGGTGTACTTCCCGAGCCTGTCCGGCCAGACCTTCGTCTACAAGGGCATGTTCACCACCCCGCAGCTGCGCGCGTTCTACCTGGACCTGCAGGACGACCGGGTGGAGTCCGCCCTCGGCATCGTGCACTCCCGGTTCTCCACCAACACCTTCCCGTCGTGGCCGCTGGCGCATCCGTTCCGCCGGGTGGCGCACAACGGTGAGATCAACACCGTCACCGGTAACGAGAACTGGATGCGGGCGCGCGAGGCGCTGCTGCGCTCCGACGTCTTCGGCATCGACGAGGCGGGCAACAACCGGCTGCACAAGATCTTCCCCGTCTGTACCCCGGGGGCGAGCGATACGGCCCGCTTCGACGAGGTGCTGGAACTGCTGCACCTCGGCGGCCGCAGCCTGCCCCACGCGGTGCTGATGATGATTCCCGAGGCCTGGGAACGCAACGAGACCATGGACCCGCAGCGGCGGGCGTTCTACCGCTACCACTCGATGCTGATGGAGCCGTGGGACGGCCCGGCATCGGTGTGCTTCTCCGACGGCACCGTCGTCGGCGCCGTGCTCGATCGCAACGGCCTGCGCCCCAGCCGCATCTGGGTTACCGATGACGGCCTGGTCGTGATGGCGTCGGAGGTCGGTGTCCTCGACATCGATCCGGCCAAGGTGGTCCAGAAGGTCCGGCTGCAGCCCGGCCGCATGTTCCTGGTCGACACCTCGCAGGGCCGCATCGTCGGCGACGAGGAGCTCAAGTCGCAGCTGGCCGGCGAGCACCCGTACCAGGAGTGGCTCGACGCGGGCGTGACCAAGCTGGCCGACCTGCCCGACCGCCCGCATGTGCACATGTCGCACGACCGCGTGCTGATCCGTCAGCAGATCTTCGGATACACCAACGAAGAGCTGAGCCTGCTGATCTCGCCGATGGCGAAGGCCGGCCTCGAGGCGCTCGGCTCGATGGGTACCGACACCCCGATCGCGGTGCTTTCCGCGCGACCCCGGCTGCTCTTCGACTACTTCTCCCAGCTCTTCGCGCAGGTCACCAACCCGCCGCTGGACGCGATCCGCGAAGAAGTGGTCACCAGCCTGCGCCGGGCCATCGGCCCGGAAGCCGATCTGCTGCACCCGAGCCCGGAGTCCTGCAAGCAGATCACCATTCCGCAGCCGATCCTGGACAACGACGAGCTGGCCAAGCTCGTGCACATCAACGACGACGGCTCGCATCCGGAGCTGCGTTCGGTGGTCGTGCGCGGTCTGTACCCGGTGAAGAAGGGTGGCAAGGGCCTGCGCAAGGCGCTCGAGGCCATCAACATCCAGATCTCGGCCGCGATCGACGGCGGCGCGCGGGTCATCGTGCTGTCCGACCGCGAGTCCAACGAGAAGCTGGCGCCGATTCCGTCGCTGCTGCTGACCTCCTCGGTGCACCACCACCTGGTGCGCGAGCGCACCCGCACCATGGTCGGCCTGGTCGTGGAGGCCGGTGACGCCCGCGAGGTGCACCACATGGCCATGCTGGTCGGCTTCGGCGCGGCCGCGATCAACCCGTACATGGCCTTCGAGACCATCGAGGACATGCTCGAGCGCGGCGCGCTGGAAATGCCGGGCAGCACCGGCGATCTGGCCGCCGACTACCGCAAGGCGGTCGCGAACTACAACAAGGCCGCGGGCAAGGGTGTGCTGAAGGTGATGTCCAAGATGGGCATCTCCACCATCGCCTCCTACACCGGCGCGCAGCTGTTCCAGGTGATCGGCCTGTCCCAGGAGCTGGTGGACGAATACTTCACGGGTCTGCGTTCGCACCTGGACGGCATCGGCCTGGACGAGATCGCCGACGACGTGGCGGCGCGGCACCGGGTCGCCTTCCTGGAGAACCGCAACGAGCGCGCGCACCGCGAGCTCGAGGTCGGCGGCGAGTACCAGTGGCGGCGCGAGGGTGAGTACCACCTGTTCAACCCGGACACCGTATTCAAGCTGCAGCACGCGACCCGCACCGGCCAGTACTCGATCTTCAAGGACTACACCAAGCTGGTCGACGACCAGTCCGAGCGGCTGGCCTCGCTGCGCGGCCTGTTCAAGTTCAAGACCGGTGAGCGCGCGCCGATCTCGATCGACGAGGTCGAGCCCGCCAGCGAGATCGTCAAGCGGTTCTCGACCGGCGCGATGAGCTACGGCTCCATCTCGGCCGAGGCGCATGAAACCCTCGCGATCGCGATGAACCGTCTCGGCGGTCGCTCGAACTCCGGTGAGGGCGGCGAGCACCCGGCCCGCTTCGAGGTCGAGGAGAACGGTGACTGGCGTCGTTCGGCGATCAAGCAGGTCGCTTCGGGTCGTTTCGGTGTCACCGCCCACTACCTGACCAACTGCTCCGATATCCAGATCAAGATGGCGCAGGGCGCCAAGCCCGGTGAGGGTGGTCAGCTGCCCGCGCACAAGGTGTACCCGTGGGTCGCCGAGGTCCGGCACTCGACGCCGGGCGTCGGCCTGATCTCGCCGCCGCCGCACCACGACATCTACTCGATCGAGGATCTCGCGCAGCTGATCCACGATCTGAAGAACGCGAACCCGCAGGCTCGGATTCACGTGAAACTTGTCGCGGAGCCCGGCGTCGGCACCGTCGCCGCGGGTGTCTCCAAGGCGCACGCGGACGTGGTGCTGATCTCGGGTCACGACGGTGGCACCGGCGCCTCGCCGCTGACCTCGCTGAAGCATGCGGGCGGTCCCTGGGAGCTCGGCCTGGCCGAGACTCAGCAGACGTTGCTGCTCAACGGACTTCGCGACCGCATCGTCGTGCAGGTCGACGGTCAGATGAAGACCGGCCGCGACGTGATGATCGCCGCGCTGCTCGGCGCCGAGGAATACGGCTTCGCGACCGCGCCGCTGGTGGTCTCCGGCTGCATTATGATGCGGGTCTGCCACCTCGACACCTGCCCCGTCGGTGTCGCGACGCAGAACCCCGTGCTGCGCGAACGTTTCACCGGTAAGCCGGAATTCGTCGAGAACTTCATGCTGTTCGTCGCCGAAGAGGTCCGGGAACTGCTGGCGCAGCTGGGCTTCCGCACGCTGGACGAGGCCATCGGCCGGGTCGACATGCTCGACACCACCAAGGCCAAGCAGCACTGGAAGGCCAGCAAGCTGGACCTGTCGCCGATCCTGGACGACGTCGAGACGGCGTTCATGTACCAGGACCGTCGCTGCACCAAGGCCCAGGACCACGGCCTGGACAAGGCGCTGGACCAGCAGCTGATCGCGCAGAGCACCGATGCGCTCGAGCGTGGCCAGGCGGTGAAGTTCGAAACCAAGATCACGAACGTCAACCGCACCGTCGGCACCATGCTGGGCCACGAGGTGACCAAGCTCTACGGTGGCGCGGGCCTGCCCGACGACACCATCGACATCACCTTCACCGGCTCCGCGGGCAACAGCTTCGGCGCCTTCGTACCCGCCGGCATCACGCTGCGGGTCCACGGTGACGCGAACGACTACGTCGGCAAGGGCCTTTCGGGTGGCCACCTGGTGGTCCGCCCGTCGCTGAACGCACCGGCCGACTTCGTGGCGGAACAGAACATCATCGCGGGCAACGTGATCCTGTTCGGCGCCACCAGCGGTCAGGCGTTCATCAACGGCGTGGTCGGCGAGCGATTCGCCGTGCGCAACTCGGGCGCGACCGCGGTGGTCGAAGGCGTGGGCGACCACGGCTGCGAGTACATGACCGGTGGCCGCGTCGTCATCCTGGGTGAGACCGGACGTAACTTCGGCGCCGGCATGTCCGGTGGTCTGGCATTCGTCTACAACCCGAACGGCACCTTCGCCGACCTGGTCAACCCGGAGCAGAACGACGCGATCGAGGCGCTGGCCGGTGACGATTTCACCTGGCTGCACCACATCATCACCCAGCATCGCGACCAGACGGGTTCGGCTGTCGCCGAACGCATCCTGAGTGACTGGTCGCAGCAGGTGAACCATTTCGTGAAGGTTATGCCACGCGAATACAAGAAGGTCTTGCTCGCTATCTCCGAGGCTGAGAAGAGTGGCAAGGACGTGGACGAGGCGATCATGGAGGCGGCTCGTGGATAACGTGAGACGCGTTCGAAACCTGTGTCCGATGTTGAGAGGCGAGAGTACGGAGGCCGCTCGTGGCTGACCCGCAAGGATTTCTGAAGCACACATCGCGGGAACTGCCGACGCGCCGTCCGGTCCCGCTGCGGCTCATGGACTGGAAAGAGGTCTACGAGGAGGGTTTCGAACACAAGACCCTCCAGCGTCAGGCCAGCCGCTGCATGGACTGCGGTATCCCGTTCTGCCACAACGGCTGTCCGCTGGGCAACCTCATCCCCGAGTGGAACGATCTGGTCTACAAGGGTCAGTGGCGCGACGGCATCGACCGGCTGCACGCGACCAACAACTTCCCGGAGTTCACCGGGCGGCTGTGCCCGGCGCCGTGTGAGGCGTCCTGCGTGCTCGGGATCAACCAGGATCCGGTGACCATCAAGCAGGTCGAGGTCGAGCTCATCGAGAACGCCTTCGACGAGGGCTGGGTGACCCCGGTCTACCCGACCCGCCTGACCGGCAAGAAGATCGCCGTCGTCGGTTCCGGTCCCGCCGGTCTCGCCGCCGCTCAGCAGCTGACCCGGGCCGGTCATACCGTGACCGTCTTCGAGCGCGCCGACCGCATCGGCGGCCTGCTGCGCTACGGCATTCCGGAATTCAAGATGGAGAAGCGCTTCATCGATCGCCGACTGGCGCAGATGGAGGCCGAGGGCACCATCTTCAAGGCCGGTGTGAACGTCGGTGTCGACATCACCGCCGAGCAGCTGCGCGAGCAGTTCGACGCGGTGGTGCTGGCCGGTGGCGCCACCCTCGCCCGTGATCTGCCGATCCCGGGTCGTGAACTGAACGGCATCCACCAGGCGATGGAGTTCCTGCCCTGGGCCAACCGGGTGCAGCTGGGCGACGATGTCACCGACGCCGAGGGCCTGCCGCCGATCCACGCCAAGGGCAAGAAGGTCGTCATCATCGGTGGCGGCGACACCGGCGCCGACTGCCTGGGCACCTCGCACCGGCAGGGCGCCGAGAGCATCCACCAGTTCGAGATCATGCCGCGTCCGCCGGAGGAGCGTGCCTCTTCCACCCCGTGGCCGACCTACCCGCTCATGTACCGGGTGTCCTCGGCGCACGAGGAGGGCGGCGAGCGGGTGTTCTCCGTGAACACCGAGCGTTTCGTCGGCGCGGACGGCAAGGTCACCGGCCTGGAGGCGCACGAGGTCAAGATGGTCAACGGCCGCTTCGAGAAGGTCGAGGGCACCGAGTTCACCCTCGAGGCCGATCTGGTGCTGCTGGCCATGGGTTTCGTCGGTCCCGAAAAGCCGGGTCTGCTGGAGGATCTCGGCGTCGGCTACGACCAGCGCGGCAATGTCCAGCGTGACAAGAACTGGGCGACCAACGTCCCCGGTGTATTCGTCGCGGGCGATATGGGCCGCGGTCAGTCGCTGATCGTCTGGGCCATCGCCGAGGGTCGTGCCGCCGCGGCCGCCGTCGACAACTTCCTGGAGGGTGAGACCGCGCTCCCCGCGCCCATCACCCCCACGATGGTCGCTCAGCGCTGATCCGAAACTCGAAGGCGCCCGTGGACATTGTGTCCGCGGGCGCCTTTGTTATGTCGCAATAGTTGGGCAAACCGTCATTGCGGACTACCGGGGCGCGGTTGTCCGCCGTGGGCCGTTGGTGGAGATGTGCGCGTGATCCGGACGCGCCCCGATCACGGTCATTCGCATGGGCGCATCGGCCGCCGGGAACGCGTACCCGGGCCTTCGGAAGTTGATCTCGGGCAAGGCCGCTCGCTGCGCGGAAGCTCCGATTCGAGAGGACCGACGGAAATCGGACGGATGCGGCGAGTTCGAATGGCGCACAGGCAGTCATGGCTCTATTGTGATCAACGGCGAGCTGCGGGATTCGGGATGTAGTCCGGTTGTGCACGTCATATCGGCGGGTAGTTCAGTTAACCCGTTGTGCACTGGAACGACATCCGCCGAGTTCAGCATGGTCAGCGGCAACTTGTCGGGGATTGCCCCGCGGGGCAAAGTTTGAACTGGAGCAGTATGCGGTTGAAGAAGGTTGTCGCGGCCCTGGGTGCGTCCGCGGCGATTGCGTCCGGCCTGGTATTCGGCGGCGGCTCCGCGGCGGCGGACGGCTGCCCGAGCCTCTATGTGGTGGCGATCCCCGGAACCTGGGAGACCGGCCACGACAAGAAGCCGCAGCCCGGCATGCTGTCCGGTGTCACACGCGGCCTACCGTCTTCCGTGGACGTCGATTACGTGACCTATGCCGCCACCGCGTTCCCGTGGGAAGGCGATGTGTACGGCGCGTCGAAGAAGGAAGCCACCGATAAGGCGCGCGGGCTGGCGACCTCGATGCTCCAGCGTTGCGGTGCAACCAAAGTCGCGCTCGTCGGCTACAGCCAGGGCGCGGATGCCGCGGGTGACCTGGCCGCCGAGATCGGCACCGGTGTGGGTGCGATCAGCCCGGATCGCGTGGCGGGCGTCGGCCTGATCTCCGATCCGCGTCGTTCGCCCACCGATGTGCAGGTCGGCCCGACCGCCGCGGGCGCGGGCGCCGGTGGACCGCGGGTCGGCGGATTCGGCTGGCTCAGCGATCGGACCCGCACCATCTGCGCGGTCGACGATCTCTACTGCGCCACGGCCACCGATGATTTCGTGACCCGTTTCGCCGGATTCCTCGCGCAGAGTTCGGAAGCCAACCCCGCCAATATCTGGCGCTACCAGATCGAGGCCGGCGCCATCATCAACGACCTGATGTCGGCCGGCGGCGTGCCGATCCTGCAATCGCAGCTCACCGAATCGGCGAATCAGCAGCGGGCCAAGGATCTGGAGCAGTTCTACCGTTCGCAGGCGCACACCGTGTACGGCAGCTACTCGGTCGGCGGCGGGCAGACCGCCATCACCTGGATGCACAACTGGATTGCGGGCATGGCCTGATCCCAGCGCATACCGACGCGGGCCCACCTCCCGGTAGTGGAGGTGGGCCCGCGTCGTATCCGGACTAGCTGCTGCCCGCGGAACCGCTCGGTGGCCGGACGTGCTCGAGGAACAGCCGCGGCCCGTCCGGACCCGGATGTCCGCCGGGGCCGCGGAATTCGACTCGCGGCCCGTCGGGTCCGTGCCCGCCCGGGAATCCGCCGGGACCATCGCGGTGCGGGCGGTCGGCGATCTCGGCGCCGGACGCGTCGGTGGTTGTCACCTGGACGTCGGCGCTCGGCTCGGGGGCCTGCGCGGACGCCGTGACCGCGAGGGCACTCAGCGGGACGGTGACCAGTGCGCCCGCCACGGCGACCCGGGCGATCCGGCGCCGGAAGGGTGTCGATGTCTTGGAGAGCAACGGAGTTCCTTTCTCTCGGAGGGTGAGTCGCTGATGCGGCGGCTCACCGGTTCCATCGAAGGTTCCGTCGCTGGGATGCCGGTGCGATCCGGCTGGTAATCCGCTGGGGGTGTCCGGTCTACTTCCCGGATTCCGCGGCGATATTGCGCGGCAGCAGATCCCAGACATGCCCGTTCTCGTTGACGGTAGCCGCGGTGCGCCGCCCGGTGCGGGAGAACAGGATTCGGGTGACCGAGCAGTAGTCGATCGGGAAGGTCAGCGGGCGCGCCAGTCCGAGCACCTCCTGCAACAGCACATTGATCACGCCGCCGTGCGCGAACGCGACCACCGTATCGGCAGGATCGGTCGTCGCGGCGATCTCGGTGACGGCGTCGCGTACGCGCGTGACGAAGGCGGGTCCGTCGATCTGCTCGGGCAGGTACCCGGCCTTGATCCGCTCGTAGACCGCCTGGAATTCCACCTTGGCGTCCTCGATCGGAATATAGGCGGGCAGATCGCGATCGTATTCGGCGAGGTCGTCGACGATCTCGACCGGTAGCCCCAGCTTGGCCGCGGTCGGCGCGGCCGTTTCCCGCGCCCGCCGCTGCGGACTGCTCAGCACCCGCGCGATCCGATGCTGACTCAACGCGGCGGGCACTCGCTCGGCCTGCTCCCGCCCGATCCCGGACAGCTCGGGATCAGCGGGACCATCCCCATTCACGATCCGAAGGGGCTGAGCATGGCGAACGAGAATCAACTGCACCCCGCCCACTCTGCCCCATCCGCGACGTGGCGTTGCGGCAGGTATCGGCAAGCCCGCCCGATTACGCCCCGGCCTCACGCTGCAGCGGGCACGTTGCTTTGAATCAAAACTATTGATTCCAGTACTGGCGACTGTGGTGACATACTCGACGCTATGACCGTCGAACCTTTTCCGCAGTGGCTGCGCCCACCGCCGGGTGGTTTCGTCGCCGAGGATCTGGACCGCCTGCCCGACCTTCCCCCGCACACCGAGTTGATCGACGGGAGTCTTGTCTTCGTGAGCCCGCAGGCGGAGTTCCATATGCTGGTTATTTCCCTGCTGGAGAACGCGCTCCGTCGCTGTGCACCCGCCACGATGCGGGTGCGGCGGGAGATGACGGTGACGCTCGGTCGAAATCAACGACCGGAGCCTGATGTGCTTGTGCTGCGTGCTAGTGGATCAAGTGATCCCGAGCGGACATCGTTCGCCGCCGATGACGTGGTGTTGGCAGTTGAGGTGGTCTCCACCGAATCACGCACTCGGGACCGGGAACGCAAGCCCCAGCTCTACGCCAACGCGGGTATCGCGCACTTCTGGCGGGTCGAGAATGTCGACGGTCGCCCCGTGATCTACGTCTATGAGCTCGATCCGGCCACAAAGGTGTACGCGCTCACCGGAATCCATCACGATCGGCTGGGATTGAGCGTTCCCTTCACGATCGATATCGATCTCACCGACATCGATCGGCTGTAGGCCGCCGACGGATTCGGCGGCCCGGCGACCGTCAGAGCCGTGGTGTGGCTCCCGACGCGCACTCGGGCGGCAGGTCGAAGTAGTTGGCGAAATTTTCGGCGGCGGTTATGTCGCCGGAGATCGTCAGATCGCCCGCGGCGGCGACCTCGGCCAGGGGGTGGCCGTCGAAGGTGACGGCGACCAGGGCGGGGACGCTGGTGTGCAGGGTGGTCGCGGCGGTGCCGGTGGTGCCGCGGGTGATGGTGAAGGTTCCGTCCGCCACCACGGCGTGGAATTCGTCTGCGCCGGAGCTGGATTCGGTGAGATACAGGTCGTAGTCGGCGTGCACCCCGGTGGCCGCGGCCGGGTTGAAGAAGCTGCGCAGGGAGACGACCAGGGAGTCGGTGGTCAGGTCGGCGCAGCGGTAGGGGCCGCGGGGAGCCTTGGCGCCCCAGCGGTTGAGGGCCAGGATCACCGTTTCGAGTTCTCGGCCCCAGTCGGTGAGGTCGTAGACGGCGGTGCTGACCGGCGGCGGCAGTTTGCGGCGGCGCACGATACCCGCCCGCTCGAGTTCGTCCAGCCGCTGCGAGAGCACATTGGGGCTGATGGCGGGCAGTCCGGCGCGCAGATCGGTGAATCGCTTCGGGCCGAGCAGTAGATCTCGGACCACCAGCAGGGTCCAGCGTTCGCCCACCAGATCCAGTGCTCTGGCCGCTCCGCACGCGTCCTGATAGCTGCGTTTGGTGCGGTGCTCCGGTGCCACTGTCATGAACTACAGCATATCAGTGGATTGTGCAACTGAATTAGATGGTTGTTTTTTTAGGACTAAACCTTGATAGCGTGCCCCGGTAACACCTGATGGTGGGATGACTTGTCGGTGAAAGGTGCGGGTGGTGGTCGAAGCAGGACAAAGACTGAAACAGGCGGGGACCGGTAATCCATGGGTCGCGCTCTACGTGCTCTGTGGCGGCATGCTGATGATCGTGCTCGACGCCACGATCGTGAATGTCGCGCTCACGGATATCCAGCTGGACTTGGACTTCACCGCGTCCGGCCTGGCCTGGGTGGTGAACGGATACCTGATCTCCTTCGGCGGCCTGCTCATGCTGGTCGGCCGCCTCGGTGACCTGATCGGCCGCAGGACCATGTTCCTGTCCGGGCTCGTCGTCTTCACCGTGGCGTCGGTATTGTGCGGCGCCGCAATCAATTCGGTGACCCTCATCGCGGCCCGCTTCCTGCAGGGCATCGGTGGTGCGATGACCTCCGCGGTGATCCTCGGCATGATCTTCGCGATGTTCCCGGATCCGAAGGACCAGGCCAAAGCGATCGGCCGCTACGCGTTCGTCGCGTCCGCGGGTGGTGCCATCGGCCTGCTGCTCGGCGGCGTCCTCACCGCGCTGGACTGGCGGTTGATCTTCCTGGTCAACCTGCCGATCGGCCTGATCGTCGGGGTGGCCGCGCTGAAGGTACTCGACAACGATCGGGGTATCGGCCTGAAGGAGGGCGCGGATGTGCCGGGCGCGGTGCTGATCACCGCGGCGCTGATGCTCGGGGTCTACACCATCGTGAAGCCCGCGGCCGAGTACGGCTGGACCGATCCGGTCACCCTCGGCCTCGGCGCGGTCTCGCTGCTGCTGCTCGCCGCCTTCGTGCTGCGTGAGGCGACGGCGGCCTCGCCGCTGATGCCGCTGCGCATCTTCGGTTCGCGAAATCTGTCCGGCGCCAATGTGGTTCAGGTACTGACCGTGGCGGGCATGTTCGGCATGTTCTTCATGGGCTCGCTGTACCTGAAGCAGGTGCTCGGCTACGGAGCGATGGCGCTCGGACTGGCCTTCTTCCCGGTCGCCGCGATCATGGGTGTGCTGTCGGTGCAGTTCTCCGAGCATCTGGTGATGAAGTTCGGGGCGCGCACGGTGTTGATCCCCGGCCTGTCACTGATTCTGGCGGCCCTGCTCTGGCTGACCCAGGCGCCGGTGGACGGCACCTACTGGATCCACATCTTCGGACCGATGGTGTTCTTCGGCACGGGTGCCGGACTGGCCTTCCCGGCCCTGATGAACCTGGCGATGTCCGGGGTGGAGCCGCAGGAGGCGGGGCTGGCCTCGGGTCTGGCCAACACCACCATGCAGGTCGGTGGCGCGCTCGGGCTCGCCGTCCTGGCCACCCTGGCCGCGAGCCGGACCGAGCATCTGCTCGCCGCGGGCAAGGCCGCGAACGAGGCGTTGACCAGCGGATTCCAGCTGGCCTTCTGGGTCGGCGCCGCACTGGTGGTGGCCGCGCTGGTGGTCGCGGCGACGGTGCTGAAGTCGGTGCCCGCGCAACCGCACGGGCACGACGCCGACGAGGTGGACGCCGATGAGCTGCTGCTCGAGGCGGAGGTCGCGTCGGAGCGCACCGGCATCTGAGTTCGGTCGGTAGCGCCGGAACCGGTACACACAGGGAAACGGCCCGGATCACACTGTGATCCGGGCCGTTTGCCGTGGCTCAGGGTTGGCCGTAGGGCGGCTGGCCCGGCTGGCCGTAGGGCGGCTGGCCCGGCTGGCCGTAGGGCGGCTGGCCCGGCTGGCCGTAGGGCGGCTGGCCCGGCTGGCCATAGGGCGGCTGACCCGGCTGGCCGTAAGGCGGCTGGCCGTAGGGCGGTTGGCCGTTCGGCGGCTGCTGGTTGTCCTTCTTGCGCTTGGTGAAGTAGACGACGCCGACGACGATAAGCACGACGATGAGCAGGCAGCAGATTCCCGCAAAGATCAAGCCGCCCTTGCTGCTCTTCTTCTTTTTCTTCGCGGCGAGCTCCAACGCCGAATTCCAGGTGTCCGAGGACGCCCAGACGTCTGGACTGGCCCACACCGAATGATCCAGCAGACTCACGTTGGTGAGCAGGTCGAGGTACATATCCATCCCCATTTCGAAGGTATCGGCCTCCTCCCGGAGCCGAGCTATCAAGATTATCGGGTCGGCCGCGCGCGTGTTAACCGGTCCGTGATGCAATCTTTCATTCTGAGATCCTCAGCGCGGCTTCACAAGTGGGAAGGGCAGCGTTTCGCGGATGCTGCGCCCGGTGATCAGCATGACGATGCGGTCGACGCCCATTCCGAGCCCGCCGGTCGGCGGCATGGCGTGTTCGAGTGCTTGCAGGAAGTCCTCATCCAGTTCCATCGCCTCCGGATCACCGTTGGCCGCCAGCATGGACTGCTCGGTGAGCCTGCGCCGCTGTTCGATCGGATCGGTGAGTTCGCTGTAGGCGGTGCCGAGTTCGACGCCCCACGCGACCAGATCCCAGCGTTCGGTCACCCCCGGGATGCTGCGGTGCGCGCGGGTCAGCGGAGAGACCGAGGTCGGGAAGTTGATGTAGAAGGTCGGCTCCTCGGTCCGCGATTCCACCAGATGCTCGTACATCTCCAGTACCACCATCCCGGCATCCCAGCCGTGCTGATACGGCACCCCGGCCTTATCGCAGAGCTCGCGCAGCTCCTCCACTGCGGTCTCCGGGGTGATCTCGTCGCCGATCGCCTCGGAGACGGCGCCGTGCACCGTCTTCACCGCCCACTCACCGGAGATGTCGACCCGTTCGAAGGTGCCGTCCCCATCGGGACGCAACGCGACCATCGCACCGTTCGCGGCCAGCGCCGCGTTCTGGATCAGATGGCGGCAGGTATGCATCATCCGCTCGTAGTCGCTGTGCGCCTCATAGGCCTCGAGGATGGTGAATTCCGGATTGTGGCTGAAGTCCACGCCCTCGTTGCGGAAGGTCCGGCCCATCTCGAAAACCTTCTCCATGCCGCCGACGCACAGCCGCTTGAGGTACAGCTCGGGCGCGATGCGCAGATATAGGTCCAGATCGTAGGCGTTGATGTGAGTGATGAACGGGGTGGCGTTCGCGCCGCCGTGCACCTGCTGCAGGATCGGGGTCTCCACCTCGAGGTATCCCCAGGAGTTCAGCGAATCCCGCAGCGAACGCACGACCGCGCTGCGCTTGGCCAGCACCTCGCGGGCCTCTGGGTTGATCGCCATATCGATGTAGCGCTGGCGCACCTTGGCCTCGGGGTCCGCCAAGCCCTTCCACTTGTCCGGCAGCGGGTGCAGGCATTTGCCGTTCATCCGCCAGTCCGCGGCCAGTAGCGACAGCTCGCCACGGCGGCTGAGCCCGATCTGGCCGCTCACCTCGATCAGATCGCCGAGGTCGAAGTACTCGCCGAATTCGGCGCTGCGTTCGGCGCCGACCCGGTCCCGGTCGATAACCAGCTGGATATCGTCGGTCCAGTCCCTGACCACCGCGAAGATCACCCCGCCGTAGTCGCGGATGCGTAGCAACCTGCCGCAGACCCGGACCGTGGTGCCGCGTGGCGAGCGCCGCGCGGCGGCCACGGTATGGGTCGGCGGATAGGCGACCGGATAGGCGTCCACACCTGCGGTGGTCATCCGGTCCAGTTTGTCCATGCGCACCCGCACCTGCTCGGGGCGGCGCGGAAGCAGCTCGGCCAGTTCGCCTTCCGGTAGATCGGGCGGGGTGCCATCGGCGTGCAGGCCGGTGAGGCCGGCGGGCACCGCGCTGTGCAGGCCGGTATGTATCGCGGTTTCGGGTTCCTTGCCGAAGCGCGGTAGGAAGCCCTCGGCGAGTCCGCTGGCCATCGCGACCCGGGGCAGCTGCCTGCGCTCCTCGAACAGGAAGAAGCGTGGCACCCAGTGCGGCTGGTACTTCACATTGGACCGGTACAGCGCCTCCAGCTGCCACCAGCGCGAAAAGAACAGCAGCACACCGCGCCACAGTCGCAGCACCGGACCGGCGCCGATCCGCCCGCCCTCCTCGAACACCGAGCGGAATACCGCGAAATTCAGCGAAACCTTGGTGACCGCATGGTGTTCCGAGGTGAGCGCGAGCTGGGAGATCATCAGCTCCATCACGCCGTTGGGGCCCTGCGGATCGCGGCGCATCAATTCCAGCGACACACCGGTCCGACCCCACGGCACCAGCGAGAGCATGCCGAGCACCCGGTCGCGTCCGTTGACCGCCTCGACCAGCAGGCAGTCGCCGTCCAGTGGGTCGCCCAGCCTGCCGAGCGCCATCGAGAAGCCGCGCTCGGTCTCGGTGTCGCGCCACGCGTCCGCCCGGGCGATGATCTGCCGGAACTCCTCGGCGGGAATATCGCGGTGGCGCCGGATGCGCACCGTCATGCCGTTCTTGCGCAACCGGTTCGCGGCCTGGCGCACCTGTTTCATCTCGGGCCCGGCCAGTGAGAAGGTGCGGGTGTCGAGGATCGCCTCGTCGCCGAGGCGCAGCGCGGACAGTCCCGCCCGCCGGAAGGCCTGGGCGCCGAGTTCGCTGGCGCCCATTACCGCCGGCGCCCAGCCGAATCGGTCGGCTAGTCGCAGCCAGGCATCGATCGCCTGCGGCCAGGCCTCGCGGACGCCGACCGGGTCGCCGCTGGCGAGGCAGACGCCGAACTCGACCCGGTAGGTGATCGCGGCCTTGCCGCTCGGGGCGAAGACCACCGCCTTATCGCGCCGGGTCGCGAAGTAGCCGAGCGAATCCTCCACGTCGGAGCGATCGAGCAGACCGCGGATCGCCGATTCGTCGGTGCCGGTCATCGCATTCTCCGCGCGCTGGGAACGCAGCAGCACGATCACCGCGGCCAGCAGGGCGATGGCGCCGAAAAGGCCGAGCAGGAAGTTGACGATCGGGCGCGGATGGCCGTCGAAATGTTCGTTGTCCACCAGCACGACGGCCGTCACCCGGTAGACCGCCCACCCGGGGCGCTGCCAGCCGCCCGGCAGCGTGCCGGGGAACAGTTCGACCAGAGCCCAGCCGATCAGGCAGCCCACCGCCAGGCCGCCGACGAGCACCCCCAGCGCCTTCCAGCCCGCCCCGCGCCGCACCCGCGTGTAGAACTCACGCCACGCCGCGATCAGCACCCCGATCGCGGCCAGATGCACGAACATGGCGACCAGCGCGTTGATATTGCCCTCATCCGCGAACTCCAGCGAATTCGCCACGGCGAAGAGCCCGAGATAACCGACCAACAGCCACCAGGCGATCCGTTTGCGGCTGGCGAGAGCCCCGGCGAGCAGGCCGACGATGAGCGCCCACATCAGGTTGGTGTCGGGCGCGTCGAAGTAGTAGTCGTCGATATACCGCCGCGGCACCTGGGTGAGGTATCGCAGGGCGGGCGAGAGGCTCCACAGGAAGCAGAGCACCGCGAAGACACCCAGAATCGTCGCGGTGATGTGCGGGACCTCGGACAGCCTGCCGTGCCCGCGATGCGGGACCGGCGGGGCGGGTCTATCCGGCTGAATCTCGGTGTCCGTACGATGACCGGCTTGCGTGGGAGTCACCGGACCAGTCTGTACGGTGCCGTGTTTGATTGCAGCGACTGCGTCGCTGCGTGTTCGGTGTTGTTGGCTGTGTTGTTGGCCGCGCGGGCGCGGCGTGTTCGCGGCCCTTGATGTCTCGCTGCCGAGCGGCCGAGACTTGCGACTTCGTCGCGTGCGCTTCGGCCGCTCGGCA
>NZ_JBFAHV010000027.1:71222-107940 GCF_040654375.1 Nocardia sp. NPDC050710 | reverse complement strand
CCGGCCGAGGCCGACAACTTCCGCGACACCGTCCTGATCGCCATCGAAACCGCCACCGGGCCCCACAAGACCCAGCCCAACCCCGCCGTGGCAGCGATGGCCCGCAAGATCACCACGGCCCTCGACGCCGCCTGACGAATGCGGGCGACGCAGCACAGCTGGTCGCTGGTCGCTGGGTCCTCTCCGGACCCCGCGACACGGCCATGCGCCAGACTGTCGTCATGCGTCTTCGTGGCAGTCTCCCATTCCGAGGCCTGATGGTTTGGCTCACTTCGGATCAAGGCGGCCGCTCGTCGGGACCACCACCCACGCCGGCTGATCATGACTATGCCGCAACAGCATTCGTCCCGCCGAACAGCGTCGAGGAAGGGTTGGCATCGATTGTCCTGCGAGTCGATGATCGATCGGCTTGGTGCTCACCGGCCAGCGCCGGATGGTTGGCTGTTCAGAACACCGGTGCATACGCGGTCCGAGCGGGCTCTGTCGTCGTCATCACCGAGGGCCCCAGCCGAATCGTCGGCTACTTTCACGTGAGCGAATTGCTCGAAGTAGCCTCGACAGCGGACCGACATTCCGCGGCCTCACGATGATCGACACGTCAGTGAACCTTGTGGCCGATCGCCCGCAGTAGGTCCGCGAGCCATACCAGGTGGTGCCCGACCGCCTGGTCTGGATCGGCTAGCAAATCCGTCAGATGCTCCCACGACCACGAGAGTTGGCCGATGGTCAGGTTGGCTGGAGTGCGATAGATGTCGTACAACGCATCCTGCGGAATCGACCAGAAGTAGTCCTGGTCCAAGCGAACGGTGTCACCGTCGGTCGCAGCTTCGAGATGATCCAGGAGCAAGTCGACGGATCTGCGCAACTCGGTCAGGGATACGTGCAGCTGCCATTCGGTCATGAGCACCATCATCTCCGGCATGTATGCGCGTTCGCTGATGCCGGGCTGGTTCGGGAGCGCGTCCGGTCCGGTTCCGCACCGACGCGCTCGGATGGCCGTTATCCCTCGGCTGTGGTCAGCGCTGGAACAAATGGCGGATGCGCTTGCGGATGCCGCCCGCGTCCAGAGGTACCGGCGCGGCGGTCTCGGCGGCCGCCTGGGCCGAAGTCGCCTGAGCGAATCGCATGTGCAGTTGTTCGCGGACCTGGTCCGGAGTGTAGGCACGGCGACGGCGCTCAGCGCGCACGACTACTACACCGGTCGCGACCACACCGGCCGCACCTGCCAATCCCACTGCCTTCCACCACCTCATACCGCATAGGCTACTTCCATGACGGGTACGAGCATCAGTCTCGATCGAGCGCTCGAGCTCACCAGAACAGGTGACATCTGGCTGTTCCGCGGCCATTCGGCAGCCGACCGCGCGATCCGGATGACGACGAACAGTCCGGTGAACCATGTCGGCATGTCGGTCGTGCTCGATGATCTGCCCGCGCTGATCTGGCACGCGGAACTCGGCCGATCACTGCCCGACATGTGGTCTGGAGTCGCGCACCGTGGCGTCCAGTTACACAACCTGCGCGATGCGGTACTGGTATGGGCACACCGCTACGGTCAGCAGGCCTGGTTGCGCCAATTGAACCGTCCGGCAACCCAGGAGATGGAAGACAGCTTGCTGCGCACCATCGCCCGACTCGACGGAACCCCCTTCCCTTCCACTGCTGGTCTCGCCGGACGCTGGCTACGCGGCCGAGTACGGCTCCCACGACGCCGAGCGCGCCGAGCGGCCGCCCAGGAGTTGGAGAGCGCGTACTGCGCGGAGATCGTCGCCGCGACCTATCAGTCGATGGGGCTGTTGTCGCAATACCGAAGCCCCAACTGGTATGACCCCGGACGGTTCTGGAGTGGTGACAGACTGCAACTGAGTGGCGGCTACGAACTGGGTGGCGAAATAGCCGTGCAAACACCCGCTGAACCGAACTCCTGACCACCGCGGCCGATGGTGTGATGCGTTCTTATCGGCCAACGGCGCCGACAACCCGTGCACATACGCTCGAGCCCGCAACCGCGGCGCGGCCTGCTGGAACCAGCCCGCCACCCGCTCGAACAACTCATCCAATCCAGCCCGTCCGCGCAGCCGAATCCTCATCAACCAACACGAAACCGCACGCTACCCAACAACATCACCGACCAAGGCTCAAGTAGTAGAACGCAGCCCTGGCCCCCGTGCTTTCGGTCCGAAAGCGCCGAATCCCTACTCCATCAAGGAAATCTGCTGAAGCGCGACCCTCGCGGGATGGGCTCTAAGTCTGCGGCAAACCCCAGCAGGGGTATTCGCGGCCGGCATCGACAAGGCCGACGCTCTGCGGCGTGCGACAGACGACGTACGGTTTGTGGCGATAATTCACGACCAGATGCAGAGTCGCAGCCTTCTCACCGGTGAATGTCTGATGACATTGGGAACAATGGCACACGTTGTGCGCGCTCAATGGCCACCAGCACCGACATCCCCGGCATTTCACCGTCTCCGGCGATCTCGTCTTCATACTCACTCACCCACTCGCGCAACCCGGTTGCGGTCCGCCATCAACACCTTGGTCGTACCCGCACCGTGCGGCGTCGTACCAACATTCTCGATCGCCGCAAGGACCAATCCTGCCATGGCATCATCTCACCCGCTCGTTCGAGCTCAGCGATCCCCAATCGGTGGGGTACGCGCCGCCCGCGGGAGCGGGTTCGCAGCCTGAGGCATATGCAGTCCAGCGCGGTTGGCGACCGCGTCGACCAGGATTCCATTGTCGAACGCCACCCCCGACGTCCAGTCGACCCAGATGTTGTCGACATCGTCAGCGCTATCGACCGCCGCGACTTCGAGCGCAATGAACATGCGTGGCGCGGTCGCAATGTACGTCAGCAAGAGATCGCCGACGCGGTAGGTATGGTCTACGGGAGGACTGAACCTACGCGACCGATCCCAGGAGTTGCGTGCGGTGCTGCGCTACAACAACTCGATGTCCTACGCCGCCGATGTGCTGAGCTGGTCGGCGGTTTATCGCACCGGCGGCACACCCAGCCGCGCGGTGATCGCCCCCGAACAACTCTCATCCACCGCGCCGGGCAGAACCGATTCGGCGGTTGTGGCGGTGGCCGATTCCACCGAAAGCCCGCTACCGCTCGAGCCGATGGTGTCCACGGCTGTTCCACAACGGCAGATACCGCCGCTGGTGAAGGTCCCCGGTCTGCCGCCTATCTCATGCGGCATTCTCTGCGACGGACCCGATAACCATTCCGAGCCGGAAGCCGAACCCGCCCAGGATATTCCGGACCAATCCGCTGGCGACCAGCAGCCGCGGCGGTCCGATCAGCCGCCGGAACTCACCGCTCCGGACGGCTCCGGCCCCAGTCCATCGGCACCATCGCCTCATCAACCGAGCATCACGCTACCGTTCGGCATCGAGGTGCCGTTGCCGATGGCCCCGACGTAGCGGTGAACACCGTATGACCACAGATCAGCAGCCGAAATTCATTGTGGATCAACGAATTCGTGAGATCCTCAACTACTTCGGAAGGTGCCCTTCCTGTGATTACCCAGCCCGCGCGGCCGTGCACCTGACCGTCTTCACCGACGGAACAACGAACAGTATCGCCGTCGGCACGTGCGAATTGCCTTGCGGATGGTCCGGTCCGGTCATACCCAGAACAATGACCACAGATACAACAGCTTGATCAAGCGACGGTCGCGGCGAACTGGACGTATCGTCAGTTCATCTCCCTATTCGATCGCTTGTTGCCTCGATGAGCCGCTGGCGCAGCCAGGTCAACGGCGTGATGCCATCGGGACCGACAACGTACCAGGGATAGCTTTGGTGGACACCGGATTTCAGGAACTCGTCGATCTGCCGTTTCCGGTGTTCGTACGCGGAGGCGTTGAGCTCACCGCCGCGGCTGCGCACGTCGCGGCGATGGTCGTCCATCGTGTGAACATCGAATGCTCCGAGGCGCAGTGTTCCTCCCGATGCGGATCAGCGCGGGGGTTGGCTCATGTCGCGGTTCATCTGAGGGATTTCGATGCTGATCGGCATTCGCAGTTCAGCCAGGTAGATCAGGGCCGCTTGCCGGAGGAATTCGTCGAAGAGCCAGTAGGCATCCGGCGCCAGCGGGACGACCGGGAGCAGGCCCTCGCGGACGGCGATGAACGGGCCCCAGCTCACATTGAGCAGCGGATCCCAGACCGGTTCCTTGGGGATGGACAGCCCGTCGGCGATCTTGTCGCCGAGCAGGAATCGGGTGAACGCGCCGAGGACCGGCTTGGTGAGCACGGTGAGGTCGAGGTTCACACCGAGTCGCAGGAGTCGGTCAGCCAGTTTGGCGCCTTCGGGGGTCGGCGCCAGTATGGGGTCCAGGACCTGCGCGGCCTGGGAGTTGGCCTCGGCCCATGAGTTGGGGATGTACTCGTCGCGGATGCCGAGCATATGCGCGCAGATCTGCCACGAGTGCAGGAAGGCCTCCGACTCGTGTACCGGGATCGGCACTTTCCACGCGGTCAAATGCTTCATCACGGTGGTGGGCAGGCTGTGCCAAGTGACCATCATGTCGTTCTGGCTGATCGGAATCTCTTCCTCGGCGGAGTACACCCAGTGCGGGGACCGCGGCAGCAGATGACGCACCGCCGAATGCACCAGCCGGGTCTTGACGCAGGTCACGACCATCTCACCATCGGGAGCGTAGGCATTCGCGGTGCCGATGTCGTAGCCGAGTTTGGCGGTCTTGGAGATGCGATCCTTCAGATCGTGACCACCCTTGGAGTAGTAGACCGCACGCGCCTCTTTCGGAATGACCGTGCTCATCATTCCGCTGGCCAGCCCGTACAGCACGCCGAGATAGAGACCTCGCTTCTTGTTGAACTCGACCGCGGTGGCCAGTTTGCCCTGATCGGCCCACGGCGGCAGCTGGCGGGCGTACTCCATGAAGTCCCGCAGGTCCGACGGCAGACCAGCGGGCAGGGGCTGGCCATTCCTCGTCCAGGTCCGCAATAACTCGTTGACCCTGGGCACCTCGCCGCGGTCGAGCAGTCCGGCGACCAGTTCGTCGGCCTCCGGATCCCAGACGGTGAGCGGGTCGACCCCTTCCCCGCCACCCGCCACCGAACCCTGTGGTGACCACGTCCACGGCTCGGCGCGCGCCGGGGTCACCATGGTCAGTGCGCCCAACGCGCCCAACACCCCACCGGCCTTCAACGCGTTACGCCTGCTGAATCCATCCATGTCTTTGCTGCTCCTCATTGAGCCCGGGCACCGCCGTCAAGCGATGAAGCAGGCAGCGACCGCCGCGCCGCCTAAACTATCAGAATAGTTAGTAACTTATCAGCCTTTCGGGCCGTTGTCCGCACTTTGCTCATATTGTCGAGCCTTCGATCGACGGAGAAGCGAATGCATGCCATCTGCCCACATGAGGACATTCAAATGATCATGCCCGAAGCTTGGTGGCGCGGTCGGTACACGCGCCAGATGGTGGCACGAGATGATCTCGAATCACCAGTTACTTAAGCATGAGGAGGGGACGGCAGATCGCTGTAGCCGAGATCGAATGGCTACCAACGACGAGCGCTGGCCATCGCACCCGAGTTGGGCTTCACCCGCTTCGGGAAAGCCTTGGATGTCGGCCGCGCCCGTGCTGACACAGGAACAGCTGCTCCCCATGTCCTGGCGTCGCCGAAATCGTGTCAGCAGGTCGATGAACGGGCAGAATCGCTGCCGGGCAGTCCCGACGCGGGGCAGCGATCAGAGGGGGAACATGACGCCGGTCAGCTTCTCCGAGACCGTCCACAAGCGCTGCTGAATCGCCGTGTCATGCGATTGCGGGCTCGATTCGACGACTTTCGGGTACCCGCGGGTCTCCAGGAATCCACTCGGTCCGTAGTACTGACCGCCGAGCACACCGGGATCGGTGGCCGCGCGGAGTATCGGCAAGGCACCCATCGCTGGGCTCTGTGTGACGATGGGTGCGACCACAGGCACGAGCGCACGCAGCGCAGCGGGCATGTTGCGCATCAAGTCGGTATTCGCGGCACCGGGGTGAGCCGCGACCGCGATCGTAGTACCGGTGCCGGACAGGCGACGCTGCAGTTCGTAGGTGAACATCAGATTCGCCAGCTTGGATTGGCCGTACGCCGCCACCCGGTTATACGACCGTTCCCCTTGGAGATCGTCGAAGTCGATCCGTGCCCGAATACGATGTCCGACACTGCTGACCGTGACCACCCGCGAGCCCGGCACCGGCAGCATTCTGTCGAGCAGTAGCCCGGTCAGCGCGAAGTGTCCCAAATGATTCGTGCCGAATTGCAGCTCGAACCCGTCGCTGGTGATCTGCCTCGGCGGGTACATCACCCCGGCGTTGTTGACCAAGAGATCGATCGTGGAAAAGGCCGACCTCAACTGTTCCGCAGCAGTACGCACGGATGCCAGCGAGGTCAGATCGAGCTGTTGGACAGTGGTGTCCGCGCCCGGAACAGCATCGGCAATACGGTTCGCGGCATGTTTACCCTTGTCCACATCCCGCACCGCCAACACCACCGACGCACCGTGCGCCGCGAGCGCCCGAGCTGCCTCGAACCCGAGCCCGCTATTGGCGCCGGTGACGACCGCCAGTCGCCCCTTCTGGGCTGGTATGTCTTGCTCGGTCCACCTGTTCGCCATCTTTCCTCCCAAGGATCGGTCGGTCCGTCGGTTCATCCGACGATCCCGGCGGGGGTGGGACTCACACTCACACAGTCGCGCTCCCGCTGCGGTTGTGCAAGAGGCAGCGGCGACCGCCACCGGCGCGCGGCGACACATCGCCGTGGCAGGTTGCGCCGGTGGGAGCCGGTCAGCGACGAGATCATTCGCTCGATAGCCCATCGACGGTGACCCAGTAGCAAGCTGGACGCGATGCCCTCGCGGGCGGCCTTGCGCCAGCATGTACCGAAGCTCATGCTTCATGAATAGGAACACCGCGCACGTTGAGGGCGATCACTCGGTCCGAATTACCTCCGGCGAACGGTGCTGTGGGCCGGTGGCGGCGTGCTCGACGGCGTGCGCGACTAGCCCGAGGAGGACCTCGCTCAGATCGTTCTCACCTCCTGGCTTCGAACCAGTGCCGTCGATGCCGACGGGAGCAACACGGGCCTGCGAGCCGCCCAGGGGCTCAACAGCTTCGGACGCGAGGCCCGCTACCCGTCACCCCTAAAGGCAAAAAGGAGCAAACGATGTCCACCATCCACTTCAAAGAGACCACCAGCTCGACACCGGAGCAGTTTGTGGCAGCGCTGACCGATTTCGGACCGGGCCGCTCGCAGGTGTTCGGCAACAGCGCCGACCAATATCTCGAGGTGCACGACCGGGGCCGACGTGATGCGGACGTCACGGAGGGCTCGCACGGCATCTGGGAACGCCTGCACTACGACTGGTCGAACCCCGACCGTGTCGTCATGACGACCACCGACTCGAACGTATGGGGCGGCCACTCGGGCCACACCTATACCTTCACGCGCCGGCCCGACGGCATGACCGATGTGGATGTTGTCGTGGTGCGCGAGGGCAAGAACCTCAGAGGACGGGCGCTGGGAGTCGTGGTCGGGACCGTCGGCAAACGCGTCCTGAAACAGGCCCTCGACAAGACCGTCAAGGCTATCGAAACCCGCGACACACACGGAGGAACGGCACAAAGCTCGTAACGCGACCGCCCACCGGACACCGCTCGCAGGCGCCACGACACTCACCACCGGCCGTGAACGGGCGAGATACTCACCTCCCGCCGTCGCCCTTTGGCGCATCAAGGCATGGTGAGCAGGTGCCCTGGTCGACGGTAGCGGCCGAGGCGGGTTCGATACGGTCGGCGGCGTCGCCAGGTCGACGGGTAAACGGCACCTTCACGGCTGGCGCGCGCTCGAGTATGGCGATCATCTGCCGCGGCTTGTTGCGAACTCGAAGCCGATCACGGTGAGGTTGACAGCCTTGCGCGAAACCGAGTAGTGGACTACCCGCGACCTCGGGATTCGCGTTGGTCAGACTCAGCTGACCCAGTCCATGCGTCTCGACCTGGAGAGCGGGGAGACAGCACATGTGCGTGCAGGCTGCGACGGCTCCGGAGCAGTCGGTTCGCGAGCAAGAGCAGTCGTTCGATTACGACGCCGTCACCACATGCCATCCCGCTGGGAGACGGCGTGTCGGTATGCGGAGTGAACCCACGTCCATTGCGAACCGCATGGTGGCGCCGACACGGCATCCGCGCTGACCGACCGCGCCGCCGGAATGGACGGATCGATCCGAACGCCCGGAAGGACACGACACCCTAGGAGGTGGACGGTGAACGCCAACGACCACCGATCCGAGCTTCGCACTCGACTCTGGAACGAGACACGAGAAAACCCCGGACCCGAGGGCCGCGCCATTACCTACGAGAGCGCAGTTCTCGAACAGTACCGTCTCTGCGTGGAGATGGCCGACCGGGTGAGCGCCCGACGTGGGCTGACGAACTCCTTCTTCTTGACGCTCAATACCGGCATCTTCACCCTCGTCGCCGCCTTCGCGAAGGCCCCATCGCAGGATACGGTGTGGTGGCTGGCGATCCCATTGGCCGCGATCCTCGGTCAGTGTTTCGCCTGGTTCTACCTGGTCCGCAGCTACCGCCTCCTCAATAGCGCCAAGTACCAGGTCGTCGGTGCCCTCGAGGAACGACTCCCCGCCTCACCCTTCTGGAAAGCCGAATGGTGGGCCCTGGGTGAAGGAACGGACCGAGCACGATACTGGCCCCTGTCCCACATCGAGCAGTGGATTCCCATCCTCTTTGCTCTCGCCTACACCTCAGGGTTCCTCGCCACCGCTCTCACCTGAATCCGCGCCTCGCGGATGTGCTTCGAATTTCCCGCTGACTGCTCGCAAAACTCCCTTGGTAGCCGATGAGAGAGGTTGTCGGCACTACCGCCTAGTGTGACGTTGGTACTCGATGTCGAATGCGGAAAGGTCAAGTGCGACAACATGAAAGAAGTTGCGCGTCACACCATCGGTGAGCAGCAGATCGCCCAGGCACTGGACGGCATCGAAAAACGGGCATTCAGTCGTTGGGAATCATTGCGCTACGACAGGCTGTCACTGGAGTCTCTCGAGGAGATGTGCGACGAGCTACTGGATCATGTCGCCGCGGGAATGTTGGAAGATCCCGCGCTGAGTGCCGCGCACTCACGCGTGGTGCTGCGTACAGCAGCGGAATGCGCGCTCGGGGTCCTGGATCTCGGCGTATTCCCCAATGGCGACTTCGAAGTTCCGTTCCCTCTCCTCGGCACGACGCTGAGCAGCGAGGAGGTCGGTCTCGGCGACGCCGTGGATCGGGCACCAACCGCAAGGACGTGGCTGGACGCATTTGCGCTGTGTCTGGTGAGTGGCGTGCTATGGGAGCGGAACCGGGTTATCGGGCTGTTGCTGAGACAGGACTTTGCGCCCCAGATCCATGATGGAGTGCCATATTCGCCGCCCGAGTCGCGATCGGATCAGGCGGACCTCGCGGAGATGGATGCGTTGTGCGGCTATCTGACCGTATCGCCGGGACATCTGCCCTCCGACTGGCCCGCAGTGGTTCTGTGCAAGCCGGATTTCGAAGAACGCGCCGAAGCGGCCCGACGACTGGATGCCCTCGGTGTGCTGACGCCGGATCAGCGGCTGCTGCGTGTGCTCCTCGACGATGATCAGCCAGCTTTCGAAACGGCACTGGCCGATCGTCTCGTGCAGCATCGCGACGTCATGACAACAGACGCTCCTCCACGAAGTCTGTTGCCGATCAATGCAATTGCTCTGGCATCCTTGGCGGTTCAGGTGCACGGATGGGAGTTGAGCATCAGATCCGGCTATCTGCCGGACACCCTATTGCGCGCCCCGAAGGGCACTCCAAAGGTCGGCATCTGACGCTGAGACCGAACACACGCGGTCACCGTCACCGAGCAGTTCGGTCTGGAGGCACCTACTTCATGAGTCTCAGCAGGCCGAGCTGCGGTTCGAGTGCGCCATCCTGGCCGAGCGCCAGGAAGTCCACCTCTACAGCCGAGCGCTCGAGTTTCCCGGCGCGTACCGCACGGTAGCGCACGAACGACCAGAGGAAGACGTCGAGATTGTCGAAGCGGGTGCCACCTTCGAGCACCTCCTCCTCGTGGAACCACACGGCCACTTGGCCGTTGGTGAGTACGACATACAGATTGCCGCCTCCGTCCGCACCGATCGAGTAGACATCGTCGCCGGTCAGCTCGGTCGAGTAGTCCGAATCAATAATGCCGCAGTCGTTTCCAGCGAAATCGAATCCGTAGGACCAGTCGAAGATGTCCAAGAACTGCGGCAGACGGCCCGAGCGCACCCGACGGTCGAACGCGGCCAGCGCCGCCGCGTCCGCGGGAGCCAGGCGCGCGAGAAACGGTGCCACCGGTCGGGTCTGCTCGGGTAGCTCGACGGGTGCGGCGGCGGGGAACCAACGCGCCAGGTCGGCATCGAGGTCGCGATCGGTGTAGCCGACCAGGTCGGCGAGGGTAAGGGTCACGCGGGGATTGTAGAAGTACGTCGGCACATGCCGCGCTCTGGATAGACGAGAACCTATGCGCCGCATGACATCCGAAACTCGTCTTTCTACGCGTACCGCGTGCTAGACGCGAAGCAGGAAGTAGGCGGCCACACCCGAGCCGATGATGGCGCCGCCGTAGCAGACCAGGATGATCAACGCGCTGAACTGCCTTAGGCGCAAGCCGTCGTACAGCATGTACCGGAAGCGGTGTGCCCAATGGAATAGAGCCAGCACACAGAGTCCGAAAAGGACCAGCCGGGTGACAGGATGGCGCAACACCGAGAGCAAGTATGTGTGGTCCGGCGTGGGAAGCCAGCCCAGTGGGAAGGCGAGGCCGAACAGGAACAGCAGCACCGGTATGAGCAGTGCGGCGGCCATCCCGCCGACGCTGAACAGCGCCCACGCCAACGGTTCCGGGGACTTCCTGTTCGTCATCGCAGCACCACCAGCAGTACGATCGCGGTCAGCAGACCCCACAGCAGATAGTGCAGTCCGAGGATCACGACGGGTGCGACGCGCTGGCCGCGCACACGCACCACCATCGCTTTGGGCGCGAGGTTGAACCAAGTCACCGCGTGCAGAAGCACGAACAGCAGGGCGATCACGTTCAGCGCAAGCACCCCCGGGCCGGCGCTCCAACTCAGAAACCGCTGGTACTCCTCGCTTCCTGAACTGACGGCGTTGATCAGAAGCAGGAGGAATACCACGAACCAGGCGACGAACAGGCAGCTGAGTTCGCGCAGGACGAAGATCAGGTATGAGCGGCGTCGCACCCACCAGAATGTGGAGATCGGCTTTCGGTACAACCGGGGTGTCGTGGTCATCGTGCCCGCCAAGGCATGAGGAAGTCTCGGAGCGATTGGGTGGCCGCGGTCAGCTTGTAGCGTTGGATCGCGCCGGCGGGGTCGACCCCCTTGGGGCAGGCGGTGGTGCACTCGCCGACATAGGTGCAGGACCATACGCCCTCGGCGGATGAGAGAACGTCCCGCCGATCTCCGGCTCCCTCATCACGCGAGTCGAGGTTGTAGCGCTGGGCCAGCGCGATCGCCGCCGGACCGAGGAATACGGGCTCGAGCGCGTAGACGGGACAGGCCGAGTAGCAGAGCATGCAGTTGATACACATGCTGTACTTGCTGTAATCGTCCATTTCGGACGGTGTTTGCAGATACTCGCCGTCTTCGAGTGACCGGTGTTCCTCCCTGATCAGCCATGGCTTGACCTCGGTCAGCTTGTGCATGAAGTCGCTGATCTCTATGACGAGATCCCGGATCACCGGGAAGTTGCGCAATGGCTCGATCCGCACCGGCCCCGGCGCGTAGTCGGTCAGGAAGGTGGCGCAGCTCAGTTTCGGCTCGCCATTGACGGTCATGCCGCAACTACCGCAGATGCCCATTCGGCAGGACCACCGGTACGACACCGTTCCGTCGAGGTAGTCCTTGATGTAGTTGAGGCCGTCGAGCACCGTCCATTCCTTGCGCAGCGGAACCTCGTACGACTGCAGTACCGGTTCGTCCTCTCGATCCGGTCGGTAGCGCGCGACCTGCAGGGTTATCCGGTCCACCATCGCCATCACCTCCCGTATACGCGTTCGCCGGGCGGCCAGCGCGTAATCGCTACCGGGAGGTACGAGACGCGGCCCGAGCCGTCCGGCTGTCGATGGATCACCGAATGGGCCAGGAATCGCTCGTCGTTCCTCGCGGGGAAATCGGTCCGTTGGTGCGCGCCCCGGGATTCCTCCCGCGCCAGCGCGCAGGCGATGATGCATTCCGCCACATCGAGCATGCACGACAGCTCCAGCACCGCCACCAGTTCGGTGTTGAACGCCCGGCTATGGTCATCGAGGCGAACGCTGCCGAACCGATCGCGAAGCTCGCGCAACTTGTCGGCCGCCTCGGCGAGGGAGGCGCCGTCCCGGTAGATCCCGGCACTGGCCTCCATCGTCTCCTGCATTTCGGTGCGGATGTGCGCGATGCGTTCGGATCCCTCGGTGCGTCGCGTGAGGTCCCGTTCCAATCGGTCCTGTTCATCACGGCCTCGTGCCAGGGCCGCCGACCGTTCGCCGTCCGTGGCCGAGCTCGCATACTCGGCGGCGGCACGACCGGCTCGCGCACCGAAGACCAGCAACTCGGGGAGGGAGTTCGATCCGAGCCGGTTGGCGCCGTTGATACTGACGCAGGCGACCTCGCCGACGGCGTATAGACCATCCAGGGGCGTCGCGCCATGAATATCGGTATGGATGCCGCCCATCATGTAGTGGACGACAGGGCGTACGGGGATCAGCTCCCGGACCGGGTCGATGTTCTGATACTTGGAGCACAACTCGCGCACGAACGGCAGTTTCGTGTCGATGAGATCCGCGCCGAGGTGGCGTAGGTCGAGGTGAACGACGTGTCCATACGGTGTGCCGACGGTCCGGCCCTTGTCGAGTTCGTGCACGAAGGCCTGCGACAGCCGGTCGCGTGGCCCGAGTTCCATGCTGCGCATCACCGGCACCGGTGATGGCGTGCCGAGGTCGTAATCCTGCAAGTAGCGGTAACCGTCCTTGTTGAGCAGCCAGCCGCCCTCCGCGCGCGCCGCCTCGGTGATCAAGATGCCCGTGAACGGAAGGCCGGTCGGGTGGTACTGGACGAACTCCATATCCTTGAGCGGCGCTCCGGCCCGGTACGCCAACGCCATACCGTCACCGGTGTTGATATTGGCGTTGGTGGTGAACGGATACACCCGGCCGCAGCCACCCGTGCACACGATGACAGCGCCGGCGAGAATAGTTTCGACGCGTCCGGTAGCCAGTTCTATGGCTACGATGCCGCACACCTTGCCGTCGTCGACGAGCAATGTTGTCGCGAACCACTCGTCGTACCGCACGATGTCCCGATAGGACAGTGCGGTCTGGAACAGGGTGTGCAGCAAATGAAAGCCGGTCTTGTCGGCTGCGAACCAGGTGCGGTTGTTGGTCATGCCACCGAACGCCCGCACCGCGATGTGCCCGTCCGGCCGACGGCTCCACGGGCAGCCCCAATGCTCCAGCTGGAGCAGCTCGCGCGGTGCTTCCTCGACGAAGGCCTCGACAGCGTCTTGGTCACAGAGCCAATCGCTGCCGGAGACCGTGTCGTATGCATGCTCCTCCAAACTGTCGCCGCGACCGGCGACCGCGGCGGCGCCACCCTCGGCAGAAACGGTGTGGCTGCGCATCGGATAGACCTTGGACACGATCGCGATACTCAACCGCGGGTTGTGTTCCGCAATGGCGATGGCCGCACGCAGACCCGCGCCTCCCCCGCCAACGATCACGACATCGTGAAAAGCGGTCATGATGGCACCACCCGGGTGTCGTCCGTCAGGCCTCGTGGTCGCCGCTGTGCTCGTCCATCAGGACCTTGCCGTCATGGCGGACGATGCTGATCCGAATGCTGCCGTCGTGGAATTCGTGCCGAATCCGGCGGCAGCCACAGTCGTAACGCAGATCGTCAATGGCCAAGCCCGCTTCGTCGTCTTCGCGGTGGCGAGCCCCGCCCCTCAGTTTCCCGCATGGGGCGCGTTCCCTGCTGAACTGTTCGGTGGTGCTGAGCATCTCCACCTCCCGGCGAACCGGTGGCATACCTTACTGATAGGTATAGACACATAAGGGTACGCGGTTTGCGCCGAGGTCGCAGGAGGCGTTCTGGTCTGCCACCGATACCGGGCCGGTGATGCGCCTCGAGGTTCCCGACAAAACATCGAGGTCCTCGACGCGCTCGCAGCCGGGGTGGACTCCTCGATCGGCAGAGACCGGCGTTGACCGCGTTGCGCACAAGCCAGCTGGCCGCAGCCGCTGGGGTGAACACCCGGACATTGCGTGACGACGAACGCCGCGGGCCACCAGGGCGAAGGACCCCGACGATCGTCCACCGAGTTGTCGCGCCCTCGCCGAGGCCGCCCGACAAGCCCTGGGCTCGGCCGCGCCCGCCAAGCCACCGATGCGACCGGGACAGCAGATCAGGTTTCTTCGAAAATCATTGTTGTCGAACCGATCCGGATCACGGTGCCGGTCGACAGCGGGGTGGTGATCTCGATGAGTACGCAGTCGACGTAGACACCGTTGCTCGAGTGCAGGTCCCTGATCGCCAGGCCTTCCCGTTTGGGGATGATCTGCGCGTGGCGGCGGCTGACCTTCGGATCGTCCAACATCAGCTCGTTGTCGGAACTGCGCCCGATCCTCAACCCCTTCGGTGGGACCGCGACGATACGGCCGTCGTCGAACCGCAGCCGCCCACTGCGGTAGGTCCTCGGGATCGCCACGGTGGTGAGCAACGTCTTGGCCTGCATCGTGGCGGCTGGCTCCGATCCAAGTATCGGTTCCTGCTGCCGCACCTGTTGCTCCAGCCGGACGAGCTCCGCACACGGGTCGATTCCCAATTCGTCGGCCAGGATCGCCCGCACCCTGCGGCATACCTCCAACGCATCGCGCTGTCGGCCCGACAGGTACAGCGCGGTGATCAGTTGCCCCCACAATGGCTCCCGATATGGATGTTCGCCGGTCAGCGTGCGTAGTTCGCCGACGACGTCGGAGGCCTTGCCGCACAGCAGATCTGCACTGATCCGTTCCGACACCGTGGTGAGGCGTTCCTCCTCCATCGCGGTCGAGAAATCGTCGGCGTATCGGATGCCGCCCAGATCAGCCAACGCCGTGCCGCTCCATTGGTCGAGCGCGCGCTGGAAGTGCGCAGCCGCGGCGGCCGGGTCGCCTGATTTTCTGGTCGTTTTGCCTGCCTGACGGGCCGATGCGTATCGTCCGACGTCGCATTCGGCATCGGAGATGTCGAGGCGGTAACCGGGGGCAACGGTGCGCAGGATGGCGGGGTCGGCCCCGGCCGACTCCAAGCGGTTGCGCAGTCTGGCGACGAACACCTGCAGACTATTGATGTACGCCTTGGGCGGTTCCTCATCCCAAACCGCATTCGCCAAGGCTTCCATCGACACCACTTGCTGCCGATTGATGGCCAGCACCGCAAGCATGGCCCGTGGTTTGGGACCGCCTACCGGCAGCTCCTGCGCATCGACCAGCAGGTGCACGGGTCCGAGGACACGCACGTCAATCTGCCGCACGGTTACCTCCACCTCGACCTCGTCGGTGCCGGGCACCACACGGGTCGATGCTGCAACCAGCCTCGCTGTTTCGCTGAATGTATCCAGATGCAGCCAGATCAGCCGCTGTAATAACTGTGGCGAACAAGGTTACTCCTGTTCAAGGACGAGTCCTGACAACGGCCGATCGAACGGCTTTGTCGTGCCAGGTCTGATGTTGATGTCCCAGAGCGGCCAAAGGCTGTCCAGCACAGCGGGGGTTGCACCGGAGTGGCTTGGTAACGCGGCGCCGTCCGTATTCGCAACAGGCCACCTTGAACATGACCCAAGGATGGGATCGGCCGCTGATCACCGGCTAACAGAACACTTACAACCCCGAAACGAGCCGGAGGTGATCACCATCCACACCGACCTAGTGGTGGTCACCGTCGCCGGGCTCGATCGTGCGCAAAGCGACGTTCTTCGGCGGGGCGGAGCACACCGAACCGGTCCCGCTCATGGCGAGCGGGACCGGTTCAGTCGGGCGACGGGCGGTCGCTCGGGCAGGTTGGCGTAGCCCGCTTCGCGGGTTACCACGGTCGGATCGCAGTCGCACTGCGAAGCCGTTGTGGAGGCCACCGGATCATCGACGGAGACCAGGCGCCGACAATCCGGGATGCTCCAGGGTTTCTGAGGGCACGTCAGGCCACGTCAGCGATGACCGCCGCCGTGATCCAACCGCTGTAGCGGTCGTCGAAGTTCTTGTCCGCGTACTCGCATTCGACCTTGTAGACCACCGTCCGGCCGGACACGCTGACGATATCGACGTCGGCTTCGATGACACCGATCGGCCGCTGGACAGCCGAAGCCCCACCGAAATCGAGCCTGAAGCCGTTGAGAACGACGTCCGCGCGGCGCACCGTCGCGGGGAACTCCACCGAGCCCCGGATGCTGCGACGCCCGGTGCCCAACGGAATTGTCACCGTTTCGCGCTTGAAATGAGTTGCCATGTTTTTCACCTCCTTCCAGGTCCCCCTTCTGGGGCTCGTGGGGATCGGAACCGTTTCCTGGTTCGCGGTTCGTCTCCGTCTTTGAACGTGATTCGAGGATCGGATGGCCCGCTGATCACCTGATGGCAAAACCCTTGCAACCCAGAACGAGCTGTGCACGACAGGGGAGTGATTACCATTCACACCGACCTGGTCGTGGCGGTCACAGTCGCCGGGCTCGACCGGAAACCCGAGTTGGACCACGGCCATAATGTGCGGCACCCGGTTGATCTTGCGGGTTCCCACGCGGGAACCGATGTCGTTGCCTGCTCACCGGAGGACGCGTCCCGGGGCGCGGTGCAGTTCCAGGATGCGAACCGGTCCCGGTTCCCGAATCGGTGGATGTCGCCGGTGTCCGCCAAAAGCCTTGCCACCGAGCAAGGTCCGATGCCGTGCAGGCCCATCAATGTCGAGCCGCGGTCGGTCACCAGATGCCGCAACTCCTAGTCCGCGGCTGTTGGCGAAGTGACCGCAGCGACCTACAGGGCACTCGGGCCCGTCCTCGGGAGTGGCTTTTGTCGCGAGATCGGCAAACGGACCACGGTCGTGATCGACGGCCCGACAATCGGTACCGACCCCGCGGGCGCCGAGATCGTCGATGCCGGTGGCCGGTGCTCGTGCCGGGTTCATCGATGCGCATGTGCACCCGGACGGTCCCGAGACACTGGATCTGCTTGCGACCCATGGTGTTACAACAGCGCTCGACATGGCTACGCTGCGACCGGAATTGGTGGCTTCGCTGCGGGGGCTGCCTGACACGGCGACCATGCGCAGCGCTGGTACACCGATCATCGGCTCGGCCGGTCTGCAGGCGTGGGTTCCGGGTATGGCCGCTCTCGCGGTCATCCATGGCCCCGAAGAAGCCGAGGCGATGGCGGCACAGCGCATCGCCGACGGCTCGGACGACTGGAGGCGCCGGGGGAAGGCCCTCAACGCGGCCACCATGCTGCCCGCCATTTCGGGCTTGCGGATCGGGGCACGATCACACCCGGCATGCGCGCTGATCTCGTACTGCTCGACGGGAACCCTGTCGCCGACATCCGCGCAACCCGAATGATCCGCGGAGTCTGGTGCGGCGGTATCGACATGCCTTCGCCACCCGAAACGCTGACACCGAACCTCACCCAGGTCACCGCCTCGGCCTACAGGCCCAGCTCGGCATGGCCGTCCGTCCGGACGTCCGGACGGACGGACGGACGGACGGAAAATGCTAGGACAGCTGCGCTGGCGGCCGATACGTGACCTCCCGAGCGACGGCTTCGTCGATCTGCTCAGGGGTCAGCAGCACCACAGTATGCGAGAACGCCGCACCGGAAGCAGCGGTGCGAATGGCGAGTGCCGCGGCCGAAACCTCGTCCGGGACATCACCGACCACGAAAAGATCGTCCTCACCGAAAGCGAAATAGCAGACGTCCACATGGCCGCCCACACTCTCGACCATTTCCGTGATGGCCGCTCGCCGGGCGCTACCGCCCTGCGCGAGCAGACCGCTCGCCCCCTCCGGTGAGTAGCTGACCCGCCACAGGTACTTCGCCATTTCCAGTCGCCTCCTTCTCGCGGAACGATCCCGGCGAGACCGACCATACGGTCTCGCCAACCGCCGAGCGGCACCCTTGGAGTGAAGTCGTAGCAATGATGCAGCAACGTGACAGTGGCGATGCCACTGGTAGCCAGCGACCAACGCCTCGCCCCACAGACCTCGGCCGGTCTCGGTGCCGATCGCAGGGTTCGGCCTGCACCCCTATCGCCGCCGTTCAGAGACGAGGGGCTCAACATCACCGCGGTGTCCTACGACGGGCTGATGAATCTCGGTTTCGCGGCGAGCCGGACCGCCTCGCCACGCAGACGGTCTGCCCGACCACTACAAGACCGCAGGGCTGTTCACCCGGCAGTACATTCGGGGGAACGGGTGAATCGGAGGGTGAGGAGCTGGAAAGGCCGCAGCCGCAGGCGAACTCCCATACCCTGCGGGATCGCGGAGGTATCCCCCGGCAGCGGCCGTTCCAGCAGATCGCAGACCTGGAACCCGGCAATACCGAAGCCGGCGACTACCTGCGCCGAAGCTCGACCACCGTGCGCTTCGTAGACTCGGAGCACGACGTCGCCACTGCCATCGTCGGCGAGTTTGACAGAGCTGGTCACCACGGCGTCGTTGTCGATGGTGAACAGCGGCTCGACGGGTTCGGCGACACCGGGTGTCGACCGCGGGAGGTTTATCCGATAGCCCGCAAGCACCGCATCCCGTATCGAGGCGCTCGGGATCAGCGAGTGCCGGAAGTAGTGTGAGCCGTGGTCGGTGTCCGGATCGGGAAATCGCGGTGCCCGCAACAGCGAAACCCGCAGGGTGGTCGTTGTCCCGCCGTCGGCTCGGACCGTGCGGGTGACGTCGTGGCCGTAGGTGGAATCATTGACGAGCGCCACACCCCAACCCGGCTCGGCGAAGTGGACGAACCGGTGGTTGCAGGCTTCGAACTTCGCGTACTCCCAGCTGGTATTGGTGTGAGTAGGCCGGAACAGATGCCCGAACTGGGTCTCGGAGGCATAGCGGTCGGCGTGTATGTCCAGGGGGAAGGCCAGTTTGAGGAACTTCTCGGTTTCGTACCAGTCGACCCTGGTATCGATATCCAGGCCTCGTGCGCCCGCCCGCAGCACCAGGGTCTGCTCGACCGTGGAGGACCCGAACGAGCGGCGGACCCGCACTACGGCCGCGGTCGGCGAATCCTGTTCCGCCGCAACGAGGTCGGCTTCGGTGAGGTTGGTGACCCGGTTCCGATAGAAGAGGTCGACATCCCAAGCGTCCCAGGCGTTCGGGTAATCCGGGTGCAGTTGCAGCAGGTTCGCGGCCGCATCCGGCGGCAGTGTCTCGCGCTGATGCTCGAGGTCGAACACCGACACGACGAGGCCGCGTGCGTCCACGTCCACCCGCAACAGACCGTTGTCGAGGACGAACCCGCCGCCGGAGCGCTCGGCCACCGAGCACGGACGCCCCGGCTCCACCGGAGCCGCCGCACCGGCCGGAACCGATTGCCACGTGTGCGGCGCCGGGTTGAAGATATTCGCTCCCGCCCGCTCACCGCCGAGCACCCACTGGGCACGCTCGATGATCGTGGTCAGCTCCTCGGCCACCACCGCGTAGGTCTGCTCCGCTTCGCGGTGCACCCATGCGATCGATGATCCCGGCAGAATGTCATGAAACTGGTACAGCAGCACCGTCTTCCAGATCCGGTCCAGCGCCGCGTAGGGGTATTCGAGGTTCTTCCGCACCGCCGCCGTGGTACACCACAGCTCGGCTTCCCGCAGCAGGTGCTCGCTGCGCCGGTTGCCCTGTTTGGTCTTGGCCTGACTGGTCAGCGTGGCGCGGTGCAATTCCAGGTACAACTCCCCCACCCACACCGGCGGATTCTGATACTCGGCCTCGGCCTTGGCGAAGAAGTCGGCTGGGGTATCCCACACCACCTTCGGCGAGCCTTCGAGGTTCTTCATCCTGGCGGCCTTCGCGACCATCTCCCGCGTCGTCCCGCCGCCGCCGTCGCCCCAGCCGGTCGGTGCCAATGACATCGATGCCCGGCCCTTGTCCTTGAAATTCCTTGCAGCGTGTGCGATCTCGCGGCCGTGCATCGAGCAGTTGTAGGTGTCGACCGGCGGAAAGTGAGTGAAGATCCGGGTTCCGTCGATGCCCTCCCACAGGAATGTGTGGTGTGGAAACTGGTTGCTCTGGTTCCAGGAGAGCTTTTGCGTCAGTAGCCATTTGGCCCCGGCGGCCTTGATGATCTGCGGCATCCCGGCGGCGAATCCGAATGTGTCGGGCAGCCATGCCTCCTGGCTCTCGATACCGAACTCCTCCAGGAAGAACCGCTTGCCGTGCACGAACTGCCGCGCCATCGCCTCGGAGCCCGGCATATTCGTATCCGACTCCACCCACATGCCGCCGGTCGGCACGAACCGTCCCTCCGACACCGCCTGCTTGATCCGCTCGTAGACCTCGGGGCGGTGCCGCTTGAGGTAGTCGTAGTGCGCGGCTTGGGACATCGCGAAGATGAACTCGGGCTCCTCGGCCAGCAACGCGGTCATGTTGGCGGTGGTGCGTGCAACCTTGCGCACCGTCTCGCGCAGTGGCCACAGCCACGCCGAGTCGATGTGTCCGTGCCCCACCGCCGAAATGGTGTGCGCGGACGGTACCGCCGGCGCGGTAAGCACGTCGACCAAGCATGCGCGGGCCGCCGCGGCGGTGGCATTCACATTCTGCGGATCGACGGCGTCGATCGCGCGCTCGATCGCGCGCACGATGTCGTAGCGACGGGCGGGATCCTCGGGCATCTCGTGCATCAGCTCGCCGAGCACGTCCAGATCCTGCACCAGCTGCCAGACCTCGTCGTCGAAGACCGCCAGGTCCAGTCGGCCCAGCCGGTACTGCGGCTCGGCACCGGCGGTGGACTTGTCGCCGAGAATGGTCGGCGCGAAGAATGGAATGATCGGATTCGATGCCGCCTCGACGTGCAACACCACATGCTCGCCGCCGACCGCCGGGGACGCCACGCGCACCCACTGGCTACGCGGGTGCAGGCCCTTGACCGGCGATCCGTCCGACCGATAGACCAGCCCCTCGCACTGGAACCCCGTCATATTCTGGTCGAAGCCGAGGTCGATGATCGCCTCGACGGTTTTACCGGCCCACGCGTCAGGCACCGTCCCCTCGACCGTGAGCCAACTGGTCCCCCACGGTGCGCCCCACCTCGCGCCGGATTCGATGGGCGTTCCGGGCGCGGCCAAGCCCTCGGCCACCGGCACCGGCTCATCCGGCGCAACCCAGATGGACGCCTTCAGCGGCACTGACTCCGGGTAGATCGCCGGGGTGATCCGCTCCGCGAGGACCCGCCCGAGACGGTTCTCGACCAACCGACGGTCATCGTGCATAGCGGTGGCTCCCATCGGACCAGCACCTGATCAACGGACCACCCCCATTCTCCGACAGCGCGGTGAATTCTCCGGCACACCGGCCCGGGTTGCGTGTTCTCCGCCGCGACACCAGCGGCGCGAAAGGGGCGTCAATACCTCCCGGCGCCACGTCGTCCGGAGAATGCAGGCCCTCGACCAAGGCGATCGCGAAGTCGCCGAACGAGAAGGCGCCGTGGTCACCCGCTGGCAACACGGAAAAGGGAAGGGCGACTGAGGAACCCATCCACGAGCGAGTGCTCGATACGGCAGATGATCCGGCGCGGGAGGTCGGTGCGGGACCGACGTCCTCAGACGCCGACGACCGGGCCGCACCGGACGTTGAATCGTTCGCGGATGGTATCGAGGGTCTGGCGGTTGTGTTCCCGGTCGCGCCGATGTGTCCGCATGAAATGCGCGGTGCTGCCCAGGCGCCGGTGTATCGGATACCACCGGTCGAAATCGAGTCCACACTGCAGGAACACCGACGGCCCGAGCGCGTCGAAAATGATGCTCAAATTGTGTAGGTGCAGCGTGAGAGCGGTGTATGCGAGTGCGGCTGCCGTCGCTGTCTTCGTCCGCAGTTCGTCCGCGTCGATGGCATACAACGGCAGCTCGCGGAGCTTGTCGCGGAACATCAGGTGGGTGAGGAAATAACCGCCGAACGAGGGGAACCCGAATGTCCCCGAGCGTGTCTGAATCGACAGCACCGAACCGCTGGGGGACACATACGGCTCATAGGGTGTGGTCGCGTGCAGCAGGTAGCCGGTACAGTTCACGATCCAGCTGCCCGCCATGGTCGTGGCGGTGTCGCCGCTGCGGAACACCAACTCGACGGCGCCGTCGCGGGCGACCGCATCCTGGAAGTGATCCATGACGACCGTGTTCAGGCCCTCCTGAATGGTCTTCTGCTCCGACTCCGATAACAGGCCCGCGAAGAAGTTAGCCGATTCCGGGGTCACGGACAGTCCGGCGGTGGCCAGCAGCCAGTCCTGGACCTCGGACTCATTGGTTCCGTCGAAATGGCGCGCGATGTCGGCGAACAGGCGGTTCGGCATGACACCGCCCCACCAGCGGCGTACCCCGGGCGGCACGATCCGCTCGCGATTCATGAAAATGGTCCCGGGCCCGGCAACGAGATTCACTTCCCGGCCCGGCGAGGTCGTGATCAGCGCCGCAGCGGTGTCCATCGCGGTTTTACCACCGCCGATAATCCACACCGGTGTGTCACTGCGGCCTATCTCGCCGCCCCGCACGTCGCAGTAATTGGGTGACACCGACCGCACTCTGCTGGTCGATACACGGAGCGGTTCCTTCGGCACGACGTTGGTCCCGAACGCTTTGATCAGCCTGGTCGCCGTGATCACCAGCGGGGCGCCGTCGGGGCCGGTGCAGGTGACGCGCACGCCGCCATCGGCTTCCTCGTGCGACTGGTAATCCCAGCCGAAGTACTCCTCGACCTGAACGCGTTGTTCGATGACCGCCAGGCAGTGCTCGAAATGCTCCAGGACCTCACTCTTCGTCGCGAGGTAGGAACGATTCTTCCGGATCGTCCACTTGATGTTGCCCGCGGTGAACAGCGGATGGGGCTGATGCAGCCGGACGTACGGATACGTGTCGACCCACATCCCGCCGGCCCGCGTGTGCCGGTCCACAAGGATGACCTTCTGATCGCGGCTCAGGTAACGGCTCGCGACGAACAAGGCATTCAGCCCGGCTATCCCGGCCCCTACGATGCACACATCGCATGTCTGTGTCTGCATCGGTTTCCTGCCGGACGATTCCATAGCAAACCCTCTGCTACCTAATACAGCTGATGCAACCACCACCGAACACGGTTGTCAACGAACGTTGAACCAGAAATTTCTTGGCGCCTCGCATGCATCCCGGTGCCGGAAACCGCTGGCGGGCCGATGGTAGGTCGCGGGATGGATCACGATCCAAATCTGCTCAGCGGCAGCCAGCACGTCCCGCGATTCCTCTCATATCGTGCAGGCCTGCTCGGCGAGCATTGGATGCGGATTATCAGGCAACCCGAGGGCGTTCATGCCCTAGCCACGCGCGAACTCCCACACTACGTCCAGCGGCTCCACCTGCCGGGTGTGCGTGGCCTAGTTTCGATCCAGTTCATGGAGAAATTCTGTGGCGCTTTCGATTTCGATGGATCCGAGTTCTCCGTAGATCGCGATGGCGGCGCGGAGATGGGTCAAGGCTCGATCGACGGCGCCGAGGCGAACATGGCTGTGGGCGGCCCATTCCAGCGCGTGGGCCTGTTCGAGTCGGTTGCCGATCTGCCTCGCGATGTCCGTCGCGCTGTCATACAACTCGAATGCTCGCTCATGATCGCCGATTTCGGTCAAGAGGCGGCCGTATCGGTTGCGGGCCTCCGCCTCTCCACCGCGATCGCCGACCTCGAGGAACAGGGCCAGTGATTCGGGGAACAATTCCGCGGCGGAGGTGAGATCGCCTGCCATCATGCGGATCCAGGCGAGGTTGACGGTGGCTGCCGCGAGGTTGCTCCGGTCGCCGACGGCACGGCAGATCTCGATGGCCTGTCGGGTCAGCTCGGAGGCGGTCGAATTGTCGCCGACCCGGTGCATGGTCCAACCCAGGTTGACCAGGGCCACGCACTCGCCGCCCATATTGCCGAGATCCCGCTGTATCGCAAGGCTTTCCCGCAACTCGTCGATGGCCGTATCGAAGTCGCCGATCCACTGCCTGACCATGCCGAGCGCGGACAGGGCCGCGGCCGTGTCACTTCGACTGCCGACGGCACGGAACGCCGCGAGTGCTTGTTCCAGATACGCTATCGCCGCCGGATAGTCCCCTCGACGTTCGCGGATCGAGCCCAGCGTCTGCGAGGAGACGGCTTCGCCCTGACGATTCTCGCTGTCGCGGTAGAGCTTCAGCGCCCGCTCCACGTAGTCCTCGCCAGCGGAGTAGTCACCTTCGCGCATCGCCAGCTGACCCAAATGCTGGAGTGCGCGCGCCTCGTTATTGCTGTTGCCGCCGTATAGTTCGAGCGCCCGCCGGGTCAGTGCGGTCGCGGTGTCGAAGTCCCCGCACCAGGCGCTGACCCCACCCAGCTCCCGCAACATGTTGGCTTGTCCGAGCTGATCACCGAGTTCGCTATAGATCGTCAAGCCTTCATCGAATACTGCGCGCGCACCGGTGAGATCTCCCGCGGAGACACGGGCGTGTCCGATATCGCTGAGTGCGGCGGCGACGCCCAGTCGATCACCGTGCCTGCGTGCGATCGTCAGGGCGCGCTCCCGCACATCCTGGGCCAGGGAGTGCGGCCCGCTGGAAAACGCTGAGATGGCGAGGATTCCGGTGAGGTCGCGGACGTGCGACGGGAGGTCGTGGGCGACTGCGTAGTCGACGTAGCTCAGCAGGTTCGCACGCTCGGTCAGCGCCCAGGCGAACGCGGTGGCACGGTCCGGAAAAGGCGGGAAATGCGGTGGTGTTCGAGGTGGATCCGGCTCGCCGTCAGCCAGGCGCCGCAGTCGATGCTCGCCGTTGCGTGCCGCACAACGGTAGTAGTCGAGCAGTCTGCCCACGGCCCGCTCCCGTTCGGCCTCCTTGTCGCGCACGGTCAGCTTGCGGGTGTATTCGCGCACCAGATCATGCAGGCGGTAGCGGCCTGGCGTGGTTTCGTCGATGAGGTGATCGGTGTAGAGGGCGTCGAGTTCCTTCCGGGCGACGCCGAGATCTAGGTCGCCGAGCGCGGCGACCGCGTACGCGTCGAAATCGAGCCCGAGGTGCAGGCCGAGGTGCCGGAACAGTCGACGCCGCGCCGGTGGTAGGTGACGGTAGGACGTCGCGAACGCCGCTTGGACGGCGCGCTCACCAGCCTCCAGTTCACCCAATCGGTCACGCGCCGAGGCGAATTCGGCGCACAGGTCGGCGACGCTCCACGCGGGCCGGTGGGCGAGGCGGCCCGCGAGCAGCACGATCGCCAGCGGCAGATATCCGCACAGCCGGACCGTTTCGCGTACCGCGGGCCGGTCGGCCTCGGCGGAATCACGGCGCGCGGTGGCATAGAACAGTTCCTCCGCGCGATCCGGAGCAAGGGTATCCAGGGGCAATGGCAACGCACTATCGAGCGCCACGAGACGACGCCGACCGGTAATGAGAGTGCAGCAGCCCGACCCTCCGGGCAACAGGGGCTCGACCTGCGCATGATGTGCCGCATCGTCCAGTACGAGCAGAACTCGCTTGTCGCGCAGCCGGTCCCGCCAGAGATCGCGCCGTCCCTCGAGGGTCTCGGGGAGATCGCGCGGATCGATACCGAGTCCGGCCAGCATGGTGGCCAGGACGTCGGCGGGGCGCGCGGGAGTTTGGCCCGGAGCGTGCGAATGCAGGTCGATGAAGTATCTGCCGTCGGGGAAGCGATCCGCGAGCAAGTGAGCGGCACGGGTCGCCAGGGCAGTTTTTCCTATCCCCGCCATTCCGTCGATGGTGTAGATCGACACGACATTGGAAGGCTGTGCCGCACCGAGAATCCGTGACAGTTCGGTCTCGCGGCCGACGAACAACTCGATATCCCGTGGCAGGGTGTCGGTCGCCACCGGCCGCTGCCGGGGCGCCTCCTGCCGGATCGACAGGTCGATCGTGCCTTTGTTGTCACCACCGACGAGCACCTGCCTCGCGTGCCCCTCGGCGGATGCGTTCATATCGGACATCGGCGGCTACATGGTGATCGGACCGCTGTTGTCACCGCGAACGTTGACCTGCTTGGCATGGTCGAATGCCTGTGCCACGAAGTTGTCCACACCGGGATCCCGGCGCGCCGACATGACCAGCCGTGCCAGCTCGGCGCCGAATGCGCTATCCGCGGTGGCAGCCGCGGCGACGCGCGCGGCGACATTTGCCTGCAGGTCCGAGGTCGGGTTCTCCTGCAGATTCGCTATGGCGGTCTCGCCATCCTCGTCGCCGCGGAACCGTCCGGCGAGGAGCTCACGAATCCGCCGGGTCGCGGCCCACGCGCTACCACTGGCCTCCTGCGCCAAACCCTCCCCGAATTTCGATGCCAGCAATGCCGCGACCGCTATTCCGATCGACACCGGATCAACCATGATCGCGTCCTCCTGCCGCGCAGATGATGCACACAGCCTAGCCACTGCCCGCACATACCGAACTCGAACGCGCACAAGAATTCACAGAGTAACGACCAGTACGGACCGACCGGGAGGTCATCATCGGCAGCGCCGCGCGGACAATCACCGTCCGATAGACGTGCGAATCCGACGGCCCGGCGAAACCGCGTCCCGACGACACGGTCCCGGCAAGTCCGGAACATCGGCGATCACCCTCGAATGGGAGGAGCGCCGCTCGTCGCACGAGCGACCCCATTCCGGCTCGGCGACCTCAGATGCAGAAGCTGAGAACTACCGATCCCGCTGGGATGTTGAGGCAGAGCACTACCGAACCCGCGGGGGTCGGGGCGGGCGCCGGACCGGCCGACGCGGTGGGAGCGGCAATTGTGCAGACCGACAGGGGTATGACGATCGCGGCGAGGGCCGCGGCACACTTGGTAAACATTGTGATATTCCCTTGCTGAGCGACTACTACCGATACCGGAGTGATCTCCTCCGTAAAGCAGCGACTTGGATCTATAAATCGTCCGCCGGTCGAGGAGTCTCGCGACAGGGCTTACCGGCATTTGGGGAGATGTCGCGGGGAATTTCTCGAAATAAAATACCCGGGATTATCGATAGCGTTCAATACGATGACGTCCGACATCATTCCTGCGCGAGTTCGAACCGAAAGTAGTGAAATATTGAATTAAAGCCCCCGCGCCGCCCCGGCCACCCGAGTTGTCCCACGGCGGCGGTGGCGCGTGCTGTGCCGGATGCCACCCTTCCCATCAGATACCCCTGGGGGTATCTTGGATCAGGAGATATACCCCTGGGGGTATGGAGGAGAAGTGATGACCGACTCTCTGGCTGTCTCCCCGGCTCGCGACACCGCACCGCCGGACCGATCCGGCGGGGTGCTGGGCAGGCTCGGAACGCTGATGGCTGGACGTGCCCGGTTCGTATTCGGTGCCTGGCTACTGGTGCTGATCGCGCTCGGGGCCGCCGCGCCCAGCGTGTTCACCTCGCTCGCGGGGGCCGGGTGGCAGGCCAGCGGGTCGGAATCGGTGCGGGTGCGTGAGCTGGCGCAGCAGCACTTCGGCGGGAACTCCTCGGCGGCGGTACAGGTGGTGGTCCATTCCGACACCGCGACCATCGAGAGTCCACAGGTGCAGCGGGTACTCGGCGAGATCGGCGATGTCCTGTCCGGCGATATGCGCTTCGGCGAGATGATTCCACCGCAGCCTGGGATGTCGATCAGCCCGGACGGGCATACCGGCATTCTCATCGCGGGCGCGAGCGCCTCCACCGACGATATGGTCAAGGCCGTCGATGAGCACAAGGACGCGCTGACCGCCTTGTCCGGCAATGGGATCGAGGTCTACCCCACCGGAGCTTCGGCGCTGTGGAGCGACTTCAACAAGGCCAACCACGACGCCATGCTCGAGGCCGAAATGTTCTCCTGGCCGGTGACATTGGCGATCATGGTGCTCGCATTCGGGTCGCTCGTCGCCGCCGGACTGCCGCTGCTGCTCACCCTGGCCGGTTTGGTGGCCTCGGCCGGTGGCCTGGTGCTACTGAACCAGATCACCCCGATCTCGGTGTGGGCCATGAACTTCGCGATGATGTTCGCCTTGGCGCTCGGTATCGACTACGCCCTGTTCATCGTCGCCCGCTTCCGTGACGCACTCACCACCGCACCCAATGCCAGGGTGGTGGTCGCGGAAACGATGGACACCGCGGGCAAGGCCGTCGCGCTTTCCGGACTGACGGTCCTGGTGAGCTTGTCAGCGGTGCTGATCGTTCCGGCGCCCGCGGTGCGGACCATGGCGGTCGGAATAATGTTCGCCGCCGCCTTCGTGCTCCTGGCCACCATGACCCTGCTGCCCGCGGCGCTGGGAGCGTTGGGCGGCAAGATCAATGCCGGTTCGCTGCCGCACGCCAAGCGACAGCAGCATCGTTCACCGCGATTCGCGGCGTGGGGCAAACTGTTGCACGAGCATCCGTGGCCGTTCGCGATCGGCGCGGTAGTCGTGTTGATCGCCCTGTCGGTCCCGGTATTCGGCCTGAAGGTGGCCATGCCCTCGATCCAGGTCGTCCCGGCCGACGCACCGGTGCGCCAAGGCTACGACCTGGTCCAGGTGCAGATGGGCAAGGGCGCACCGGGCATGTTGCAGATCATCGCCCCGGCCGACGAGTCCGCGCGGGTCGCCGACGCCGCTCAGTCGGTCGACGGCATCGAGATGGTCACCCCACCCCGGCCCGCCCTCGACGACAGCGGTCTGGTGATGATGCAGGCCCGGCCCGACGTCGATCCCTCCGATCCGCGGATGGGCGAAATCCTCGACGGCTTGCGCGACCAACTACCCGCGGCCGCCATGGTCGGCGGCGCACCCGCTGAAAACCTCGACCTGCAGCAAGCCCTCGACGACTACTTCCCGATCATCGTGGCCGTCATCCTCGTCCTCGGATTCGCGCTGCTGCTGATCGCGCTGCAGGCGCCGCTGATCGCCGCACTCGGCACCGTGGTCAGCCTGCTGTCGACCGCCGCCGCCTTCGGCGTCGCGAAGTTGATCTTCCAGGACGGACACGGTGCGGGCCTGCTCGGCTTCACCCCGCAGGGGTTCCTCGACGGATGGGGACCGGTCTTCTTCTTCGCGATGATCTTCGCGATCGCCATGGACTACACGGTGTTCCTACTGGCCACCGCCAAGGAGCACTACGAGCGCTCCGGCGACCCGAAGACCGCGCAGATCGATGGTCTCGCCCACTCCGGACGGGTGATCCTCGCCGCCGGGGCGGTCATGGTCGCGGTGTTCTTCACCTTCGCGCTGGCCGAGCCGCTGCCTCCGAAGGAGATGGGGATCATCCTCGGCGTCGCGGTCCTGCTCGACGCGGCCGCGGTGCGGCTGGTACTGCTGCCGGTGCTGTTGCGATTGACCGGACATGGAGCCTGGTGGTCACCGGTTCGGCTACGAAAACTCCTGCCGTCGATCAGCTTCGCCCACCACTGAGAACACATCCTCGGGCGCGGCGCGCGCCGTGCCCGAGGATACCCCCAGGGGTATTCTGGAGTGAGGTATTCGACGAAAGGAACAGATCATGGTCGGCAACGAAGAGACTATCGCCCTGGTACTCAACCGCCTGCGCCGCGCGCACGGCCAGCTCGCGGGGGTCATCTCCATGATCGAACAGGGCCGCGACTGCAAGGACGTCGTCACCCAACTCGCCGCCGTCTCCCGTGCACTCGACCGGGCCGGATTCAAGATCGTCGCCACCGGACTGCGCGAATGCCTCACCGGAGACACCGCTGACGGCTCCGAACCGATGACCGAAGCCGAACTCGAGAAACTCTTCCTCGCCCTCGCCTGACCGAAAGCGAAGGCACCGAACATGATTGGATGACCCACAGATGCCGCAACTCCCCCGACATCACGGCTGGACCATCGCGCGAGTCGTGCCGCTACTGGCGGGCCTTTTCGTGCTGATCAGCACTGCGCTCGCCGCGGCGGTCTCGCCATGGTGGCTGATACTCACCGGGTTCGTCGGCGCAAACCTGCTGCTCTACAGCGCCGTCGGCTGGTGCCCGGCAACGCTGCTGCTCCAGCGATTCGGCGTCCCCGCCGCGACCAGATGCGCGACGCCACGGACCTGATTCCGAGTCTGCCGCCGATCCATCTTCTGCACGGCTCCCCCAACCGTCGGCTCCGGCGCCGCCTGACGGATCACTTCGAGTACGCGCATCGGGTGGCACGCACACCGACGAGATCAAGTGCCACCCGGTTGCTGGCAGCCGCCGTATGCTGGACCCAGGAACGGCGTCTGTGTCAAGGACGATCGCATGATTACTGCACTGACAGCAGGTCCGCGGCTCGACGAACGCCCTGCCACGCGGCTGTGGCGTGGCGTTTCCAGCGGCCGATGCCGACACGTCGAAGGCGGCTGAGGTGATGTCGCTCGACGAGGACTCGGCAAGCACCCAGCGACGCCCGGCGCTCGGGATCGAAGCAGAACTGGAAGCCGAAGGATTCGAACACGCCGAACTCATCGGCCAGGGCGGCTTCGGCGCCGTGTACCGCTGCGTCGAGCGGGCCTTGGAACGACAGGTCGCCGTCAAAGTGCTCCGGGTCGAATCCGGTACCGCCGATCTGGCGCGGTTCCTGCGCGAACAACGCACCATGGGCAAGCTGTCCGGTCATCCCAATATCGTCACCGTGCTGCATGTCGACGTCACCGCGGCCGGACGCCCGTATCTGGTGATGCCCTATCACTCCCGCGGCTCGCTGCACGACGCCCTCAGCGCTTCCGGACCACTCCCCTACGCCGACGGACTCCGGTTGGGCGTCAAGCTCGCGGGCGCCCTGGAGACGGCGCATCGCAGCGGGATTCTGCACCGTGATGTCAAGCCAGGGAACGTCCTCATCTCCGACTACGGTGACCCGGAGCTGTGCGATTTCGGCATCGCACATATCACCGGCGGATTCGAGACCGGCACCGGCGAAGTGACCGGCTCACCGGCCTTCACCGCACCCGAGGTATTGGCCGGACGCCCGTCGACGGTCCGGTCGGATATCTACAGCCTCGGCGCCACCCTGTTCAGCGCCGTCAGCGGACACGCCGCGTTCGAACGGCGCGAAGGTGAAGACTTGGTGGCCCAGTTCGTACGGATCAGCCAGGAACCGCCGGAACTGCCGCCCGACCTCCCGGACGAGCTCGCCGCACTCATCGCCAACGCGATGGCACGACGGCCCGAAGAGCGACCTGCGTCAGCCGAGGAACTCGGCACATCGATCCAGCAGCTACAGCAAAACCTGGGGCTGCCGGTCGACGAGATGGGCATCCCGGTGGCCGCCGACATCTCGGCCGCACCTGTCACCCTCGGGACGCCGCCCAGGACCAGCACCGCACGGCAACGCACCGGCACCACACCGCCGACTCCGGCCACTCGATTCCGGCCGCCATATCCGGCGCAGGCACTGGTGCGGCGACCACGTCTCGTCGACATGTCACAACTACAGGATCGTAAGCGACTCACACTCATCCACGCACCGGCCGGATTCGGGAAGAGCAGTGCGGCAACACAACTGGCCGAAGATCTGATCCACAACGGCGTTCGAGTCGCGTGGCTGACGGTCGACACCGACGACAACAACGTCGTCACCTTCTGCGCCCATCTGATCGAAGCCCTGAACCGAATCGAGCCGAGCCTGGGTGCAGAGCTTCAGCTCGCACTCGAGGAAGCGGGCAGCCGCGCAACACAGTTCGTCCTGACAGCGCTGATCAACGAAATTCACGAGCGCAAACAGCAGATGGCCATCGTGGTGGATGACTGGGACCAGGTGACCAGCGACTCGACACGCGAAGCCATGCGATTCCTCCTCAACAAAGGCTGTCACCACCTGCAATGGATCGTGACCACACGAACCAAAGCGGGGCTGCCGCTCGGCACCCTTCGAGTCCGTCACGAAGTGATCGAAATCGACTCAGCCGCGCTATGTTTCAATGAGGATGAAGCAGAGGCGCTACTTGCGCAGTCCGATGGCATCAACGTGGCCGCAGCGGATGTGGCACGACTGACCGAATCCACCGAGGGCTGGGTCGCAGCGCTGCAACTCGCCTCGTTGTCGATACAGAACCAGGGCAGTTCGGCGACCCTGCTCACCGACATCTCCGGCCGCCACCAAGCTCTCGGCGAGTTCCTCGCCGAGAACGTCCTCGACGCACTCGACCCCGCGCTGGTGGAGTTCATGATGGCGACCTCGATCACCGACCGGATCTGCGGCGGTCTGGCGAACGCGCTGACCGGTGACCGCCACGGCCAAGCGACATTGGAAGCGGTCGAGGAACGGAATCTGTTCCTGCAACGTCTCGACGAGAACGGTGAATGGTACCGCTATTACCACCTGTTCGCGGACTATCTGCAGCGTCGATTGGAACGCGAACAGCCCGAACGCATTTCGGTGCTGCACCGATCGGCGGCGCACTGGTTCGCCGACCACGACATGGTCACCGACGCCGTGACCCACGCACTGGCCGCCGAGGACGGACCGTGGGCGGCGGAACTGGTGGAACGCACTGGCGCCACACTGCTGGAGCAGGGCCATATGGCGAGCATGCTCGCACTCGCGGAAAAGCTTCCCACCGACGCCGCCGCCGCACGTCCGCGTCTGCAGCTCATCATCGCGCTCACCAACCTGGGACTGCACAAGACGGCGGATGCGCGAGCGGCTCTGGACCGGGCTCGTACGACGCTCGACGGGGGGCAGTACGGCGCGGCCGAGCAGGATATGCGCGCCCATTGCGGGGTGGTCGAAGGCATCGCGAATATGCTGGCCGATCAGTCCGAAAACCTCGACGAACTGATAGCCCCCGCACTGGCCAATCCCAGCGCCTTCGCGCCGTGGTACTCGGCCGGAGCCGTGACTGTGGCATCGTTCATCGCTATCGCCCACTGCGACTACGCGGCCGCTCGAGCATGCCGCGAACGGGCTGCCGGACTCCTGGAAAGCACAGCGGGCCCGTTCACACAGGCGTACGCCTACTGTCAGAGCGGTATCGCCGCACACGAACAATTGGATATTCGTGCCACCGAGTACTACCTGCGCAAGGCGCTCCAAGTCGCGATGACGGGACGCACGACCCCGGGCGTGGCCGCTCGGCTGGCCGGCGCCCTGCTGGGCGATCTGCTGTACGAGCGAAACGAACTCGATGAGGCCGAAAGACTCTTGGATGCCGCCTTCGAAATGGGCGCGACCGCGGGCGCCGTGGACTTCCTGATCGCGCTATATGTGACAGGCGCGAAAGTCAAAGCCGCGCGGGGTAACTGGGCAGAAGCGAGGCACCGGCTGGACGCCGGGATGGACGTGGCATCCGAGCTGTCGCTTCCGCGCTTGGCGGTGAGCATCGTCGGCGAACGGATCCGTCTCGGCGACACGGCAGCGGCCGATACTTCGACATCAATGCCGGATTCGGCCCAGAGTGCCGACAACACTCGGGGAACGCGCGAACTCATTCGGGATACGATGCGCTGCAACGCGATACGTCACAGTCTTGCAGAACAGCCCGAATCGCTCGACGCCACGATCGAGGAGGCCCGATCTCATATCGCGGAGTTGGAAGGGCGGCACCGCTCTCGCGCCTTGCTCACCGCGCGGCTGCTCTTGGCCCAGTGTCTGTCGATGTCGGGTCAGGATCTGCCGGCTCGGCGCACCGTATCGGAGATCGTGGACCAATGCGCCGAACTGGGTTTGATTCGACCGATCCTCGATGCGGGGCCCCGCATCTGGAGCATCGTCGAATCGCTCGAGATCACGCCGAGAACCGGCGCGGAAGGCGCCGCCACCAGCCCCTCGAAGTCCCTCCTCGCCGCGATCACCGCAGCGCGAGCCGCCAATCCGGCGTGAGGTCACGACCACCTCACCGGCGTCCTCGTCCCCGAATCCTGAGGCAATCGAGATCCGGTCTCGAGTCTCGTACCCGCTCGTTCGGTGTAGCCGTCAGCGGGATGGCGGCTGCTGTCGTACTGGCCGCGCCTGGCGCCTCAGCCGATCTCACCAATGGCAACGTGACCGTCGCGGGCGACACCCATGTGGCGGGCCAGACGTACACGGTGTCCGCGAAAGCGATCATCGGCGGCACGTCGGTGCGGTTCATCGACCGCAAAACCCGCAGCAACATCGATATCACCGAAATCGGCATCGCTCCTGCGGGCCCCGACCTAATCGCGAGGATCAGCCGGACACCCGCGGTCACCGGATCCCGCACTGTCATCGCCGAGCAACTCAACTTCAGCGGCGGCGTGTACTCGGTCATCGGGTGGGTCGAGGTCCCCGTCAGCTGATCCCTCGCCTAAAAACGCACCGGCGCAGATCGGGTCGCGCCGGTGCGTCCAAATCCGTCCTGTTTCGGTGAATCGCGAATATCACGTCGTGACCGCGATCGATCGTCTCGCGTAGTTGGCCCGCCTCGCAGCAGAGAACCCGATCACGGCGGGCTGCGAGCTTGCCGCGAAAGCCGAGTAGCCGACTACGCGCGACGTCCGAACGCATGCGCGTAACGCTCAGACAGTCCAGTTCATGCGTCTCGACTGGGGAGCAGGGAGATATCCCATGTGTGCTCAGGCTCCGGAGATTCCGGGGCAGGCTCGCGGGGACGAGGAGTCGTTCGGCTACGACGCCTTCATTTCCTATGCCCATGAAGACCGGCCGGTCGCCGCGGGAATTCAGAAGGGTCTACATCGCATCGGCCGGCGCATGGGCCATCTGCACGCGCTGCGGGTGTTCCGCGACGCCACCGACCTCACCGCCAGCCCCGACCTGTGGGGCAGAGTTACCGAGGCGATGGATCGCGCCCGCTACCTGATCGTGGTGCTCTCCCCGCATGCGGCCGCCTCGGGCTGGGTCAATAAGGAAGTCGTTCACTGGTTGCGGCGGCGCGGACCGGGCCAGCTGCTGTTCGTGGTGGCCGCCGGGCACGTGACCTGGGACGCAGACGCCGGACGATTCGACCCGGACCGATCCGATGTGGCCCTGCCGGTGCTGACACAGCCTGGTGCCCTGGCCACCGAACCGCTCTACGTCGACGTCTCCGCGGATGCGCCGTGGGACCCGCGCGCACCGATATTCCGGGAGAAGGTCACCGACCTGGCAGCCCCGATCCACGGCAAACCCAAATACGAACTGGCCGGCGAGGATCTGCGTGAGCAACGCCGCTTCCGGCGGTTGCGGCGCACCGCCGTCGCGGGCTTGGTCCTGCTGACCGTTCTCGCGGTCGCCGCGGCAGCGATCGCGATAGCGCAACAACGGGAGTCCGAACGCCAACGCAACGAGGCGGTCGCGCTCGCCCTGACCGCGGCCGCCCGCGATGCCGCCGCCAGCAATGCCGCGGTCGGTCTCGCTCTCGCCGCCGAGAGCAGTCTGGCGACCCCGGTCCCGCTATGGCAGGCCACCAACGCATTGGTCAACGCCCGCCTCGCCTTCAGCCACCGCACCGCGCAGCAGATTCGTGCCCCACTCACCGGTCACACCGGTTCGGTGACCGCGTTGGCGTTCAACCGGGACGGCACCCAGCTGGCCTCCGCCAGCGGGGACAACACAGTGCGGTTGTGGAACCCGGACACCGGAAGACAGGTCGGCGAACCGCTCACCGGCCACACCAACGGGGTGTACTCGGTGGTGTTCAGCCCCGACGGCACCCGACTGGCCACCGCCGGCTTCGATAAGACGGTCCGCGTGTGGGACCCCGCCATCGGACGACAGGTCCGCGAACCGCTGACGGGTCACACCGACGGGGTGTACTCGGTGATGTTCAGCCCCGACGGCACCCGACTGGCCACCGCCAGCGCCGATCAGACCGTGCGATTGTGGGATCCATCGTCCGGCCGGGCCGTGGGCGAACCGCTGACCGGTCACATCGGCTGGGTGTATTCGGTGGCATTCAGCAGGGACGGCACCCGACTGGCCACCACCGGCTCGGACAACACGGTGCGCGTGTGGGATCCGGCCACCGGGCGACCGGTCGGCCAACCGCTCACCGGTCACACCGACTGGGTGTCCTCGGTGGCATTCAACCCCGACGGCACCCGACTGGCCACCGCCAGCCGGGACAACACCGTGCGGCTCTGGGACCCGGACACTGGAAGACAGGTCGGCGAACCCCTGACCGGACACACCGACGGGGTGCGCTCGGTGGCATTCAGCCCGGATGGCGCCCGACTGGCCTCCGCGAGCGCCGATCAGACTGTGCGATTGTGGGATCCATCGTCCGGCCGACCGGTGGGCGAACCACTCACCGGACACACCGATGGGCTGAACGCGGTGGCGTTCAGGCCGGACGGCACCCGACTGGCCACCGCCGGCGCCGATCAGACCGTGCGTCTGTGGGATCTATCGTCCGGCCGACCCGTGGGCGAACCGTTGACCGGTCACACCGGCTGGGTGTACTCGGTGGCATTCAGCCCCGATGGCACCCGAACGGCCTCCGCCGGCGCCGATCAGACCGTGCGTCTGTGGGACCCGGCCACCGGGCGACAGGTCGGCGAACCACTCACCGGACACACCGACTGGGTGTACTCGGTGGCATTCAACCCCGACGGCACC
>NZ_JBFAHV010000027.1:0-71126 GCF_040654375.1 Nocardia sp. NPDC050710 | reverse complement strand
ATCCCGACTGGCCACCGCCAGCCGGGACAAGACCGTGCGCCTCTGGGACCCCGCCACCCGACGACAAGTCGGCGAACCACTCACCGGACACACCGACTCGGTGTACTCGGTGGCATTCAACCCCGACGGCACCCGACTGGCCACCGCCAGCCGGGACAAGACCGTGCGCCTCTGGGACCCCGCCACCCGACGACAAGTCGGCGAACCACTCACCGGACACACCGACGGGGTGTACTCGGTGGCGTTCAGCCCACACGGCACCCGGCTGGCCTCCGCTGGGGCCGATCAGACCGTGCGATTGTGGGATCCATCGTCCGGCCGACCGGTGGGCGAACCACTCACCGGACACACCAACGGGGTGAACACGGTGACATTCAGCCCCGACGGCACCCGACTGGCCACCGCCGGCCGGGACAACACCGTGCGCCTCTGGGACCCGGACGCCGGAAGACAAGTCAAACCCCTCTCCGGACACACCAACGGGGTGTACTCGGTGGCGTTCAGCCCCGACGGCACCCGACTCGCCTCTGCCGACTTCGACAAAACGGTGCGCTTGTGGGATCCGGACACCGGGCGACCGGTCGGCCAACCGCTCACCGGCCACACCGGCTGGGTGAACGCGGTGGCATTCAGCCCCGACGGCCTCCGACTGGCCTCCGCCGGTTATGACAAAACGGTGCGGTTGTGGGATCCACTCTGGGCCGCGGACGCTGCGTGTGAGCTTGCCGCCCCCTACGTGACCCGCGCCCAACTACAGGAAAATATGCCCTCCGGCTGGAAACCGAAATGTCAATACGCGGAGTAGCCCGGCGGCGCGCCGCCGCTTCGCGAAGGGGTTGCCGTCCACCGCGGACGAAGAAAGGGAAGGAGTACTGAACTCCTTCCCACTCTCAACATATAACGCACCCGGGGGCTTGCGGCAAGACCCCGGTCGTGCCGCATACTCGCTGGCCGAGGCCGGAACCTGCGGAAATGGGAGTAGTGGAATGCGGCGCGATCCGCGACGGCGGATGACGCCGCCGATCGACGCGGTCGGCTGAGAAACGCTGTCGGTGTCCGCGTGAATACGCGGGATCGTCGCAGCCGGGGAAAGTGAGGGCATGTGTCAACTCGACGGTATGAAGAGGAATTGCGGTCCGAGCGGAGCTACGTGGCCGGGCTCTACGCGCAGCTCGACGCCGAGCGCGCAAGAGTGAAGGGTAGGTACGGCGCGGCGTTGCGGGGAACCGGTGGGACCCTCGTGGAACGCGATGTCGAGGTGCGCGCGCTGGCCCGAGAGGTGAAGCGGCTGGACGTGGCCGATAACGGGCTGTGTTTCGGTCGGTTGGACGCGCTGTCGGGTGAACATTCCTACATCGGCCGCATCGGACTGTTCGACGAGGAGAACGAGTTCGAACCGTTGTTGCTCGATTGGCGGGCGCCCGCGGCACGCGCGTTCTATGTAGCCACCGCCGCGACTCCGGAGAACATGCGCAGGCGTCGCCAGTTCCACACGCACGGGCGTCACGTCGTCGATTTCACCGATGAGGTGCTCGGCCGCCCCGGCGGTGGTGAGCGGGGGGACGCGGCCCTGCTCGCGGCGGTCAACGCACCGCGCGGTGACGGCATGGGCGACATCGTGGCGACGATCCAGGCCGAGCAGGACGAGATCATCCGGCTCGATCACTCGGGGGTGCTGGTGATCGAGGGTGGTCCGGGCACCGGGAAGACAGTGGTGGCGCTGCACCGCGTCGCGTACCTGCTCTACACCCAGCGGGAACGGATGGAACGCCACGGTGTGCTCGTGGTCGGGCCGAACCCGGCGTTCCTGAACCACATTGCCCGCGTTCTGCCGTCACTGGGCGAAACCAACGTGGTGTTCACGACCACCGGCGACCTGATACCCGGACTGCGCGTCACAGCCGAGGACACCCCGGAAGCCGCGCGGCTCAAGGGTTCACTGCAAGCCCTGGACGTGCTCGCGGCCGCGGTCGCAGATCGGCAGCGGCTGCCGCAGCATCCGCTGCTGATCGAGCTGGCCGACGTCACGGTGCGGATCGACGCCGAGACCGCGGAGTGGGCCAGACAGGAGGCACGCGCGAGTGGGCTGCCGCACAACCCGGCACGCGCGGTATTCAGCGAGATCGTCACGTGGGTGCTCACCGAACGGGCGATAGCCCGGATCGGCCGTGGCTGGCTGACCCGGAAAGACCGCGAAGCATGGGAGCAGCTGCGGGCGGACCTGCTCGCCGAGCTCGCCGAGAACGACACGTTCACCGCCGCGCTCGACGAACTCTGGCCGATCCTGACGCCGGAAGCACTGCTGGCACAGCTGTATTCGTCCCAGGAACGGTTGCGTGCGGCCGGTGCCGACCAGTCGTTGTGGCGCGCGGACGGCACGGCGTGGACGGTATCGGACGTGCCGCTACTCGACGAGCTGGTCGATCTGCTCGGCCGCGACAAGGCGGCCGACGAGGCCGCCGAGCGCGCCGCCGAGCGGGAACGCAGGGCCGAGGCCGAGTACGCCGCAGGCGTATTCGACACGCTCATCAAGCGTGAGGACCTGAACGACGATATCGGCCTGATCGCCCAGGACATGCTCGACGCCGAGGACCTCGCCGAGCGCTTTGTGGAACGCGACACCCGTGAACTCGCCGAACGTGCTGCCGCGGACCGGGACTGGACCTACCGGCACATCGTGGTCGACGAGGCCCAGGAACTGTCCGAAATGGACTGGCGGGTGCTGATGCGGCGCTGCCCGGGCCGATCCTTCACGGTGGTAGGCGATCTCGCGCAACGCAGGTCGGCAGCCGGAGCGACATCGTGGGACACGATGCTCGAGCCGTATGTACCGGGCCGCTGGGTCTACCGGTCGCTGTCGGTGAACTACCGCACCCCGGCGGAGATCATGACCGTCGCCGCCGCGCTGCTCGCCGAGTTCGCACCGGGGGTCCAGCCACCGGAGTCGGTCCGCGCGTGCGGCGTCAAGCCATGGTCCAGGCAGGTCGCCGAGGACGAACTGTCCACTGCCATGGATGAATTCGTACGCGATGAAGCCGGTCGCGAAGGCACCAGCGTCGTGATCGGGCCACCGGGTCTGCCGGGCACGGTAGCGGCGTCGGAGACGAAGGGCTTGGAGTACGACGCCGTCCTGGTCGTGGAACCGGAACGGATCCTCGCCGACGGCCCACGCGGCGCGGCCGAACTCTACGTCGCGCTCACCCGTGCCACCCAACGCCTCGGCGTCCTGTACCAGGGCCCATTGCCCCATGCCCTGACCGGACTCACCGAAACCGGGTAACCCGCCCAGACCGGAAATCACCTCTTAGGTCCGTCACCGCCGCACTCGCCGGATAAGCGCCGATTCGCGAACTGTCCGGCCATCTTTCGCCAAATTCGAGCCAGCTGCCGATTCTCACAATCGAGCCACGGCGAGCGTCCGTACAGTTCTGTATGGAAGGGGGCGAGAGGTGGAGGTGCGTCATGAACGTCATGGCTTCGAATGGGCAGGGCTGAATCATGCGATCGGAGAAAACTCGGGTCCGAATGCTGTTCGCCGCCGCGATCCTGATGGTGGTCATCGCGGTTGTGCACGAGGCGGTGGGGTACTTCTGGTATGTCGATCCGCTGGTAGCGGATGCGTCAGGAATTCCGAACAGCGTGGAGACCGGTTCGGAGGGGCAGCCGGTTCTGATGGCCGTGGCCATGTACCACTTCGTCGGCTTGGTTTTCCTGGCAATGGGATCGGCGCTCGGCTGGGCAGCCCGGATGGCGCGCGGTGGCGAGTACGGGACGGCGCGGGCGCTGCTTGTGGTCACGCTGTGCTTGTTGTGGGCGATGATTGGCGCATTCATCGTCGTCAACGTGGGATTCCGAGGGATCGACGACATCTTGATCCTCACGCAGTGGACCTTCTTCGTGCCATCGCTGATTCTGGTCCACTCGGCCCTGCGCGGTATGCCGAGGAATCAACACGAGCGCACGGTGAGCAGATGCAGCAGCCTCTCGAGGTAACCGGTGTCGTGGTAGACGGTCGGAGTAGCGCGGCCGGCCTGGAAATGGCCGAGGTAGGACACGTGAAGGATGCGGGCTCGCTGCTCACTCTCGTCGGCATCGAATCCGAGCTCGGTGAAAATGGTGCGCAGCAAGTTCAAGCGGGCCACGGTGATTCGCTCCAGGACGGGCGCGACCAGCGGGTCGAGTGCCTGCGCGGCCAGCGCGGCCTCGACATCAGCGGTCTCCGGGTGGCCGAAGGCCGTGGCGAAAATGGCGCGGATTAGTGCACGTAAGCCTCGAAAGAGATGACTGGAGTATCGATGACCCCGCGTATCGAACTGAATTCGGCAGCACCGGAAGCGATTGACGGTCGACAGATTCGCGCTGTCGCCTTCCAGAACGTCCGGCTGGAGTACGTCGAGGAGACGATGGGCAAACTCGGTCTCGCCGCTACTCGAAGCAGGGCATTGGTGGTCGGGGGCGGCCGCGGAATCCTGCCGCGTGGTCTGGCACGGCTGGGTTTCGAGGTGACGGCCGTCGACCCGTCCGCGAGTGCGACCGCGATGGCGCGCGCCGCGGCCGAACGTGAAGGTCTCGCCATCGCGCACCGAACCGCGCCGGCCGAGGATCTCGGAGTTGCCTCGGGCAGTTTCGATTTCGCGTACTACGCCGACACCTTCGAGATCACCTCGGACCTGGAACGCGTCATCGAGCATGCCGCCGATGCGCTCGCGCCGGGTGGCGTGCTCTGCTACGACACCGTCAATCGCACGCTGCTGTCCCGACTGGTCTATCTCGGTGTGTTCCAAGGGATTCCGATGACACGGATCATGCCGCCCGGGCGTTATGCCGCTGGACGCCTACGCTCACCACGCGAGTTGGCCGACGTTCTGGAACGCCACGGCCTGCGCTCCGAAGACATCTGTGACTTCAAGCCGAGTAACGCGCGCGCTCTGATACAGGCCGTGCTCGGCCGTCGCCGCGGTGCGATCACCGATGAACAGATCGCGCCCATGGTCGATTTCGTCCTGAATCCCGACGGCCGCCCGGTGGTTACCTATCTCGGGTACGGACGGAAGCGCTGAAGGAGCGCTACCGCGCGGCGGCTGGAGTGGCTCAGACGATCTTGTCGGCCACCAGGATGACCTTGCCCGCCGCCGTGCCGTCGCGCAGATGGTTCATCGCATCCGGTGTCGCGGTGAGCGGCAGTATGCGATCGAGCAGGATATGAGCGCCGTCATCGATCTTTTGCACCACCGCCGCGAGGCGTCCCGCAGCGGAAGTATGGAAAACGAACTCCGCACGCAGGCCACGCGCTACGGCGCGTTCGACATCGGGCGGTACCGGCAGCGCCAGAAGCAGTCCACCGGGTCGCAGCGCCTCGAGTGATCGCGCTTCGTTCTCGCCGCCAACGGTATCCAGTACGACGTCCACTCCGGAGATCGACTCGGTGAAATCGGCAGTCTTGTAGTCGACAACCTCGTGCGCCCCGAGCTTCAGTGCGATATCGACACCGTCGCCCGACGCAGTGGCGATCACGCGGGCACCGATATCCCGGGCGAACTGAACCGCGAAGCCGCCGACACCGCCCGCCCCGCCGTGCACGAGCACGGTCTGGCCCGCCCCCAGGCTCGCCACCTCGGTGAGCGCCTGCCACGCGGTACCAGCGGCGGTCACAATGCCCGCCGAAAGCGGAAGGGATACCGACGCGGGAGCCTTGGCCAGTTGGTCGGCCGGAACCGTCGCGAATTCGGCGGCGGCGCAGCCCCGGGTGGGATCGAGCCTGGCGACCACCCGATCCCCCACCGACCATCCGGCGACCTCGGCGCCCACCTCGGCGATGGTGCCGGACACATCGGTGCCCAGCGTGTACGGGAACTGCACCGGGAAGAACCCTCGGACGGCGCCCGAGGCGATCTTCAGGTCGAGCGGATTCAGCGCGACACCCGATACGCGGAGCAGAACCTCGCGCGGTCCGACCGCCGGATCGTCGATGTCCGCCACCTCGGCCCGCCCTCCATAGGCTCGAATCTGTACTGCCTTCATGACCTACGCTTCTTCCTTTCCTTCTCGGTCGGCCACGCGCCGACCTGCTGGAACCAGCCGAACCAGTCCTCGAGGTGCCAGGTCCGGCCGAGGCGCCCCGCGGCGATCTCGTGGAATTCGTGGATGGGGATGCGGATTTCGCGTCCGGACCCCGGGACGCCGAACCATTCGCCGCGATGCGTGCCGCAGATCTCGCCCCGGACACCGACGAGCCCGTCGCCGTTGTCGTCACGCCCGTCGACGATGGCGTGGATGACGACCTTCACCTCGGCGAAAGCCTGGGTGAATGCCGCGATGAGGGGTTTGATCCCGTCGCGCCCCGGCGCCTGCCCGGGTGCGAGCGGAATATCCTCCCAGTCGGGCGTCAGAACGGTGTCGAGCAGATCCACCTCGCCGCTGAAGCCCCGATAGAAGGTTGCCAGCAGTTCATCCAGCGGGCCGGCCATCATGTTGTCTCCGTTCATCATTGGTGGCCGGGATCGCGACTTTCGTCGATACCCCGGTTCGCACTCCTCTGAGTGTCGTCGGCTCGAGAAACGGCATCCAGGTGGCGCCTGCACCGGGGTCGGCGGCCCCACCGTCAGGGCAAACCGGCCAGATCCTCTACGGTCACGCGTCATTCGGCCGCAGCTGGGCAGAACTGATTCGGCCGCCGCAGCTTTCATTGCCGATCTGATCGCCCGCGGCGGCAGCCAGGGAATCGCCTGGCAGACCGGGGATCCCGCCCCACGGGAGAACACCACCTGGTTGGCGTGGCGGCACCGAGCGACGGTGGAGATCGCGCAGTCGATCACGTCCATCGAACCCATAGGTCGTTCGACCGATGCGGCCGAGACAGCGCTTTCTAGATCATCTTGGGCACACGAAGTCGGGGGTTCACCCCGTCGATGGAAGGAGAATTCATGGTCAGCGCGGCTGCGACGGTCGGCGTGGAGTGCATCGAGCCGGCCGAGGTACATCTGGACGATCTCGACTTCATGGGGAACCTGCACAACGGCCGGTATGCGCTGCTGATCGAGCGGGCACTGGTCGCGGTATGGGCGCGGGCGGGATACTCCATTGTCGACGGGGTACCGACACATCCCGATGTCGTCCATGTCGTGTTGGAGCAGACGATCAGGTATCGCAGCCCCGTTCGCGGCGTGGGGCGGGTTGCGGTTCGGTTCTGGCTGAAGCACCTGGGCAAGAGCAGCATGGTCTTCGATTTCCAGGTGGCTTCCACCGACGGGCACACCGTGCACGCCGAAGGCACGCGCACCGAGGTGAATATCGATCTCGCCTCGCTGCGTTCGGCGCCGTGGGCCGATGCGACTCGCGAGCTGGCCGATTCACTGTTCGAGCGTTCACCGATCGCGGAGCGGCCCGCCGCTTCCGAGACCAACGACCAGTGAGGCGAAATCCGCTGTGCCGCAGCAGAACGATAATGGCCGTATTGGAGAATCCATGACTCACACGACCGAACCGAATCCCACTCCCGCGACGGACACCGGACCGCAGCAGCGGGCCGACGCCTGGCTCCGCGATTTCGAATCGGCGCTCGCCGCAGGCGACGCGCACACCGCGGCCGCGATGTTCACCGTCGATGGCCTCTGGCGCGATCTGGTGGCATTCACCTGGAACATCAAGACGCTCGAGGGCCGTGTCGAAATCGCGGACATGGTGCGGACCCAGGTCGCCGACATCCGCCCGCGCCGCTTCCACACGACCGAGGCGGCAACCGAATCCGAAGGCGTGATCACGACGTCGATCGGATTCGACACCGCCGTCGGCAGCGGGATCGGACTGCTCCGCCTCACCGACGCCGGGGCCTTCACATTGCTCACGACATTGCACGAACTTCACGACCGCCCAGCGCCGGTCGGCGCGCAGCGGCCGAAAAGTGTAGCGCACGAGGCGATTCGACACCGGGCCAGCGGCGCCGAAGAGCGCGAACGGGAGGACCTGGAACTCGGCCGCAGCCGCCAACCCTACGTCGTGGTGGTCGGCGGCGGGCAGGCCGGTATCGTGCTCGGCGCGCGGCTGCGTCAACTGGGCGTGCCCACCCTCGTCGTCGACGAGAACGACCGCCCAGGCGATCGATGGCGCACCCGCTACAAGTCGCTGGCCCTGCATGATCCGGTGTGGTACGACCACCTGCCCTATCTGCCGTTCCCGGACCACTGGCCGGTGTTCACCCCGAAGGACAAACTCGCCGACTGGCTGGAGTTCTACACGCGCGTCATGGAGGTGCCGTACTGGTCGAAGACCACCTGCGTACGCGCCTCCTACGACGAACGGCATCGGCAATGGGGCGTGCACGTGCGGCGCGACAGGGAATCGCTGGTACTCACACCGCGGCACCTGGTGCTGGCCACCGGCATGTCCGGCAAGCCGAACATGCCGAATATTCCTGGTGCGAATCGGTTTCGCGGCGAGCAGCAACATTCGAGCCGCCACCCCGGACCGGACGCCTACGCGGGCAAGCGCGCGGTGGTGATCGGCTCCGGCAACTCCGCGCACGACATCGGCGCCGCACTGTGGGAGGCCGGGGCCCAGGTCACCATGGTGCAGCGCTCCTCGACGCACGTCGTGCGATCGGAGTCGGCCATGGAGCTCGCGCTCGGCGAGCTGTACTCCGAACAGGCCGTCGCGAACGGGATCACCACCGAGAAGGCGGACTTGATCTTCGCCTCGCTCCCCTATCGAGTGCTGCCGAGCCTCCAGGTTCCGATCTACGCCGCCATCCGGGAACGCGATGCCGAGTTCTACGCCCGGCTGAAGCGGGCCGGATTCCAATTGGATTGGGGTGACGACGATTCCGGGCTGTTCATGAAGTACCTGCGCGGTGGGTCCGGCTACTACATCGACACCGGCGCCTCGGAACTGATTGCCAACGGCGACATCCGGCTCGCCCACGGGGAGGTGCGTGAACTCACCGAGGACGCCGTCGTCCTCGGTGACGGCACCGCGCTACCCGCCGATCTCGTCGTCTACGCCACCGGCTACGCACCGATGCACCATTGGGTCACCGACCTCATCGGCCCGGGGACGGCCGAGGCCGTCGGCAGATGCTGGGGCTACGGTTCGGGCACGACCAAAGACCCGGGCCCATGGGAAGGCGAGCTGCGCAACATGTGGAAGCCCACCCAGCAGGATGGACTCTGGTTCCATGGTGGCAACCTGCACCAAACGCGCTTCTACTCGCGATATCTCGCAGTGCAGCTTGCCGCGCGCTACGCGGGCATTCCCACCCCGGTCTACGGGCTGCAGCAGGTCCATCGCCGAACGTGACCGACAGGAGCACTGACAGGATGCGGTGGCAAGTATCGGTACTGGGACCGGTCGAGGCGCGTGCCGATTCGACCGTGGTCGCGATTACCCAGCCGAAGAGTCAGGCACTACTGGCAATGATCGCGATGTCCGGACGAACCGTATCGATCACCGAGCTGATCGACGGGATCTGGGGCGCGAACAGTCCGGATTCGGCGATCGGCGCGGTCCGCAACCTCGTGTGGTCGGTGCGGCGGCACCTCGCCGTCCGCGCCGACTCCACCGACATCGTGGCGTCGGTGCCCGGTGGATATCACCTGGCCATTCCCATCCGCACCGACGCGGCGATCGCCGAACGACATCGCGATGCCGCCGAGTCCGCCTGCACCGAAGGTAGATTCTCCGAGGCCGAGGCGGAAGTCGATGCGGCGCTGCGACTGTGGCGCGGCGACCCACTGACCGGAGTGCCCGGGCCGTGGGCGGAGGGCCAGCGATCCCGGCTACGCAGGCTGCACCGGGCACTGCGGGAGCAGTCGATCGAGGTCGCCCTCGCACTCCGCGATCACGACCGCGCCATTGCCGAGGCCGAATCGCTACGGGCGTCCGATCCGCACTGCGAGCGGCTCTGCGCGCTGCAGATGACCGCGCTTCACTACGCGGGCCGACGCGCCGAGGCGCTGACCGTCTACCAGCACACCAGGCAGCGGCTCGTCGAAGATCTCGGCCTCGAACCGGGACCAGCGCTGACCGAGCTGCATCGGCGGATCCTCACCGAGAGCAAGGTGACGCTGCCGGCCGCGAGCACAAGGGATGCACCGGCAGTACAGCGCATACCAGCACAACTGCCAACGGACACCGCCGATTTCACCGGCCGCATCGACGAGGCGGCGGCACTGGAAACCGATCTCACCCCCTCCGGCACGGTGGTCGTGGCCGGTGTGACGGGCATGCCCGGAGTCGGCAAGTCGGCTTTGGCCGTGCACATCTCGCACCGCGTCCGTGATCGTTTTCCCGACGGCCAGTTTCACCTCGACCTACAGGGCAGCCGTCCCGATCCGGTCCAGCCGGGCGATGCGCTCGCCGCGTTCCTGCGCACGCTCGGCGTACCCGATACCGGCATCCCGCCGGAGTCGAACCAACGCGGCGCCCTGTGGCGGTCGATGATCGACGGTCGCCGAATACTGGTCGTGCTGGACGACGCATACGACGCCGAGCAGGTGGCGCCGCTGCTGCCGGGCGGCTCGGGTAGCGCCGTCCTGATCACCGGTCGCCGCCCGATCGTCCTGCCTGGCATCCGATCTCGGCGTCTCGCCGTGCTCGATACGGTCGCCGGTGTGACGCTGCTCGGCCGGATCGTGGGACACGACCGCGTCGCCGCCGAGCCCCGGGCCGCTCGAGACCTCGTACACCTGTGCGGGCATCTGCCACTGGCGATCCGGCTCGCCGGAGGCCGGATCGCCATGCGGCCCGAATGGACCCTCCGCTCGGCGGCCGATCGGATCACCGCCCGGCGGGCGGCGCCCGACGCATTCGAATTCGGCGGCGTCACCGTGGAGTCGGCCTTCCGGTCGGGGTATGCACGGCTGGATTCCGAAGCGGCACAGGCCTTCCGACAGCTCGCCCGGGTCGACACCTCGGTACTCACACTGCCGGTGATCGCGGGCGTGCTGGAGCGCGATGACCGTGCTGCCGAACGATTGTGTGAGGACCTGGTCGACCACGGCATGCTGGAGCCGATCAGACATGGCCACTACCGATTTCACGAGCTGCTGCGCAACTTCGCGCGCGCGGAGCTAAGGCAACAGGCCGTGTTCCATGGCGAAGACCGCGACACCGGCCCGGGTTCGCCGTCCGGTCTTGTTGTAGATGTGCGCAAGGTGGTGGCCCACCGTCCGGTCCGAAATCCGCAGCCGCTCAGCGATTTCCCGGTTGCGTAGGCCGCGGGCGGCCAGGCAGAGCACCTCCACTTCCCGTTCGGTCAGGCCTGCGGGCAGCCCCTGACGCGGCCGGGGTTGGCCCGCGGCCTCGATGACCAGCGCGCAGGACTGCCGGTCGAGCGTACCGTCGTCGGCCTCTTTCATCAGCAGCTCGGCCGCGGCCTGCGGATCGAACGCCGCACGGTGCGCCCGGGGTTCGGTGAGCGCGGCGAAGGTGTCGGCGGCGGCCAGGATGCGAGCAGCCAATGGCAACTGCGTGGACGAATCGCCACGGTGGTAGCCGGAGCCGTCGGCCCGCTCGTGATGGGCAGACGCGATCGGCGCGAGATGCGCCAGCGCGGGCACCCGATCGAGCACCCGCTGCGTCCAGTAGGTGTGCATCCGGACCCGTTCCATCTCGGCGATTCCCAGCGGACCTGGCCGATCCCAGATGCTGCTCGGCACGCCGACCCGGCCCAGATCGTGCAGCAGAGCGGCGCACCGCAATTCGACGACCGCGGCCGCATCCAGACCGGCCAACCTGCCCGCATCCGCGGCCAAGGCGGCGACATGCTCGCTGTGGCCGAGCAACCACTGGCTCTTCAGATCCACCAGCCGGGCCAGCACCGCACACAGCCGCGGCAGCGCGGCGAACGCGACCGTGATGTGCGGTACCGGTTCCGCCGCGAGCACGGCCGCGATCGCGTCCGGATGCTCCAGCGGGGCCAACGCCGCACCCGGATCGGCGCAGAACACCTCGACCAGATGCGGATCGAGATGCCGGCCGCCCCGGCGGCGGATCTCGGACACCGCGCCGGTCACTCCACCCACCGCATGGGCGAGTACCGCCTGCTCGGCGAGGTGGATCACCCGCGTGGCCAGCGAAAGATCTTCGCCCGCACGACCGTCCGGAATACCTCGGCCGTCCCAGCGCTCGTACACATCGTCGAGGGCACGGATCGAATCCGACCGCAGGCCGAGCCCGCCACCGAGTGCCCGGCCGGCCTCACACCCATTGCGCATCGCCTCGACACCGACCGTCGGGAGCACTTCGACAAGAGTCCGCGCGAGCCGCGGCGCATCGGCTCCGGCCCAGTGGCCGAAGTCGCGCAGCTGCTCCGCGAACATCGCCTCGTCGCCGGGATCCAGGGTTTTCAGCGCCGCCTGGAACGCGACATCGTCACCGAAGATCGCCGCCAGCTCCGGCGCGAACGACGTACAGCCGATCGAGCGCAACAGCGCGGTCTCGAATACCACCCGAAGGGTCACCGGATCGGCGCCGAGCAAGGACTCCGCGAATGCCGTGGCGACCACACACGTGCGCAGCCCCTTCTCGAACGGCACACCCGCCGCGAGATCGGTCGTGAGCGACAGCGCCGCAAGCATTTCCGCTATTCGTACCGATCGCATCAGCCCGACACTAACATCGCGTGACCCCTGCGGCAGACCTCGGCCGCAGGGCAGACCGGCCCCGATCCGGGACCGGTCTGGTCATCGCACCAGCGCGGGGTCACGACATCGCGGCGACCATGGTGTGAGTATCCGCGATCGTCTCGAACTCCACCGGTACCCGGCCCTCCATCCGCCACACGTGCACGAACCGGGCGCGCATCGCCTTACCCGTCTCCCGGCGCTGCCCGACGTAGTGGCCGAGCGCGAGCACCACATCCCGCACACCGAACAGTTCGTCCGGGATCACCGCGAAGTCCACCCACTCGGTGGTGAATCGGGCGAACACATTGCTCGCCACCGCATCGGGGCCGACGTAGGTGCCGCCGTAGGGCAGACCAGCGGTGACGGTCCACCTGATCTGCGGGCTCAGCGTCGCCAGCACAGCCTCGCCGTTCCCCTCGGCGAGATCGCTGTACATTCCGGCCACCACGGCCTCGTTGGCCGTCTCCCGCAGTTCCGCGATCCGACTGTCGCTCATGATGTTCGCCTTTCTTTTCGGTTACCGGCGCCCATCCTCTCGACATCCGCCCCCGGCACGCATCGGCCGAACGACCTACGAGATCTCCGCAGCCAGGGGTCCGCACCCCCTGGCTCCGTCGGCCGTGCCCGATAAGAATGGCCAGGTGGACCTGCCTGAACTCGGAGCCTTCCTGCAATCGCGCCGCGCGCGGATCACGCCCGCCGAGGTCGGTCTGCCTACTAGTTCGCGCCGCCGCGTCCCCGGCCTGCGGCGCGACGAGGTCGCGCAGCTGGCGGGCGCGTCCGTGGACTACTACATCGAACTCGAGCGCGCCCGTGGCGCGCAGCCGTCACCCCAGATACTTGCCGCCCTTGCCCGCGCCCTGCGGCTGGACTCCGACGAACGCGACCACCTGTTCCGGCTCGCCGGACGCGAGCCCGCCGCGGAGAGCGGCACCGCCGCACACGTCCAACCGGCCCTGCTGGCACTGCTCGACGAGCTGCACGCCACCCCCGCACAGATCATTACCGACCTGCACGAAACCGTGGTGCAGAACCGGCTGGCCGTGGCGCTGCTCGGCCCGCCGGTCCCGGCCGAAGGTCACGCGACGAGCTTCGTCTACCGCTGGTTCACCGACCCGGCCAGCCGAACCGTGTATCCGGCGGCCGACCATCCGCACCATGCCAAGGTGATGGTGTCCGACCTACGTGCCGCTGTCGCCCGCCGCGACCACGACGCGCGCTCCAGAGATATGGTCGCGCGCCTGCGCCGGGCCAGCGCCGAGTTCGCCGAACTCTGGGATACCGGCGACGTGGCCGTCCGGCGCGGCGACCGCAAACGCATCAACCACCCCACGCTCGGCGTACTGGATGTCAACTGCCAGAACCTGTTCAGCGAGGATGGACGTCAACGGCTCCAATTCTTCACGGCCCCGCCGGGGAGCCCCGCGGTCGAACAATTGCGACTGCTCGCCGTCATCGGTACCCAGGATCTCACCGACGAACATCTCGACACCACGAATTCGGACCACAGACACGTTCGAATGCTTTGATACGCAACGCGTTCGAAGAGGGCCTGGCTCACCGCATCGCTACCTACCCGCGGCGCCCGCGGCCGCCTCGACGAAGTACCGGACCGCAGCGCGCTGATCATCTTTGCGCCAGGCGACCGCCATGACCGCAGGTTCGATACCGGTGACCGGCGTGACGCCGATTCCGGGGCGGCGGTAGATCTCCGCGTTTCCGGCGGACAGTAAGACGATGCCGCTGCCTGCCTCGACCGCGGCGAAAGTCTCCTCGGCGTTCCATACCGTCGCCCCGATCCGGACGGGATGGCTGCCGCGCTCGGCGAGAGCGAGCCAGTGATCGCGCAGTGATCCCACGCTTTCCGGCATAGCGATGAACGGTTCGTCGAGCAGGTCGGCGAAGTCGATTCCGTTGCGTCCCGCCAGCCAGTGATCATGGCAGAAAGCGACCCAGCGCGGCTCTCGGACCAGCACACGAACGTTGAACGAGTCGTGTCCGGGGAAGGGCAGCCAAAGGAAGGCGACGTCGACCTCTTCCGAGCCGAGCCCGGCGGTGGCGTCGTCCCAATTGACGTGCCGCAATCTGGTGCGCCAAGTCGGGTGAGTTCGCACAAACCCCTCGCGCGCAGCAGACAGCAGTCCCCGGCCGACGCTGGTGGATATTCCGACGGTAAGCACCGAGTTCTCCGCCGCCGCCGCGGCGGAGACAACGCGTTGCGCTTCGCGCCACTGCTCCAGCAGTGCTCGTGCCTGCAGCAGCAAGGCTGCGCCCGCCGCGGTCAATCCGATGCCACGCTTGTCCCGGACGATCAGAGCCACCCGGAGCTGCTGTTCGAGCTGGCGGATCTGTTTACTCAGCGCAGGCTGGGTGATGAACAGGCGCTCAGCAGCCCGAGTGAAGTTCAGCTCCTCGGCGAGAACCGTGAAGTATCGCAGGTCCCGCAAGTGCGCCTCCATAACCATTGGTTATCACACCTGTTATTGGACGGTCCACCGGTCACTGCCCACAGTGGTGCCATGGTTTCTGAGGTTCAGGTCGACTTTCCTTGCGACGAACAACACAGTCTCGAACACTGGCCGCTGTCGCGCTGCTCGCGCTCACGGTCCTCGGCGCCGGTTGTTCGGACCAGACCCAACCTCCCTCCGCAGCGGCCGAGTCGACCATCGTGCAGCCCGAGCAGCAGGATGCCGGACATAGGCGGCTGAACCAGCTCGTCGGCGAATGGACCGGCGCGAAGTCGACCTTCGTCGCCGGGGGCACCGCCGAGAACCCCGTCCGGCGCGAAATCGTGTCGCGCTGGCGGTGGATCGACAAGACCGGCAATAACTTCCTGCAGGAGGAGGCCGAGGGCACCGTCGGCGGGCCACCGTACTACCGGCTGGGTCTACTCGGCTACGCACCGACCGACAACCGCTACGAATGGACCACCGTGGACAGCGTCACGCCCATGACGATGAGCTACAAAGGGGCCCAGAACTCCGGCGGCGCAGCCGATATCACGATGGCGGGCGAGTTCACCGACCCCGGCATCCTCGGACCACAACTCACCGGCAAGACAATCCCGATGCGCACGTTGATCAAGCTGGAATCGCAGGATCGCGTGGTCATGGAGATCTACTTTTCGCCGCCCGGGGATTCGGAACGGCTCGCCGACCGCGTGGAACTCACCCGCCGCAGGTAGCGCCGCTGTGGGCCGCCGGTCTGCGCCGCTTACTGCGGTTCGCGCTGCCCGGTGGTCACCTATCTCGGGTACGGACGGAAGCGCTGAAGCTGTACCGCAGGCTAGCTCGAGGTGACTGGAGTATTGCTGGCGTGAAATGTGGTGCGGTAGGCCTGCGGTGAGACCCCGGTGAGGCGGGTGAAGTGATAGCGCAGTGTATTCGAGGCCCCGAACCCGGTCTCCTCGGCGATGCGGTCGATGGACAGGGTGGTGGTTTCCAATAGCTGCTGGGCGCGGTTGGTGCGGGCGCGCAAGAGCCACTGCAGCGGTGTGGTGCCGATCTGGGCGCGGAAGTGCCGGTTCAGACTTCGGATACTGGTTTGGGTGTGGCGGGCGATGTCCTGCAGCGTCAACGGGTGATGGAGATTGGCTTCCATCCAGTCCAGTGTGTTTTGCAGAAACGCGTCATGCCCGCCCGGGGCGGGGTACTCGATGAACTGTGCCTGACCGCCGTCGCGTTGCGGTGGCATGACGATGCGCCGCGCCGTTGCGGCGGCCTGGGAGGCACCGAGATCGCGCCGGAGCAGGTGCAGGCAGAGGTCGAGTCCGGCGGCGACACCGGCCGAGGTGAGCAGGCTGCCGTTGTCGATGAACAGCACCGCGGGGTCGACGTCGATACGCGGGTAGCGGTGGGCGAGTTCGGCGGCATACTGCCAGTGCGTTGTCGCGCGCATGCCGTCGAGCAGGCCGGTGGCGGCCAGGGTGAACGCGCCGATGCAGACCGATGCCAGTCGGGCTCCCCGCGCGGCGCAGGCACGGAGTGCGTCGAGCACCGGATCGGGCGGCGCGGCAAGGTAATCGACGCGGCTGGGAATGACGATCGTGTCGGCATCGATCAAGGCGTCCAGGTCCCACGGGGTGTGCAGTTGGACAGCGCCCAGTCCGGCGTCGGTGGTCACGCTGCGGCCGGGCGCGGTGATCCGAATGTCGTACTGCTTGGTGCCGGTGGCCCTGTTGGCCGTTCCGAAGACCTGACCGGGGATGGCGAGTTCGAAACCGACGACGCCGTCGAGTGCGAGAACCGCGACGATATGCATGGCCAAAATTTAGCGCACATCGGCATTCTGGCCACTGGCTGGCGGATGCCTCGGGTCGCAAGATCGAAGCCGGAGTGACCACCCGAACGATCGAGGAGCGCCCACCGTGGCTGATGATCTGCCTGCCTTCTACACCGAATTCCAGCTTCCCGAAACCGCGCTCGCGGTAGCGGCGTATCGGTTCGCCGAACAGACCGAACCCGCTTTCGTCTTCCATCACAGCGTGCGCAGTTTCGTCTATGCCCGAGTGCTCGCCGAGCGGCGTGGGCTGGTGCCGACCGCCGACTACGACGAGGAACTGCTCTTCCTCGGCTGCATCCTGCACGACCTCGGATTGACCGAGCAGGGCAACGGAGACCAGCGATTCGAAGTCGACGGAGCCGATGTCGCCGCGACATTCCTGCGCGAGCACACGGTCGACGAACGACGGATCGACATCGTGTGGGACGCCATCGCACTGCACGCCGTTGATGGGATCGCCGCCCGCAAACGTCCGGAGATCGCGCTGACCCAGGCCGGTACCGGCGCCGATGTGATCGGACGGGACCGCGAAGTCCTGCCTGCCGATCTGGTCGAGCGAGTGCACGCCGTATTCCCGCGGGCCGATCTCGGCTACGCATTGACCGATGCGATCGTGGCGCAGGCCATCGGGAAAGCCAGTAAGGCCGGACCGTTGAGTTTTCCCGGCCAGTTGCTGCGCAGGCACCTGCCGGTCGGAGCGATGCCGGACTGGCACGATCTGCTGGCGGACAACGGTTGGGGCGATCGGCCCGCTGCTGCCCGGACGGAGGGCGTAGCCGCCACTCCCGAACAGCTGGGCCGGTTGTTCATGCGCAACCTCGCGGCGCGTGACCTGGATGGTCTTGTGTCACTGTACGAACCGGAAGCAACATTCGTACCGGCGCCGGGCGTGGTCGTCTCCGGCACCGCCGCGATTCGGGACAGTCTGCGCGGCTATATCGAGCGTGGCGCGCGAATCAATCTGGAATTGCGCAAGGTTCACACCGTCGGTGATCTGGCTACCATGTCCAGCGTCGCGACGGCTACCGGAGTCGGACCGAACGGGGACGTTCTCACCACGACGACCACCGAGGTTTTGCGCCGCCAACCGGATGGCCGCTGGTTGTACGTGGTCGACGATCCCTTCTTCGGAGCTTGACGGCGGCTGTCCGGCATGCGGGCGCGCGGTTAGGCGGAGCCCGCTGACGGCATGAAACCTACTTGGATGCCATACGTCATCGGATGTCGAGCGTCACCGAAGCACTGAGCAGTGCGGTCAGTGACAAGCCGAACGTGCGCCGGAACGTTTCGCTCAGGTGTGACGGGGAGGCGAATCCGGCATCGGCGGCGCACCGGGTGAGGTCGTGCCCGGCGTCCAGGCTCGCGAAGACCATGCGCAGGCGGGCCCACTGCCGATACCGGCGGAATGTGGTGCCGGTGTGTGCGGCGAACATCCGCAGGAAATGGAATTCCGACATCCCGGCGGCATTGGCCGCGAGCTCCGCACGGATGTGCATGGTCGGGTCGGCACGAATATCGCGCACGATCGCACCGATGCGGGGATCGATCGGATATGACGGTTGCGAAACCGACATCAGGCGCTCGAGCCCCGCGACACCGGCGCGGGCGGCGGTGATGAGAACAGCCTCGGCGCTCGGATCGACAACGGCGGGCCGGGCTCTGCCGCCCGATCCACCGGCGATCCCGGCGATCGCCGCGCTCCCGGGTTCGGTGAACAGCAATGCGATCCGTCCCTCCGAGACAATCCGGTGCGGCACCCGGGCGGGTACGAAAATACTGCGGGCGACGATCGTCTCGTCCTCCGCGGTGTCCACCGCGAACGGTTCGTCCAAGCTCAGCCCCAGGCATGCGATCGACGTGGCGTGCATCCCGACACCCAGATCCGGGCCGATATATCCGGCATGCCAAGGCCGCATCCACAGCACGGGCGCACCAGCGCAGGTTTGTGAAAGCGCGACTCCGGTCATATCCGCCAGGCTAATCGGTGCCCGGCGCGGCCGTGCCGGTGCGAGACGTGATGACAGGGAGATGAGCGGCGATGACGACCGAGACAGGTGCGGCGAAGCCGAGCTGGCAGACCAGAGCTGTCACAGCGCTGTTGGCGGCGGGCGGCCAGCGGCAGATGCTCGGCAGCCCGGCACGGCTTCGAGCAGCGCTGGAGAAACGCGACCGGCGCGTCGAAGACGTACGGCCCCCGGCGTTCCTGCGCAAGGAGGCGACCGTCACCCGGGACGACCTCGACGGTTGGCCCGTGTACCGGATAACGCCGAAAGCCGTTTCCACCGACGTAACCGTGGTTTTCCTGCACGGCGGCGGCTTCATCCGCGAGATCGTCCGCCCGCATTGGAGTTTCGTCCGCGCACTCGGCGCCGCCGTTCCGGCGGAGTGCGTGGTCCCGATCTATCCGCTTGTCCCGCACGGCCGGGCCGCCGACATGGTGGCCACCACCGCCGCGATACTCGCCAGGACGATCGAACAGCGAGGCTCCGGAAGGACCGTGGTCATGGGTAACTCGGCCGGCGGCGGGCTGGCACTGGCGGCAACACAAGTCCTGGGCGATCACGGTGGGCCGCAACCATCCCGGGTCGTGCTGATATCCCCTTGGCTCGACGTCACCATGAGCGACCCGGCGCTGGCCGCGATCGAACCGGACGATCCATTCCATCAGCGGCCCGGGCTGGCCGAGATCGGGCGGCTCTACGCCGACGGCCTCGATACCCGCGACCCCCGGGTCAGCCCGCTGTACGGTCCCGTCGAAGGACTGCCGCCGCTCACAGTCTTCTGCGGTACTCGCGAAATGACCGTGATCGACGCACGAACCCTGACTCGCCGGGCCGAAGCCGCCGGAGTACCGGTCGACTACCACGAGGGTGCCGCATTACCCCACAACTATGCCCTCATGCCCACCCCCGAAGGACGCGCGGCCCGCGAGATCATCATCGACGCCTGCCGGACCCCACACCACGATCGGCACGCCGTCCCCGCCGCCCGGAAACCCGGCCCATAACGACGAGACCATCGGGGTATTAATGCGATCCGATGCGCCGCTGGTAGCGGGTGCGGGCCCGGTCGTGTGCGGTGCGGAGAAGCTCCAGGATCGGCTCCCGCGTCTGCCTGCCCGGGTTCACCACTGCCAGCCATGCCGCACTGCCGTACACGGGGTGTGCCAGCACGGTGTCGAGCCTGCTCGGGTCACCGCCGCGGTCGGTGATGTCGCGGGGATCGTGGCCGGTCCATCGGACGAAGGCTTCCTTACCGGCGTTGACGTTCACGCGGAAGACACCGGGCCGGTTCAGATCCGATCCGGTGTCGTCCGGATAGTCCTTGGTCACGATCGTCGCGAACGGCTGGCCCGTGGCCGGGACCTGGCGATCGGGTGCGTAGTAGAAGAACGTGTCCCCCCAGGCGATTTCGGGTGAACCGTCGCCGGGCCCCGGCCTGAGTGTCAGCACTTCCCCCAGGGATTCGATGAAGTCGATGATCTCGTCGATACTCATGTATTCCAGCGTTACATTGGAGTGCTTGTGTGGACTCGACTCCCATATAGGGCGGTGAAGACGTGAAAAGTCTCAACTCGCGTGGTCTTCGTACTGTCGATATCGCACGCCGGGCCGGGTACTCGGTCCAGCAGATCCGCAACCTCGAACGCGAGGGCGTACTCCCGCCCGCATTGCGCACCTCGTCCGGATACCGGCTCTATGACGGGTCACATGTGCACTCCGCACGCGCCTACCGCAGTCTGGCGGCGGGTACCGGTCCGATCGAAGCCAAGAAGATCATGCGTGCCGCGCACACGAACCAGCTCTCGGAGCTGCTCGCCCTTCTCGACGCGGCGCACGCTCGACTCGACAGGGAACGTCGCGATCTCGAGGCGGCCAAGGCGGCCGCCAGGGCGATCGCCGCGGAGCCCATCGACGATATGCGACAGTCGGATGAAATGAGCATCTCCGAGCTGGCCGGCGCGCTCGATGTACGACCGACAACACTGCGGCACTGGGACCTTGTCGGTCTGGTCGTACCGGGTCGAGACCGCGTCCGAGGAGCACGCAGATACACACCCGACCAGGTCCGCGACGCACGGATCGTGCACCAACTGCGGTTGGCCGGCTACCGCATCACGCAATTACAGGCCCTGATGCCCGAGCTGCGTCGTCCACATCGCTCGGACGACGTCATCGCCCGTCTGGCTGCCCGAGACATAAGCGTCCGAACGCGATCCAAAGAGCTCCTCGAAGCCGCTGCCGCACTCAGCGCACTACTCTCACCACCGACCGCCGAATGATCGTCGAGTCCGGTCGACGAACGCGGAATATGAACTGTGGACTCAATTGTCGGGCTGTGATTCGGCCGGATTCCGAAAGCGACGTGCACTGTCACGGAGTCGAATCCAATCGAGCACCGGTGCGGAAGGGCGCACACCCGGCCGTATACGGGGCACCCGAATTCGTAAGGCGCCGGGGCGGATACTGCACTCGACCGGGGTCTGGAGCAGGAGCGATTCCCCGTCTACTCCGACGGGAATCTCCGGGGTGTGCGCATCGATGACCACCGCATCCGCGGTCCACTGCGTCAGTCCGCGGTTTCGGGTGCGGCGCAGCAGGCCGATGGCCTGTCGAGTGTTCGCGACCGACAGCGTGACCACCCCGAGTACGCCGCGGTCGAGGCGGTCGCGGCGGCTCAGTCCGGCCAGATCGCTGTTTCCGTAAGGGTTGTTGCTGACCAGGACCGCCTGTGGCCGGTCGATTGTCGTATCACCGATGCGTGCGATGAGCTGTGAACCGGTCTCTCCGGCGAGGAGGTCCGGCAGCATTTGCAGCACCGTTGCCGTCTTGTCGGCGCGGTAGGCGGGGCTGCGCACCACCTCGGCATAGACACCGAAGGAGGCGTTGTTCACGAAGGGGCGTCCGTTGATAGTGCCGAGGTCGATACGCAGTTCGACACCGTCGCGGAGCGCGTCGAGTGAGGTTGAGGGGTCGGTGCGGTCGAGACCGAGGTCCATCGCGAAGTGGTTGCGGGTTCCGGCGCTGATCACCAGGAACGGCAGGTCGTGTTCGGCCGCGATGCCCGCGACGAGCGCCTGGGTGCCGTCGCCGCCGGCGACTCCGAGCAGGTCCGCTCCCCTGGCGACCGCTTGTCGGGCCACGGCCACGACGTCGACGGTGCCAGGGCCTTCGAGCAATACGACCTCGGCGCCGAGTTCTTGTGCTTTGCGCTGTAGGTCGAACTTCGCGACCTTCCCGCCGCCGGAGTGCGGATTCATGATCAGGAATGGGTGTTTCGGTGCCGATGCCGGATATTCACGCATATGCGTCTGCGAATCCTCACGGCGCAGCGCGGCACGCGCACAGATCAGCGCCAGCAGCGCCAGCGCGTACGCGAGCAGCACCACCCACAGCAGGTGCGCGCGGATGAAGAGGACCAGGACGACGATCGGCGCAATGATCATCACACTCAGCGCGATCCACCGGATCACCCTGCGGCGGATCAGGAACCAGTACAACGCCGCCACCGTGACGACGACGCCGCCGATCCCCACGAGGAGCAGCCCCAACGTGCCGCGCAACCCGGCGAACACTATGGGTACGGCTGCCGCCGCGGCGGCGAACGCGAACGCCGCGCGTGCCAACCAGCTCCGGGTATTGGCGTCGCGATCAGCGGTGCTCGACCGGCTCATCGCCGGGCCCTCGCATTCCTCGGTGTCGGGCGGGTGGTGTCATCGTGGTTCATGATGTGCCTCGTCTCGGGTAGTCGGTTCAACGATCGGTCGAACGGCCGGTATGTCCGGTTCGGTGGTGGAATGCGCTGACCGCCGCGTCGATGGTGGGATAGAAGTGCGTCGCGTCGAACCGTTCGTTCACCCCGAATCGGATCAGGCGGTCTTTGATCGGTCCCTTCATCTCCGCGAACGCCAGCCGAATCCCCTTGCCCTCCAGATACCTGTCGAGGTCGACCAGCTCATCGACGGCGGTGGTGTCGAGACCGGTGATCGGCTCGGCGGCGACGATGACCCATTCGACCGGGGTCGGAGCCTTCGCAACCACCGAGCGCACGTAGGAGTCGAAGATTTCCCCGTTGGCGAAGAACAGGGGTGCATCGAACCGCACCAGCACGAGGCCGGGAATGCGTTGGCCGCCGGGGTGGCGTTCGATGTCGTGGAAGCCCGGGCGATCCCCGGTTCGGATGAGTTCGGTCCGGTGTGGCTGCCAAGCCCGCGTGACCACCGCGACGAAGGACAGCCCGATCGCGACGAGTATGCCCTGTAGTACTCCCACCAGCGCGACCCCGAGGAACGCCGCGACCGCGAGTCCGAACTCGATGGTGCTCATGCGCCACATTCGGATCATGCCGCCGACGTCGATCAACGCCGTAGCCGCGACGATCACCACGGCCCCGAGTGCCGCATCGGGCAGATAGGCGGTGACCCCGGGGGCGACAAGGACGAACAGCAATACCGCGAGTGCGCCGACGACACCGGCCAATTGCGTATGAGCGCCGCTTTGTTCGGCCACCGGGGTTCGTGACCCGCTCGCCGAGACCGGGAAGCCACCGAACAGGCCGCCCGCGATATTGGCGGCCCCGATCGCCTTCATCTCGGTACTGCCGTTGACGTCCTCGCCGTGCCGGGAGGCGAAGGTTCGCGACAGCACGCCGGTATCGGCGAAGGCGATCAGCGCGATCCCGGCCGCGGGGCCGACCAGATGTCCGACATCGTGCCAGGTGATTCCGCCGAAGGATGGTAGCGGCAGACCTTCGGGAAGGGCTCCGACCATATCGATGTCGTCGGTGAGATCGGCCGCCGCCGACAGCGCCATCGCCGCGACGACCGCGACCAGGACTCCGGGGACGATAGGAAGCCAGAGACGAAACGCCACGATGATCGCGAGCGCGCCGATGCCGACGGCGGCGGCGATCGGGTCGATTTCCCTGTTGAACACCGATTTTCCGATCTCGGCGATTTCACCGAGTACACCCGGGGCCTCCACGGAGAACCCGAGCAGTTTGGGAAGCTGCCCGACGACGACGATGAGCGCGATCGCATTCAGGTATCCCAGCCGGATGGGTTTGGACAGCAGCTCGGTGACGAAGCCCAAATTCAGGAATCCGCCGACGAGAAGAATGATGCCCATGAGCACGCCCAGGACGCCGGCGAGCGCGAGCGCGCTTTCCGGATCATCGGCCACGGCCAGCGGAAGCACGGCCGCGGCAATGAGCGGTGCCAGCGATGAATCCGGGCCGAGCACAAGAATTTTCGACGGACCGACCACCGCGTAGGTGAGCAGCGGCACGATGGTGGCGTAGAGCCCGGCGTAGGCCGGTAGCCCGGCAGCTTCGGCGTAGCCCATTCCGGCGGGGATGAGCAGGGCGGTCAGGACCAATCCGGCGGTGATGTCGGTGCGCAGCCATTCCCTGCGGTACTGCCGGGCCGTCGCGATCCCGGGTAGCCGGCCCAGAGTTTCGACCCAGGACATGGTCGGCCTCAGCGCAGACGTGCGCGCTGCGGTTCCACGGCGACCGCGGTGGGTATCGGTGCGGGCGGCGTGGACCGGAGACGGCGTCGGCGCCGCAGTGCCTTCTCCGCTTCCACGACGATCGGGATGATCATCGACCAACCGAGGCAGGCCAGCCATTGGCCGCCGGTCAGCGACGTCGTCATGAGCAGGTCTTGCAGGAAGCCGATTTCGACGGCGCAGACGGTGACGATGATCGGGATCGACAGGATTTTGAGCGCGCTCAGAACCGGTGGGGTTACACCGGATTCCGGATCGCGTCGCATGACGAGGCCGCTGAGAATCGAACCGAAGGACAGCACCACGAATGCCGTGGTCATGGGGACGTTCGCCTCGGTGGTACTCATATCGCCCGGGGCGAGAAGCATGGCGGCGAGTGTGACCGCGAACTGCAGAATTCCGTACGCCAACCACTGTGTGAACGCCGCGCGGTTGGCTATCGGCTTCGCGGGGTCACGGGGCGGCTTGTTCATCAGGTCGGGCGCCGGAGGATCGACCATGATGACGGCCACCGGGAACAGGGTGATGAAGAAGTGCTGGAACAGCACCATCAGCGGGGTGAGCGCGACCCCGTCGTTGATGTCGAAGATGCTCGCGACGAGGAACAGCAGAACCAGTGAGAACAGCTTCGACATCTGATAGCGGATATAGGACACGATCTTGTCGTAGATGTTGCGACCCAGGTGGATCGCGGTGATCAGGGTCCCGAAGTTGTCGTCGGTGAGCACCATCTTGCCCGCCTGCTTGGTGACCTCGCTGCCCGAGCCCATGGCAACGCCGATATCGGCTTTCTTCAGGGCGGCGGCGTCGTTGACGGCGTCGCCGGTCATGGCCACGACCGCCCCGCCTTTCTGCATGATGTCGGCCAGGCGCAATTTGTCCTGGGGGGTGACACGGCCGAATACGTGCAGGTCCGGAAGCGCCGCCGACAGGGCCTCGTCGGACATGGCCTGGAGTTCGGCCCCGCCGATCGCGCCCGGGCCGAGTCCGAGTTCGGCGCCGATGGCGGAGGCGGTGACCGCGTGGTCGCCGGTGATCATCCGGACGTCGATGCCGGCCTGGTGCGCGGTACGCACCGAGGTGATCGCCTCCGGGCGAAGAGGATCGATGATCCCCGCCATGCCGACGAAGGTGAGGTCCTCGACGAAGGACATGGGGTCGGATCGCACCGCGTCCTCCTGCCCGTCGAGGCGGCGGGCGGCGAAGGCCAGCACGCGAAGTCCCTTCTCGGACATGGTCCGGATCGCCGCGGTCAGTTCCTCGCGTACCTCATCGATCGGCACCGTTACCCGACCCGGCCGGAAGGCGGTCCCGCATCGAGCCAGGACCATATCGGGTGCGCCCTTGACCAGTTCTACGAACTGGGTGGCGCCGTCGACCTGGAGGTGGTGGAACGTCGCCATGAATTTGTATGCCGAGTCGAACGGCACCGCCGCCACACGTGGATAGTTCCGCCGGGTGAGTGCGGCATCGACGCCGATCTTCGCCGCGAGCACCACCAGCGCGGCCTCGGTCGGATCGCCGACGACCTCGCCGGTGTCGGAGACGGTGGCGTCGCTGTCGAGGCACAACCCGTAGGCCAGCAAGGTGAAATCCGGGGTGGGATCGCCTGCGGCGTGGGTGATCTTGCCCGATTTGCTGTAGCCCTCACCTTCCACCGAGTACCACCGGGTGTGGAAGTACAGCGACCGGACGGTCATCTGATTCATCGTCAGTGTGCCGGTCTTATCCGAATTGATGGCGCTGGTCGCGCCGAGCGTCTCGACGTCGGTGAGGTTCTTCACGACGGCTTTGGCTTCGGCGAGCTGACGCGCGCCATAGGCCAGCATCGCTTGGACAAATGTCGGGAGGCCGGTCGGGATCGCCGAAACGCCCATGGAAATGCCCAGCAGCAGAAGGGTTGTGAGGTCGTCACCCCGGCTGATTCCGATGACCAGGATAATCGCTACCGACGTCCATGCGATGACGCCGAGCACCTTGGTGAGCGAATCCAATTCGCGCTGTAGCGGAGACTTTTTCGGTGCGACCGCCGAGAGCATCGACGCGATCCGGCCCATCTGGGTATTCATGCCGGTTTCGGTGATCACCATGGTGGCGGTGCCACGGGTGACCGAGGTGTTCTGAAAGACCATATCGGTGCGGTCACCGAGGGCGATATCGGCGTCGTCGAGGGTTTGGGGGTTCTTCGCGACCGGTGCGCTCTCACCGGTGAGGGCCGCCTCCTGCGTTTCCAAGGTGGCCGAGGTGAGCAAGCGGCCGTCCGCGGGGACGATATCGCCCGCTTCGAGCTGGACGATGTCGCCGGGCACGAGTTCGGTGGCGTCGAGCTGGATCAGGACGCCGTCGCGCATCGTCCGTGCCTGCGGTATCTGCATTTTCGCCAGCGCGTCCACGCTGGCGCGCGCTTTCAATTCCTGCCGTGTGCCAAGCACCACATTGAGCCCGACGAGCACCGCGACCACGAGCGCCGTCGAGATCTCACCGATAACGATGCTGACCACCGCCACCGCGACCAGCATCAGGTTCATCGGATCCTTCAGTTGTAGCAGCCCGAGCACCCACATCGACGGAACCGGCTCGGACACAATCGCATTGGAGCCATACCGGCGGCGGCGTTCATCCACATCGGCGGCCCCCAGACCGGACTGCGCATCGGAGGCCAGTGCCGACACGACGGACCCGGCGTCCTGCGCGTGCCAACTCGGCGGCGTCTGCGCGGTGGTGAGTCCGTGCGCCTGGTCGTTCGGCGCGGCGTGGGTGGATGCCATGACCGCTCGTCCTTTCCCGGCTCGACGCTCAGTAGGGAGTCGGAATCCAGTGCAGTGGTTGCATCGGCGCCTGGTAGCCGTGGGCACTCTGCCGCTGTGGCAGGGATATATCCGGGTGGTGCAGAGGTCCGTAGGGGATCCGGCTCAGGAGGTGGCTGATGATGTTGAGCCGCCCGCGCTTCTTGTCGTCGTTGACCGCGACGTACCAAGGCGCCCAGCCGGTGTCGGTGAGGTGGAACATCTCGTCGCGGGCCCGGGAGTAGTCGTACCACCGGCTGTAGGACTTCAGATCCAGATCCGACAGCTTCCAGATCTTGCGAGGATCGTCGATACGGCTCTGCAGTCGCAGTGTCTGCTGCTCCTCGCTGACCTCCAGCCAGTACTTCAGCAGAATCACCCCGGAGTCCACGATCGCGCGTTCGACCGCCGGGATCAGTTGAAGGAAATGCTGTGCTTGCTCCTGGGTGCAGAAACCCATTACCCGTTCCACACCGGCGCGGTTGTACCAACTGCGGTCGAAGATCACGATCTCCCCTGCCGCGGGAAGATAGGGCAGGTAGCGCTGCACATACATCTGCGACTTCTCACGCTCGGTCGGCGCCGGCAGGGCGACGACACGGAAGACCCGCGGGCTCACCCTGGCGGTAATCGTCTTGATCACGCCACCCTTGCCCGCGGTGTCGCGGCCCTCGAACAGGATGCAGATCCGCGCCCCCGACGCCTTCACCCACTCCTGCAACGCGACGAGTTCGGCATCCAGCGGCCGCAGCAGTCGGCGGTACTCCTTGTTCTTCATCGGTCGGGCGGTGCCGGGCTCCCGCGCTGCTCCGAGCTCGACCAATTCGCCATTCGACGCCCGCGAACCGGTGCTACCGGATCTTTTCGGCCTGGCCTTCTTGCGATCGGACTTCTTTCCCACCATTCTCCTCACAGGTCGTTCGAATGCCGCGATTCGGGCGGCCGTTCGACTGCGGAGCTCGGTTTGCCAGCCGACTGCATCGTTAGCAGTTGCTGCGACTCGGCGTATTTGCCGAGATCCTGTACTACAGGAGCGATCGCGGCTACCTCCGATACTCGGTTACCGATATCGTGTCGCGCTGCTTTTTCGACGAGAAGTGGCACGAAATCCCGTATACGCCCCGCCGCGAAGCGCTTGTGAATATTGCGAACAATGTGCTCTATGTCAACAGGTGAGACAGCAGGGTATCGAGTGATCAGACGTTCGATCACCTGCTCGACCTGGAGCAATTCATCATCGCCGGTCATCGGACCATCGTCGTACCGTCGAGGAACTCCAGTCAAGACACAAGTTGGACTCCGCAGCATGCTTCGCATTGAATGCGGCAACGCTGCTGTGCGCAGTATACTTTCACGTCGAACTCGATGCCCGCGCGCCCGTTTCAACGAGAGCATCTCGACACATGGCGAGAAGCAGGATGATACGGCGCCGACATTGCTACAGATTCCAAATTGCTTCTAAATTGCTCAGAGCGCCCCATCAGCCATTTGAAACCCTGCTGTCAGCCGAGATGTTTGCGCTCCACGATCATCGGCAGGTATCGACGGACACAGCCGCATGGACCGGTCCCCGGTCAGAATACTTTCGGCGGATTGACGGGCAGGAGCAGTGTACCGATGGCATTTCCGATGGGGACGGCGTTGTCGATATCCGTGTCGGCGGCCGGTCCGAGCGTGACGTACACGACGATCGCGGTCTTGGAATTCGTTTCGTAGAGAGCGACACCGTGATAGCCCCCGAACGCCGGGTCCATGAACAGCCAACTATTGAAATGGACGGTCCCGTAAGCGAAGTACTTCTCCGGGGTCAACGGCCCCAACCCGGCCGTCTTGGCCGCCATCATCTCCTCGAACACCGTGTCGGAGACCACCTCACCGGTGCCGAGCGCACGAACCCATCGTCCGACCTCGGCCACCGTGGAGTTCATATTGCCGCTGTTGAGGAAGGCCGTGGGATTCCAGAAGGTCGAGTCTTCGAAGACGCCGCGTTCGTTGGTGTAGCCGTGCAGGATCGGTTCGGTCATCTGAGGAGTCAGCACGACACTGCTCTTATCCATGCCGAGCGGCTCGAAGATCCGCTCCTTCAGCAGATCACCCAAGGGGCGGCCGGTTGCCTTCTCGAGGACGACCCCGAGCAGACATGAATCGCTGTGCGCGTAGGCCCAATCGGTCCCCGGTTCGAACAGCGGCGGGCGCGAGTTCGCCAGGTCGAAGATTTCCTGAGCGGTAAAGCCCTTCATAGGATTTGCGTAGAAGATCTTCAGGAACTCGGGGTTTGTCACGTAATCCGAGATCCCGGTCGTGCCATTGGCGAGCATGCGGGGCGTGATCTTGTCGGCCCGTGGAAAGTCGGGCACCCACTTGGCGATGGGCTCGTCGAGGCCCAGCGTTCCCGCTTCGCCGAGCTGTAAAAGCACCGTCGACAGCATGGGCTCCATCGGCTGGCCGACGCGCAGTTGCATATCCCGCGTCGCGGGCACAGCCAGCGGGGATTCGCCGAGCGCCCCGGTCACGATGACTTCGTCACCGCGCCACACGCCGAATACAGCGGCGCTGAGGTGGAGTTCGGACATGTGCGCGCGCACGATATCCACGATCTTCTCGGCGTTCGGGTCGTCGCTCTGCTCGATATTCCGAGGCAGCGAGGTAATGCGCTGCTCGGTTTCGTCGCGATCATTCGATCCGCACGCGACGGCGGCGACGGCGAGGGCGATAGCGACCGTAGTCGTTGCCGCCGCGTGTAGTCGGCGGCGCGTAGCAGATCTCATCAATCTCGATCCCTTCTGCGCGGGAGTCGATCGGGAGTTGCTCTGCCCGCAATTTACCCCGCCGCCACCACCGCGCGAGGGCGATTTATTTTGTGCGCGGCTACCGGCCCGAGAACACGACGGCCGGCCCCGTACCCGGCCGCTCAGCTCGGACCGAGGCCCGTGCGGCATCCTGCCGCCACCGCCCCGCGATATGAAGTGTTCGACGCCTGGAAAACAGTGCCCGTTATCGACCGCGTCGTTGCCCATCCGACCGAGACGTTGCGACGCGATGGCGCGTGAGCCGGGCTGCCCGGCCGGATCGCATGCGGACGGTATGTATAGTGACCCACCACAACTAGTTGTTCGCGCTGATCAAATCTGCTGGTGGGGAATGGGACTCGCGGGCGCCGTGCGATGGCGCCGGTCTCGCAACGACGGCGGTCGCGTACCCGAAGTATTCATCGGCAACAGTAGTTTCGTTTGCGGCACTTGGCTTTACTCCACGACAGACGGTCGAAAAGAACCAGGGCTTCTCTATGACGAATTCCACCACCACCCGGGCACCGGTCCCGGAATCAGGCGCGTCGCTGTCGCATCGGCAGATCCTGACCATTTTGTCCGGCCTACTGCTCGGCATCTTCCTGGCCGCGCTGGATCAGAACATTGTCAGCGTGGCGATCGTGCAGATCGCCAACAGCCTGAACGGTTTCGACGAACAGGCCTGGGCGACAACGGCCTATTTGATCACCGCGACCATCACCACCCCGCTATACGGCAAGCTGGCCGATATATACGGGCGAAAGCCGTTCTATCTCACGGCGATCGGCTTGTTCGTGATCGGTTCGGTGGCATGCACCTTCGCCACCTCGATGTACCAGCTGGCCGGATTCCGCGCGTTCCAGGGCCTGGGCGCGGGTGGGTTGATGTCGCTGGCCTTCACCATTATCGGCGATATCGTGCCCGCCCGGGAACGGGTGCGTTACCAGGGCTATTTCATGATCGTGTTCGGCTCGGCCACTGTTCTCGGTCCGGTGCTGGGCGGATTCTTCTCGAACTACGCCGAACTAGGTGGCCTCGAGGGTTGGCGCTGGGTGTTCCTGGTCAATGTTCCGGTCGGCGTGCTGGCGTTTCTGGTGGTCGCCAAGGTGTTGAACGTGCCGCATCAGCGCCAGCGGCATCGGATCGACTGGTTCGGCGCGCTGACACTCACCGTATGCGCGGTGCCGCTGTTGATCGTGGCCGAGCAGGGCAGGGAGTGGGGTTGGAGCTCGGATCGCGCCCTGCTCTGCTACGGGGTCGGTGCGGCGGGGCTGGTGCTGTTCATCCTCGTCGAATTCCTGATGAAGGATGCCGCGTTGATCCCGCTGCGGCTGTTCCGGAGCTCCACGTTCAGCGTTGCCATTGTGGGCGGATTCATTGTCGGTGTCGCGATGTTCGGCGCGATTGTCCTGGTGCCGTTGTACTTCCAGGTCGTGCGCGGCTACTCACCGACCAAGGCCGGTCTGCTGATGCTGCCGCTGGTGCTCGGCATCATGGTCGGATCGCAGATCGCCGGAGTGATCACCAAGAAGACCGGGCGCTACAAGATACTGCCGGTCATCGGATCGTTCGTTATCGCGCTCGGGTCCGCGCTGCACGCGCTGGTGGAATACGACAGCCCGCTCTGGCAACCGCTGCTCTGCGGCGGGATCATCGGCTTCGGGCTCGGCGGATGTATGCAGACCCTCATCATCGCCGCGCAGAATGCGGGGCCGCCGGTGGATATGGGAGTGTCTACCGCGGCGGCCACCTTCTTCCGCCAGATCGGGGGGACCCTGGGCGTCGCGGTATTCCTGACGATCCTGTTCAATCTGTTGCCGCACCGGATCATCGATGCGTTCGGCGGGCATCTGCCGGAGGGCTTCGACTCCGCCCAGCTCACCAGCATGCAGAGCAGCACAAGCGGGCTCGCGGCCCTGCCGGGGGAAGTTCGGGTGCCGATCCTGACCGGATTCACCGAATCCATGCAGGCCGTATTCCTGGTCGCCGCGGCCATCGCGGTGCTCGCCTGCGTGGTGCTGATGTTCATGAAGGAGATTCCGCTCCAGGACGTCGCCGCCGCGCTCGCGGAGCCGGAAGCGACGGAGCCCTCCGAGTCGAGCTGGGACGAGGCACAGATCTGGGAGGGTGCCGCGGAAGTACTGTCCGAACCCGAACCGGTGCTGGCCGCGGCCGCGCATCACAGTGGCGGACCGCACCGGGTTTCGGCGATATCCGCCGAGGCGGTGACCGAAGATCCTGTTCCGGAACGGTTTTCGATCGGCGGCCGGGTATGCCGGGAGGACGGGCATCCGGTCCCCGCCGCCGCGCTCACCCTCATCGATCAGCGCGGCCACCAGGCCGCCCGTGCCATCGGCGAGGGCGATGGCGCCTACTCCATCGCCGCGCCCGACCCGGGCAATTACGTGCTGATCGCCGCGGCGACCGGGCATCAGCCCGCCGCCGTCAGCGTGACGGTCGGCTGGCGGACGCACAAGCTCGATCTGACCCTGCTCGGATCCGGCGAGTTGTCCGGTGTGGTCCGTTCGGCTCGTCGTGGCACTCCGCTCGAGGGCGCCACGATTACGCTCACGGACCCGCACGGCGAGGTCGTCGGCGCGGCCGTCAGCGCGAGCGACGGCGCGTACCTGTGCCGTGGCGTGGTCCCGGGCACCTACACCCTGGTGGCGGTGGCCGACCATATGCGGCCGGGCGCGACGACCCTCACGGTGCCGGACAGCGGATTGCTGCGCCACGATGTGGAACTCGCGCCGATGGCGGTGCTCGCCGGATCGGCCAGGGCCGACGATGACCGGGCGGTACCCGATATTCAGATCACCGTCCTGGATGCCGCGGGCGACCTGACCGCGTCCGCGCGCACCGACGAGCACGGCAGGTACGTCGTGCCGGATCTGCCGGAGGGTCAGTACACCGTCGTCGCGCGCGGCTACCCTCCGGTGACCAGCCGCGTCATGGTATCCGGCGGCGAGGTCGCCCACGATGTGCGCCTCGGCTACTGACCCGGCCGGGAGCCTCAGCCATTCGGATTATATTGTGCGACAAGACGTTCGAGCGTTTCGGTGACGACCGGCGCGACGAACCGCTCGAGCATCGCGCGCTCGTCGGCCTCATCGCGGCCGGGCGCGGTGAGGAACGACATGATCACACGGGCCGCCCAGCGGGCCAGCCGGGACCGGTCGGCGTCAGCCATGGTCGCGGTCGGGAGCAGCCCGGCCCCGATCGCCTCGATGACATCGGAGGTCCGGCCGATCTCGTTGGCCAGTCCGGCATCGCCCGCGCCGAACCAGGCGATCAGGGTCGGGTCGGCCCGCACCAGCCGGATCGAGGCCATCATCGCGGCGACGACCCGCTCGCCGGGATCCGCGACGCCGGCCACCTCCGTGGCGACGGCGGCGGCGACCTGGCGCGCCTCGCGGTGTACGAAGGCGATACGCAAGGACTGGCGGTTCGGGAAGTACCGATACAGCGTCGCCCGCGAGCATCCCGCCGCGCGTGCCACATCGCCCATGCCGGTATTCGTCACGCCGCGTTCGACGAACAGTTGGGCTGCGGCGTCGAGAATCTGCTCGGCTGCGATATCCGCGCGGGTGGGCCGCAGCCAGTCGTTCACGCCGACACCCGGAACGGCACTCGATCCGGCCACCGCACATAGCTGCCGGGGGCGTAGCGGACCCCGTCGATATCGACGTCGAAATCGGGACAGCGGGCCAGTAACTCCTCCAGCGCGACACAGGCCACCATCCGGGCGGCAGCAGCGCCGAGGCAGTGATGATTGCCATGGCTGAAGGTCAGGATCCGGGTGGGTCGGCGCAACACCTCGAGTTCGCCCGCGGTCGGACCGAATTGCCGTTCATCGTGATTCGCCGAGGCATACAGCAAGAGCGCCCGACGCCCGGCCGGAATCACGGTGCCGTCGATCTCGACATCATGCGTGAGCGTGCGCGCCAAACCCTGCACGGGCGAGGTGAGCCGCAGGAACTCCTCCACCGCATCGGGAATGAGCGCGGGATTGTCGATGAGCAGGCGGCGCTGATCGGGATAGCGGGTGAGTAACTGCACCGCGCCGCCGAGATTGCCGGTGGTGGTGTCGTTGCCGCCGGTGATCATGGTGAATGCGAATCCGAGGATCGAGATGATGCCCGCGTAGTCACCGTCCGCACCCATTCCCGAGGCGACCAGGTGCGAGATGGTGTCGTCGCAGGGTTCGGCCCGGCGGCGCTCGATCAATCCGGTGAAGTACTGCATCAATTCACCCACCGCCTCCTGGGCGTGCAACGGGCTGCCGCCCGCCGAGGCGGTCATGATGAGATCGGTCCATTCGTCGAAGCGCGCCCGATCCCCCTCCGGCACACCGAGATAGTGCGCGACCACCATACTCGGCAGCGGCTTGAACAGTTCGACGACGATATCACCCTCCCCCGCCGCGCGCAGTCGCTCCAGCCGCTCCACGACGAATGCCCGGACCTGCGGTTCGACCGACCGCACCTGACGCGGGGTGAATCCCTTCATCACCTGCTTGCGGAAGGTGGTGTGGTCCGGCGGGTCGGTGAACACGAACGGCCGCGGCTGCGGGAGCCCGATCTCGTCGAGCGGGGTGTAGTCGACGGTCAGGCCCTGTGCCGAGGAGAACGTCGCGACATCCCGCGCGGCCGCGTAGACGTCCGCGTAGCGGGACAGCACGTAGTAGTCGCTGCCCGGATCGTCCTGCGGGATGACGTGGTGCACCGGATCGTGGTCGCGCAGCTCGCGATACATCGTCCAGGGGTCACGCCACGTCTCCCCGCTCCGCAACTCGAAGCGCGGCCGCTGAGACAACTCTGTCTTCATGGCACAAGCATAAGACAAACTATAGAAGTTGTATAGAACGAGTTCTAGTTACGGACCGCTGCTCGTCGCCGCGACCGGCCGACAACCGTCAGCGCAGGAGACCCCACTGCCGCAGGTCGGTGCCGTACTTCGTGATCAAGGCCGCCGACAGGTGCGGAATGTCGCCGTCCGGCCCTGGATTCGCGGCTTGCACGGCGGCTTGGAACCGCTTGGCGGGCAGCGCGGCGCCGGGCAGCGGCCTACTCGGCCTGCGGTAGGCGTGCAGTAGGGGCAGCAGCGAATGCCTGCGTTGGTCTTCGGGTAGTCGGCGCAACGCGGTCTCGAAGCGGGAGAACCACTCTCGATAGTCGGTGATACGCCGAATGGGGTGGCCCGCCTCGATCAGCCAGTCCACGAAGGTATCCAGGGAGATGCCGTCCTCGTGCGGATTGAGGACGTCATAGGTCCGGAAACCCGCCGTCGTCCGGGCGCCGAGCGATGTGATGGCCGCCGCGGTGAAATCCACGGGGAGACCGTCGTAGTGGGCGCGTTGCCGGTTACCTTCGGCGTCGGTCTCGTAGAAGGAGTACGGGGCGATTCCGGTGACCAGCAGACTGAGCAACAGCCTCGTGAACATATCGGGGAGATTCACCTGACCCGCGTAGCGGCTGTGCGCCAGGATCATGTCCGAACGGAACACCGCGACCGGGAGACCGTAGCGATCGTGCACCTCGCGCAACAGCACCTCACCGGCCCATTTACTGTTCCCGTACCCGTTGGCGTAGCTCTCGTCCACGGCACGGACCGGGCTCATGAGCCGGATATCGCCGTCCTCGTCGAAGTCGGCGGGGTCGATCTGCGCGGCGACCGCGACGGTCGAGAGATAGGTGATCGGCTTGCGCCGGGTGGTGAGCGCCAGGCGGATGAGTTCGGCGGTGCCGACGACATTGGGGCCGAACAACTCTCGATATGGGAGCACATGGTTGACCAATGCGGCCGGGTGGACGATCACATCGACGGTATCGGCCAGGCGATGCCAGGTGGCCTCGTCCAGACCGAGATTCGGGTCTCCGACATCCCCGGCAATGACCTCCAGGCGGGATGCGGCCAGCTCGTGGAAGTACCGGGCCGATTCGGTATCGCCGGTTTCGAAGGCGGAGGTGAGCCGCTGCCGGGCCGCGCTGGCGTCGACACCGCGCACCAGGCAGATCAATTGTCCGCCGGTCGAATTCAGACGCTCGAGCCATTCGAGACAGAGGAATCGGCCCAGATAGCCGTTCGCGCCGGTCAGCAGTACGGTATGCGCGCCGGTAGCGAGGGGCAGCGCCCCCGCGGCGGCGAGGGTCGGTGCGTCGATGAATTTGTCCAGTGCGAGTTCCCGGGCCCTGACCGTAGCGCCCGCACCGTGCACCGATTCGAAGCTCGGTCGCCGTGAACCCGAGTTTCGTTCCGTCTCTATGTAATTCGCCAACCGGCGCAAATCGTTCGCCGGGCTGGTCACCACACCGACCGGCACCTCGACGCCGAAGATATCCCGCAACAGCGTCGAGAAGGACAGCGCGGACAGCGAATCGCCGCCCACATCGATGAAATGCGCGTCGGGGCGGAGATCGGTAGTCGCACAACCCAATAGGGCCCGAATCGCACGACCGACGGTCTCCAGGACCGGCCGGTCCACGGCGCCGTGGTGCAGGGTCACCAACTCCGCGGCCTGGGCCACCGCGAGATCGGCATACAGTTGCTCCAGCCGCGCACCGTAGTGCGCTTCGAGCTTGGGCCGCAGCAGCTTTCCGATGCCGGAGAGCAATCCGTTGCCGACGGTGAACGGCTCGGTCTCGATCAGGAAGTCGCGCGGAATCTCGTAGGAGTGCAGATCCGCATCCTTGGCGAGCTGCCGCAACGATTCACCGAGTGCGGTTTTCAACACCGCGGGCGACATGACCAGCGCGTCGGCGGTCGGTACGATCACCGCGAGCAGATAGGCGCGTTCGCTGCTGCCGTAAACGAAGATCTGGCGGATCAGCGGGCTGCTGGCGAAGGCCGCCTCGACCGCCGCGACGGTGACGAATTCACCCTGAGACAGTTTGAGGACATTATTGCGGCGGTCGACGTAGACGAGTTCGTCCGGACCGAGCTCGGCGACGATATCGCCGGTGCGGTAAAAGCCGTCCGCGTCGAAGATTTCAGCGGTGATCTCCGGTCGCTTGTAGTATCCGGGGATCATGGCGGTGGTCTTGATCAGGAGTTCGCCGCGTGGGTGCGGTTGGTCGGTGCGGAAATAGCCGAGTTCGGGAACGTCGCTCAGTGTGTAATCGAGAACCGGTGGGCGCCGCACCCGGTTGTCGATCACCAGGCCGCCGCCCGCCTCGGTGGAGCCGTAGCCATCGTGCAGCTCCAGCTCCAGCACCGATTCGACGAACGCCTTCATCTCCGCCGCCAGCGGCGCGCTGCCGCACAGCACCGACATGAAGCGTCCGCCCAGGAAGTGTTCGCGCAGTTCGGCTTTCACCTCAGCCACGAGCGCGTCCGGGTCGCGGCCCGGCGCGGATCGTCGATCCACCTCGTACTGGAAGCGCTGGAACACCATGTCGCACACCCGCGGCACGAAGAACAGCTCGGTGGGGCGCACCAGGGCGATGTCCTCGAACAGTGTCGACATATCGCTCTCGGCGGTGAAATAGGCGGTGCCGCCGCGCGCCAGCACCCCGTGCAGTGTCAATCGACCGGCGACGTGGCTCATCGGCATGTAGTTCAGGTTGATCGCGGCGACCAACGGCTGGCCCAGCCACATCGCGGTCACCAAACGCTCGGTATACATGGCGCCCTTGGGCGTTCCGGTGCTGCCGGAGGTGTAGATGAGCAGCGAGAGTCGATCGTCGTCCGCCTCGACCAGCGGCGCTGAATCTCGTGTGCGACCGCGGTCGAGCGCCGTCTCCAGGGTTTCGATCACGACATCGCGATCCGCCAGGCGAGCGCGCGCGGATTCGAAGGCGGCCTGCCGCGCCTCGTCCAGGGGGTGGTAGTCGAAGACGAGCAGGGTGGCGGGTGCCGCGCCGGCCAGAATGCAGTCGACGGCGTGATCGAGCAGTTCGGCGCTGGTAGCGAGGATTCGCGGCGCGGTCTCGGCAAGGATCGGATTCAGTTGCGCGACAGGCGCACTCGCCTGCAACGGCACCGCCACCGCACCGAGGTGCACGCAGGCGAGGTCGACAGTCGTGTAGTCGACGCTGGTGAAGCCGAGAATGGCGACGAAATCGCCCGTCCGTATCGGGTTTTCGGGCGCGCTGTGCCAATCGGCCGCGAGTGCGCCGACCCGAGACCAGAGTTCGCGGTAGGTGACGGTGGTGAAGGCGGGCAGCAATCGCATCGCGCGACGGCCGGTCTCGTCGGTGACGATCTCGAACTCGCGCCTGCCGAGCGCGGGACGGTCGGCGTAACCCTCCATCAGCGTCGCGACGATCTGCGGGAGACCGATTCCGGTCTCCCGGATCGCCGCGCTGATCGACTCGATCGGGGTGGCGTCGCGAATATCGCGATTATCGGCGTACAAATCCGCTATGCGTCGGGCGCTCCGGGTCTCCGCCATCGGCCGACCTCCTTGGTGAGTTACGCCTGCCCCCACCAGCAACGTTAGCGTAACTAAAGAGTTGGGTCACGGACAGAACCGGACAACGTCCGGTTGCCCACCTCCATTCTGAAGGCAAGCGCCTCCAGATGGCTAGCCGGTCAGATCGGCGTCACCCGCGCGACCGCGCGTGGCTCATCTGCCACGGCGATCCAGATATCGAGGGCGGACCCGGTGCGGCGACCGACCAACCGGACCTCCTCCCCCGCCTGCAGCGGCTTCGCGTACTCGATGACCACGCGATGCGCACCGGCGGTCAGATCCGGATAAGCCGCCAGCCGTTCCTCGACCGCGCCCAGATAGACGGCGTTGTTGACGTGGTCCAGCAGGTCGATATCGGCGACGCGCAGCGGGAACCGCAGTTCGTCGACGCCCGCTTCGTCCGCGGCGGGCAGCGGATCGGTCAGGACGGCCTTCCAGCGCAGGCGGTGTTCGGTAGTGGCGGCCATCATCGGTGCCATGAACCGGTCGCTCATGCGGGCGGGCATGCCGGTCTCGGTTCCGAAATGGATCAGGAAACCCTCGGTCTCGATCAGCCCGCCACCGCTGCCGCAGATCTGCACACGCATGTTGCACCAGCGGTTGGACAGCGCCGAACACCATCTGCGCAGCGTGACATGTTCGCCGAATTCGATCGGCTTCAGCACATCGATCACGGTCCGGCGCACCACCCACCCCCGATGGGTGTCGCCGTCCTCGACCGCGTCCAGGTGTTCGAACCCGATGTCCTGCAGATACCGGGCGACAGCATCCAGCCGCACCCGTTGGTGGCGGTCGATATCGCCGTATCGAACCGGCCATCCAGTCTGGAACGGGGTTCCGGTGGTCGGCAGTTCCGGCAGCACGCTGGGAATGACCATGCCCGGATAATGCCAGGCGATGAGCACCCCCGCGTACCTCGGGTCGACACCGGGGACCGCCGTGGAACCTAGCTGCGGGCGGTTTCGCCGCGGCCCTCGGCAAGGATGCGATTCAACTCGGCGGGGATCGGCATCGAGGTCCTGATGCCGACGGCGGTACGGCCGGTATTGCCGGTGGGGACGCGGCCGAGGGAGGATCCGATACCCGCGACGGACAGACGCACCACTTGGCCGAATGCCTCACGCCGGTCGCGGCAGCGCAGCGCGAGGCGGAGCATATGCCAGTGCGCGCGGGTATGCGGCCACGGCCAGGACTGCGACAGGATGTGAGCATTCTCGAGTGCATGCCACATGTCGTCGAGATCGGTTGTGGTGCGGGCCGATTCGAGTTCAGCCTCGAAGGCGATGCGTACGGTCTGCGGCATGCGGGCCACGGTTCCTCCCATGGGTCGAACGGATTGTCGCCCCAGCGTGCCGTCCCGGGAGGCATGCGGACTTGAACAAACCTGCTGCATGCCATCGTGCACGTCTCACCGCGGCAGGCGGGCCACCCACCGGATGCCGGCGAATTCCGAGGGCGGCGCGCCGAACATGCGGCGGCAGACCCTGGTCAGATGAGCGCTGTCGGCGAATCCGGCGCCATGGGCCACCGCCGTCAGCGAGTCTCCGGATGCCAGCAACTCGATGGCCCGCTGCATCCGCAGCCAGCGCACATACGGCCGCAACGGCAGCCCGATATCGGCCGAGAATACGTGCGCCAGACGACTTTCCGAGAGATGCACACTCTCAGCGAGATCTCGGAGCCGGATCGGCCCCGAGTCCAGCCGATCGGGAAGGAGGCGAAGCAACTCCGCGACCGCGCGATGGCGCTGTCCGGCGTTCGGGCGTGCAGCCTCCGTATCCAGCCACCCGGAGTCGCCGAGCATGGCGGTGCGCATCCATTCGCGCACCGCGGCGCGCACAGATTCCAGTGAGTCGGTTCCGCTCCCTGCCGCGCCGACGCCCCACAACCATCCGCTAGCGGAATCCACGCCCAACGCGGCGGCCGCGCGACCCCACGCCACGGCTGCCTCCCCCGGTTGCGCCACGCCGGCCAGCGCGGCGCCGGCGGCGGATTCCGGATCGAAGTGCATCAGCAGACCGTCGCGCGCGCCCCGGACGACCGCGTGCGGCACATCGGCCGGGACGACCCCGGCGCGGCAGGTGAATTCATGACCGGCCGCGTCTCGCAATACCACCTCGTCCTCGCGGCTCACCAGCACCTGCACGCTGTGGTGGGCGTGTAGGTCGGCCGTGCCGATCCGGCCGTCGATCACCAGGAGGCCGGGGCGCATCATTGCGCTGCCTCGCCAGCCGGTTCCGCCTTCAGCACTCATTCCGACAGTGTCGCGCCCACACCGGCGGCCCACGCGAACGAGGTACCTCGGAACCGACTCGCCAAGCTCCGGACCAACACCGTCGATGATCGAACATTCTGCGCCCCAACAACTTACACGCGCACACAGTCGGTTACACAGCGCCTCCGCCGACGCCGCGCGCCGGGCGACCGAACAGCGACGGACAGCCTCCACGACCCGCGCCGCCGCCCCGTCGGCTCCGTGAATCACGAAAAGACCAGTACATCGATACGCCTATTGACGCGCGGGAATCATGGTGGTTCGATTTGAATCGCTATGGGTCGCATGAATCAAGCCGGAAACGATACGCCGATGGATGAGGCAACCGCCTCGCATCCCGCCGACTCGGGTGCGGACGCACGCAATGCGCTTGCGGCCGAGTTGCGGCGGCTGCGCGATCTCGCGGGCATTTCCGGACGAGACCTCGCGAGCCGGGTCGGTATCAGCCAGTCGAAGCTCTCGCGGATCGAGACGGGCATCGCCGTCCCCTCGCTTCCGCAGGTGCTGGATTGGGCCAGAGAAGTCGACGCCGCGCCCGAGACCCAGAATTTGTTGCGGCGCCTGACGAAGGCGGCACATTCCGAGGCCAACGAGGTCACCCCGTGGCGTTCCGAGCTGGAAACCCGCGACCACCTCCAGGACGACATCCGCGACCACGAGGCGGGCGCGGATCGCATCCGCAACTTCCAGCCTTCACTGGTGCCGGGCCTGCTGCAAACTGCCGAATACGCGCGCAGGGTGTTCGCGAAGTTCCAATTCCCGTACACCACACAAGATCTCGCGTCCGCAGTCGCAGCCCGGCTGAACCGCCAACTGGCGTTGTTCGACCAGGACAAGAAATTCGAGTTCCTGATCACCGAGGCCGCACTGCGGCTACGGCCCGGCCCACACCATGTCCTACTCGCCCAACTCGACCGGATCGCGTCGATCAGCACCTTGGACAATGTATCGATCGGACTGATTCGCTACGACGTCGAGGCGACCACCACGATCCCGCACGGCTTCGTCATCTACGAAAGCGAGGACGACGCGCTGGTCTCCCTCGAAATGGTGGATGCGAACCGGCTGATCCGAGCGCCCGAGGAGGTCGAGCTCTACCTCGGGCGGTGGGATCTACTGCGGCAGATGGCGGTATTCGACGACGATGCCCGGACCTTCCTGTCCGCACTCGTCGCCGATATCCGCAGATCAGCGAGCGATTGACATGTCCGGTCGCACCGCACGAGGGGTGGTGGTGCCGCAGCAACCCCGCTGCGGCACCACCTCGGCGGCGCTAGGCGCCGAGATCGAACTCCCCGGCGCGCACCCCGGCCAGGAACGCCCGCCACTCCGACGGCGTGAACCACAGCACCGGACTGAACAGGTCCTTCGAGTCGCGCACCGCGACCCACCCATCGAAGAAGGCGACCTCGACGCAGTCGCCACCTCCATCACTGAAGGTACTCTTTGCGAACCTCGCGATGAAATCGTACTCGCTAAATGCATTGTCGCTCATGACTTCTCCTTCGCCTCCGGAGACCCTTTGTCCCCGCTTCGATATCAAGGAAAAGCCCTCGCGATGGGTAGATGACTCGGAACCGATAGGTGCGCAACTGGATTCGGATAGGTCATCCGATAGGCGAGCTCGAGCAGATGAGGAACAGCTACATGTCTACCGAAGACAGCATGAGAACGCAGCCGATCGTGCAGTTCCGGCTGCTCGGCATGTTCGAGGCTTACGTCGGCGACACTCCGGTATCGCTGGGCGGACGGCGGGAGCGCCGCCTGCTCGTAGCGCTTCTTTCGGAGGCCGGAAAACCCATCCCTCGCGGCAAACTGATCGAGTGGGTCTGGGATGACTCCCCGAAGAAGCCGGACCCATCGCTCAACGAGATCGTCAGCATTGTGCGCACGAAGTACCTACGACCCCTCGGACTGGACCGAAAACTTCGCCATCTCGACGGCACGTACCGACTGGATGTGCCCCCGGAATGGGTCGACGTGCACGTATTCCGCATGTTGACCGATCGAGCGGCGCAAGTCGATGACGATCAGGCACGCGAATTCCTGTCCTCGGCAGTGCAATTGATTCACGGCAAGCCACTGATGGGCATGGAAGGCCGGCGCATCGACGGATACCGGGCGCAATTGACGAACGCCTGCCGCAGCGCCGAACTCCGACTCAATCAGATCGAGGTCGAGCAGGGCCACGCCCTCGAGCGGATCCCGTCGCTGCAACGGCTGCACGCGGAGATTCCGCATGACACGCAGGGCGCCGAACTCTATATGACCGCGCTCCACCTGGTCGGACGCACCGCCGAGGCGCTGAGATGCTATGGGCGAGTCCACGGATTGCTGATCAGACTCGGCCTCGTAATTCCCGATGAATTCACCGCTCTACAGGAGCGATTCCTGCGCGAGGGCCCGCGACTCGGTCACCAGTCGATTGATGAGGCAACCATGGCACCGGACGACCACACCGAGGATCAGCACGACGATCCGAAACCGACTGCCGACAACCATGATCCGGTCACCAACGTCTTCACCTACGTCGAGCAGGTGCACAGTCGGAACGTCGTTTTCGGTGTCCAGCAGAGGCCGAGTTGACCAAACCAACGGACGGCTCCGGAGGGCCGAACCTCGGACCTATGCCGCATCGCGACGGGCGGACAGGTCCATCGGGTGTGCAGGGCATGTCGAATATCGTCTTCACCTTCATCGAGTCCGCCGCCATCAACAAGGCAGCGTTCGGCATGCCATATCAGACCGACGCTCGGACAGGCCTCGGTACCGGCCGCATCCCCGATGATGAAGTCGCCGGTGCCACCGCGCATTACGTCGAGCCGAAATGCCACGCGGAAGCCAGATCGTTACTTCTGGAGCACCGCATGGTTGTCCTGTGGGGGCCCACAGGAAGCGGCAAACGCACCGCGGCGATCAATCTGCTCCGCGAGGTTGCCACCGAGCCGCTCATCTCGTTGTCGCCGCAGAAGAATATTCGCCAGTTGGCACGCCGTGAGTACGGGGAGCACGGATACGCGATCTTCGACCACAGCGCTGAGCCCGACAGAAGTCGTAACAGCTTCGCGCATGGAATTCTTCGCGACCGGCTGATGGACGCGCAAGCCTTCCTGGTCCTGACAACCACGACGAAACCGGATGAGAGTTCCGACGTACTCCGGTACGTCGAATGGTCCGGGCCGGACCCACTGCTGGTCGTCGAGTCGCATATGTCAGCGCATCTGCCCGCTCGAACCCGGGAGATCTTGTGCAACAGACTTACCGGCACCGTATCGATGCGGGACTTGACCGATCTGGCTGCCCAGTTGGACTCGGGCCGGTCGCTGGAGAACGCGTTCGATCACCTGGACGCCACCGCTCGCAAAGCTGTTACGGATTGGTTCGACCGGGGGCCCGACCACCGTCAAGTAGCAGAAGTCACCGCGCTCGCGTTTGCGCGCAAGTCCGATGACCGAACTTTCGAAGCGATGGCGGCAGCATGCCATAAGCTGCTCGACTCGGATCCGCCCGAACGGACTGCCACCGCCGAAAACAAGTACCCGCAGAGCCGGCGCGAATGGAGTCACTCCGACGGCCTGATCATGCGTGAAGTGGTGAACTCCGATATCGGTCGACGGTCGCAGGTCGATTTCCGCTCTCCCGCCTATCAGCGACATGTCCTTCGCGAGCTGTGGGATCGGATGGGCAGCGACTACTGGATCGCATTCCATACCTGGCTGGACGGCTTGAAGTTAGGCACTACCCCCGGGATCCGGTCGGTTGCCGACGGCTTGGCTGTTCTCGCGGAAGTCGGCTTCGATGAGGCACGCCACGCACTCGATCGGTGGTCGACAGGCAGCAAGGGCACCGAGGGCCAGTTCGTCTGCGTGGTTGCGTTGTCCCGGATGGCACTTCGCGACGACCTCGCGCCGTTGTCGCTTCGGATCGCCTCGACATGGATCCATGACGAGAACGAATGGCGTCGGTGGGTTGCGGCGGCAGCCTTCGAATCCGCCCTGGGCGCCAGATACCCACATGAGGCAACCGAACAACTGTGGTCGCTGTGTTTGCGGGCCTACGACGCGAATCCCGACATCACTCGTGTCATCGGAAACCTCTTCACCAATCTCACCGGAACCGAGCATGCGGGCCGGGTACTCCGACTACTGTCGAACGAACTGAAATCCGAGAACGTGCGCCGTCGGAGGGTCGCCCGTTCCATCGGGCATGCCGTGTTCACCGCGAGAGACGGCTCGGGGCGCTTGTCTTTCCACACGTTCATCGAGCACTATCCCGAATGGGCCGATGGCATTGCGCACCTGAATACCGCACTCCAACATACGAACTCACGAGCGATCCAGTCCATTCGCGGACACTCCGAAATGTCGCCCTTCGACAACACGACCGAGGCAGGCAGCAGCCTACTGGAGGACGATGCGGACGACATCACCGCCGATGACGACGATCGGTGGATTATCGAGACGAATCGGGCGATCTCCCCGCCGAGTCGTGTCGGTGCCGATGCGGCCACCGCCGCCTTTGCCGCCTATCTCACCGCCATCGCCCAACCCAGAACAGACAACAGGGATATCCCATGAATCATCGTTACCCGATCGTCGATACTCGCCGCCTCGCGCCTGTCACGAAGGGAAAGTTGTTCGGCCCGCGGCGAACTCGAACCATCGATGATCTGCCGAGCGGCAGGGCCGACCATCGGCTCGTCTATCGGGTCGACGGCGACTACGTACTCGATAACTTCGCCCTGCCACTCGACTCCCCTACCGTGCTCGATGCGTCACATGTGAGCCTGGTCGACGTTTCGAAGGATGCGGCCGTCGAGGTCGAGCTCGAGATTCCGTCGATGGATGCCTCGTCCTTCACCGTTCGAGCCACCTTCCAATGCACGGTGAATGATCCGATCGCAGTGGTCCAGGAGGGAACCTCCGATATCGCAAAAACTTTGGAGGTATATCTGAAGAGTCACTATCCGCTCGAGGAGATAGGGCGCGCCCACAACCTCGAAGAAATCAATGATGTCCGGCGCATACTCAACGCACAGGCGGAGGCATTCACCACGTTCATGCCGCCGAAACTGCCCGGTGTACAGGTAAAGTTCGCGAGCGCACAAGTTCTGACGCCTTCCGAGCTCACGGGGTTCTACAACTCCGTTCGCGAGGAGACCTTCCGTAGCAAACTGGAGATTCTCCAGCAGCGCAACATGCAGCAGCAACAGTCCACCCGATCCGACTTCGAGCACAAGGAAGCCGATCTGGCGCACGCGCATCGCAACGATCTGCAGTCGAAACAGTTGAGACATGAGCTCGACCGATACCAGTTGCTCACCACCGCGGTGCCCAGCGACATGGTCGACATGATGCGATACGCGGTCACCACCGGAGCGATGAGTCACATCGACTTCCTCAATACCGTCAGCCAAATGCAGAGGGAGAGTGATGAATACGATCGCGAAACATATCGACGCGAATGGGAAGCCGTACGCGCCGACAGACGTGTGGAACTGCAAGCCAAGGTCGAGGTCATCCAAGGCTTGATTGCCCGAGGACACCTCGACACCGTGGCACTGAGCGGGCTCGAGGATGCGATCGATGAACTGCTCAACCGATCGTCCGACCATCCCGATCGGGCCCGGCCATCGCCGAGAAGCATCGAGGCGAATCCGCCGGACGTCGCCGACGATGACTTGGTGGAGGTGAGGGAGGAAGATGGCCCGTGAGTCTTCAGGACGCCCGATCCGTCCGACAATGACCCACCGGCCCACCACGGCCCTGCCCACCGCGGACGAATTGCCGACAATCCGACAACGGACCGCCCCGGCGAGCGGTCGGTTCTCCAAGTGGTTGCGGTCTCTGGCCGGAGTCTCCGAAGATATCCTCGACTGGGTACCGGAGGAGCGGCCACGCTATGCCATGCTCGGTGCGATCATCCTGAATACCGGTGCGTTAGCGGGACTTTCATTTATCGTGGTCCTGTCCGATCTCGCGCAGGGCCAATGGTTCCTGCTACTGCCGTTCGGCATCATGTGGGGCTACCTCGTCATGACCTTTGATCGGTGGCTGATCGCCAGCACCAACGGCGTTCCGCAATGGTCCAGGATCCGGGTGTTCGGGCCACGGCTCGCGATTTCGGTACTGCTGGGTATCGCCATCGCCGAGCCACTTGTCCTGTGGGTATTCCGAGCCCCCGTTCAGGTCGAAATCGAGGAGTACCGCCGAGCACAGATCGGGCAGTACGAGAGCTCTCTGTACGAGTGCAACCCCATAACAGGCGCACCACCAGCCGGGCGCGACTGTGAAAACCTGCGGGTGAATATCGCGGGATCTCCGGAAGCCGTTCAACAACAGCTGACCCGAGCAATGGACCAGCTGAGACAGTCGACGACAAACATCGATGAAATCAATCGACAGCTGGACGAATTGGAGCGCCTCGCACGAGATGAATGCGCCGGTACCCCGGGGCCTGGGCTTACCGGGCGTGCCGGTGAGGGCAGCGCATGCTTGCGTAACCGCCAGCTGGCCGACCAGTATCGGCTCGACATTCGAATCGACAAGCAATACGCAGATTTGATCGCCCAGCAGAACCGGATCGATGACCTCAATCGGCAACTCGGACAGGCGCAGCAGATAAGCGGCGCCGAGATCGCAGCGGCCATCTCCGAGAAGGTCTCCGAGAAACGAGAGACACTGCGCGGAAGCGGAATTCTCGATCAGATCGACGCGCTCGACCGGCTCACAGCCGACACTCCGACTGTCGGGATTGCGACGTGGGTATTGCGACTGCTGCTCATCATGATCGACAGCCTGCCGGTGCTGAGCAAGCTCATGAGCGGTACGACGACCTACGATCGGTTGGTCACGCGGCGGCTGGCATCGGCGAATCGGCAGCACAGCAGACATATACAACTGGACGAGCGCGCACACGCGGTCGACATGGAGATCGGCACGCAGGTCGTCGAACAAGAACTGCGCCGCAGCACCGACGATCTGATGGAAACCGATCATGCGGAAAGAGCACGCCGAAAAGCAACGCTGCACGCGCACATGGGCGAGTTCGCCGCCGAACTCGAACGCAAGTACCGACGGTGATGCCACAAGGGCCCCGGGACAATTCATATCCCGGGGCCCTTCGCGCTCGAACTACTTCTTGCGATCCCGCTTCTCCCGGACACGCACCGAGATGCGGACCGGTGAACCATCGAACCCGAATTCCTCGCGCAGTCGTCGCTCCAGGAAGCGGCGGTAGCCCGCTTCCAGGAAGCCGGTGGTGAAGAGCACGAAGGTCGGGGGGCGGGTGGCGGCCTGGGTGGCGAAGAGCACACGGGGCAGGCGACCGCCGCGCATGGGCGGCGGGGTGGCCGCGATGACCTCTTTGAGCCAGGTGTTCAGGCGGCCCGTCGGGATGCGCTTATCCCAGGATTCCAGTGCGGTTTCCATGGCCGGGACCAGTTTCTGCACGGCGCGGCCGGTATGCGCGGAGATGTTCACCCGCTGAGCCCACGGGACGCGGACCAGTTCGCGGTCCACCTCCTTCTCCAACACCAGGCGCCGGTCCTCGTCGACCAGATCCCATTTGTTGAAGGCCAGTACCAGGGCGCGACCGGAGTCGGCGACCAGGCTGATGACCCGCAGGTCCTGCTCGGTGATCGGCTGCGAGGCATCGATCAGCATGATCGCGACCTCGGAGGCTTCGAGCGCGGATTTGGTCCGCAGCGAAGCGTAGAACTCGGTGCCGCTGGCGTTGGAGACTTTGCGGCGCAGGCCCGCGGTGTCGACGAATTTCCAGATCTTGTCGCCCAATTCGACGAGTGAGTCGACCGGGTCGACGGTGGTGCCGGCGACATCGTGCACCACCGAGCGCTCGTCGCCCGAAAGCTTGTTGAGCAGACTGGATTTGCCGACATTCGGCTTGCCGACCAGCGAGACACGGCGCGGGCCGGAGCCGCCGGTGCCCTCGCGCGGGGTCTCCGGGAGGGCGGCGAGTACGTCGTCGAGCAGGTCACCGGTGCCGCGGCCGTGCGCGGCGCTGACCATGCGCGGTTCACCGAGGCCGAGCGACCACAGGGTCGCCGCCTCGGATTCGACGCGCTGGTCATCGACCTTGTTGGCGACCAGGATCACCGGGATCTTGGAGCGCCGCAGCTTCTTCACCGCCGCCTCGTCGGTGGCGGTGGCGCCGACGGTGCCGTCGACCACCAGCAGGATGGCGTCGGCGGTCTCCATGGCCAGTTCGGCCTGGCGCGCCACATGCTGTTGCAGTCCCTTGGCGTCGGGTTCCCAGCCGCCGGTGTCCTGCACCCAGAAGCGCCTGCCGGACCAATTGGCCTCATAGGAGACGCGGTCCCGGGTCACCCCGGGGATGTCCTCGACGACGGCCTCGCGGCGTCCGAGGATGCGGTTGACCAACGTGGACTTGCCGACGTTCGGGCGGCCGACGACCGCGAGGGTCGGCATGGCGAGGTGTTCCTCGTCCTCCAGAACGCCTTCGAAATCGGCGATCTCCCACTCGGATTCGTCGCTCCAGATACCGTCGCCGGCGAGTACGTCTTCGTTCATTGGGCGCCTCCCGGCGAGCTCGTTGAAACCTGCTGCGCGACGACGCGATATAACTCGTCGATAACCTCGTCCTTGGTCAGCTCGCTGGTGTCGACCAGGACCGCGTCGGCGGCCGGGCGCAGCGGGGAGACCTTGCGGGTGGAGTCGAGATTGTCACGGCGCTGCACATCGGCGAGCACGGCTTCGTAATCGTCGCCGCGGCCCTCGGCGATGTTCTGCTGATTGCGCCGTTGGGCGCGGGCCTCCGCCGAAGCGGTCAGATAGATCTTGGCGTCGGCACCGGGCAGCACCACGGTGCCGATATCGCGGCCCTCGACCACGATTCGCTGTGCGCTGAAGGCGATTTCACGCTGTAGCGCGACCAGCAGCTCACGCACCTCGGCCACCGCGGACACCGCGGAGACGGCCTTGGTGACCGCGTCGCCGCGAATCTCGGACGAGACGTCCTCGCCGTCGAGTTCGATGACCTCGCGACTGGGATCGGTGCCGATGGTCAGCGGCAGCTCCTTGACGGCCGCGCCGATGGCGGCGGCATCCGTGAGCTCGATACCCGCGCGCAGCACCCGCAGGGTGGCGACGCGGTACATGGCGCCGGTGTCCAGGTAGCGCGCATCCAACCGGGTTGCCAGCAGCCGCGAGACACTCGACTTTCCGGTACCCGAAGGCCCGTCCATGGCAACGACCAAAGACTCAGTGCCCGAAAGCTTCCCCGCTGCGTCAAGCTGCACCGGAACCTCCACACCGTTCACAACGACACCGCCTCGTAGAGTTTGCCGACTTCATCGCGACCGAGCACCCGCAGCGTGCCGGGCCGCTGATCACCCAGAACCACCGGACCGATATTGGTGCGCACCAACCGGGTCACCGGATGGCCGACCGCGTCCAGCAGGCGGCGCACGATGTGCTTACGCCCTTCGTGCAACACCAGTTTCACCAGGGAACGTCCCTCCCCCAGTTCGAGCACCTGGAAACGGTCCACCTTGGCGGGGCCGTCCTCGAGCTCGATGCCTTCTCGCAACCGTTTGCCGATGATCTTGTTATTGACCTCGCCGTGCACCGTCGCCAGATAGGTCTTGGAAACCTCGAACGACGGGTGCATGAGCCGGTGCGCGAGATCGCCGTCATTGGTGAGCAGCAGCAGCCCCTCGGTGTCGGCGTCGAGCCGCCCGACGTGGAACAGCCGCTGCCCGGCCGCGATCCGCTCGGCGACGATATCGCCGACGCATGGGCGGCCCAGATCGTCGGACATCGTGGACTGCCAGCCCTTGGGCTTGTTCAGCGCCAGATGCACCAGTTCCTCGCGCACCATCACGCGGGTGCCATCGACCCGGACCACGGCGTTCTGCGGGTCGATGCGCAGGCCCTGCTCGCGCACGATGAGCCCATCGACTTCGACCCGGCCCTGCGCGATCATTTCCTCGGCGGCGCGACGCGACGCGACACCCGCCTTGGCGAGCACCTTCTGCAGCCGCTCACCCTCGCCCCACGGCATCTTGGTGTGGGTTTCGGTGATCTCGGGTTCCGCGTGCTGGCGACGGGCCGGTTTGGCATTGCTCAGCAGCGGCGGCCCGGAGACCTGGCGCTGCGGTTTGGGGTTCTTGGCCTTGCGACCGGTCGGCGCGGGCGCCTGGGCGGGCCGCCGCGCGGTGCCGCCGCGCTGGGCCGATCCACCCGAGGCCGTGCCACCCTGCGAATACCCACCGCGGGCCGTTCCTCGATGCCCGCTGCCGCGTTGCGCGTCACCCGGGGAGCCGCCATGCCTAGCGCTGCCGCCGCGCTGGTCGTTCTCCCAGGCCCCCCTCTCGGCGGCGGCTCCGCGCTGTGCCGCGCGGGCGCCGCGGGAGCCCGTGTTGCGGGTCGCGCCACCCCTGGCGGGCTGGTCGCTGCGTTTCCTACGATCCGGTGTGCCATCTCGGCGAGCGGAAGTATTCATCTGTCCTGTCAGTCCTCGGTGCCGAGATCCAGGTCGGACTCGGCGGGTTTTTTCAGCCTGGTGTAACGGGGATCCGTATCCAGACTGTCGTTGATCTCATCGATCAGGTCGACGCCCGGAAGCAGGGGCGCCAGCGGTGGCAGATCCGACAGCGAGGCAAGTCCGATCCGTTCCAGGAACAGTTCGGTCGTGCAGTACTGCGTGCCGTTCGTTTCCGGGTCGACACCAGCCTCGGCGATCAATCCACGAGCCAGCAGCGTTCGCATCACACCGTCGACATTCACGCCCCGGACCGCGCTGACCCTGGTTCGGGTCACCGGTTGGCGGTAGGCCACCACCGCCAATGTTTCCAACGCCGCCCGGGTCAATTTGGTCCGGGCACCGTCGAGCAACACCCGTTCCACATAGGGTGCGTACTCGCTGCGAGTATAGAAGCGCCACCCGTCCCCGACGAAACGCAGGTCGATGCCGCTGCCCCTGGCGGAGAGCTCGGCCGACATCGCGCGCAGCGCCGCCTCGACCCGCTCGGTGGTGTCGTCCAGGGCCGCGGCCAGCTGTTCTACCGGGGCGGGAGCGTCCACAACCAGCAGCATGGCTTCCAGCGCGCTGCGGAATTCGGTGTCGTCGAGGACCTCGGGGGTGAACTCCGCCACTGTCGGCCCTGGCGTCGGCCGAGCGTCGGAGTCGGGCGCGTCCAGGTCGACTGTGCTCGAGATCTCGGATTCGTCCGGCCGATCCGCGCGATCCACGGCCGCGGACGCGGCCGTGGGAGCCGCCGAGCCGGAACCGCCCGCCGTGCCCGAGATGTCCACCAAATCCGCGGACCCGGTATCCATCGCCTGCTCGCTGGGCTCGTTCACCCGTAGTCCTCCTCGATCATGACGGTCTGCGCCTGCTCCGCATCCGGGTCGAGCTCGCCGATCCAGCTGACCGCGAGCGGGCCGAGCGGGTCCGGCTGGTCGAACTCGATCGTCTTACCCCGGTAGAGCTCGAGCAACGCCAGGAAGCGCGCGACGATCTGCACCGCCACCTCGCAATCGGCGACCAGCTCGGCGAAGGTGGTCCAACCGCCCGCCCCGCGTTCCTTGAGCCGCTCCAAGACCCGCGCCGCTTCCTCGGCGACCGAGATCGCGTGCGAATGCAGGTGATCGAGCCCGACCTTGGGGATCGGACGAGGCCGGAAGGCCACGGCGGCGATCTGGGCGAAGCCTGCCGCGTCGACTCCCAGCGTAACCTCGGGCATCAGGTCGGCGAAGCGTTCCTCCAGGCCGACGGCGCGCGGGTAGCGGCGCAGCGCGACGGCCTCCAGCTCGCCCAGCAGTTCGGCGACCTGTTTGAACGCGCGGTACTGCAGCAGGCGCGCGAAGAGCAGATCGCGGGCCTCCAGCAGCTCCAGATCCTCGGTATCGGTCACCTCGCCCGACGGCAGCAACCGGGCCGCCTTCAAATCGAGCAGCGTCGCGGCGACCACCAGGAATTCGGTGGTCTGGTCCAGGATCTTATCCGCGCGCAGCCCTGATTCCTCGGCCATATTCGAGGTCAAAGCCTTGGTGTAGGCGATGAATTCGTCGGTGACCTGGTGCAACGCCACCTCGGTGACATCCAACTTGCGCGAACTGATCAGGGTCAGCAGCAGATCGAACGGGCCCTGGAAGTTGCTGAGCTTCAGGTGGAATCCGGACGGCTGCGCCGGTTCTCCGGGCGTCTCGGTGGCCTCCGACGCGGCAGCGGGCGCCGCTGGTACAGGCACGACGGCACCGCCCGGCGCCGCGATATCGTCCGAGCCGGACTTTTCCGTGCTTGTCGTCTGTGGCGCCCGGGTTCTCGCGTCGCTCACCGGCCGGACCGGTGGATGACTTCCCGCGCCATCGCCCGATACGATTCGGCCCCACCGGATTTCGGCGCCCACGTGGTGATGGGCTCACCCGCGACGCTGGCGTCCGGGAAACGGACGGTGCGCGAGATGGCGGTGTCGTACACCAGGTCGCCGAAGACCTCGACGACGCGAGCCATGACCTGACGCGAATGTAGTAGCCGGGCGTCGAACATGGTTACCACGATGCCGTAGAGGCTCAGCCGCGGGTTCAGCCGGTCGCGCACCTTCTCCACGGTGTCGTTGAGCAGCGCGAGTCCACGCAGCGAGAAGTACTCGCACTCCATCGGAATGATCACGCCATCCGAACAGGCCAGCGCGTTCACGGTCAGTAAGCCCAGCGACGGCTGGCAGTCGATGAGGATGTAGTCGTAGCGGTTGCGCACCGGTTCCAGTGCACGGCCCAGCGTCTGCTCCCGGCCGACCTCGTTGACCAGCTGGATCTCCGCCGCCGAGAGGTCGATATTGCTGGGCAGCAGATCCAAATTCTCGACCCGGGTCGGCATCAGCACATCGTCGATGGAGGTGCGGGATCCGATCAGCAGGTTGTGCACGGTCAGATCCAGGTCGTGGTGCGCGACACCGAGGCCCGCCGAGAGCGCGCCCTGCGGGTCGAGATCCACCAGCAGCACTCGGCGGCCGTATTCGGCCAGCGCGGCACCGAGATTGATGGTCGAGGTGGTCTTGCCGACCCCGCCCTTCTGGTTGCACATGGCGACAATAAGCGCGTCACCTTGCCTGGACACTGGTGGCGGGTCCGGCACGAGACGCAGCGGACGCCCCGTGGGCCCGAGTTCCGCGCTCTCCGGTACAGGTTCGGCCCCGTTGCCCCACAGCGTTTCCGCCGCGGCGTCCGAGTACGGTCCCGGCGGGGGGCCCGTAAGCGGCTGCGCCCCAGCACCCATCGGCGATTCTGCCGCTCCGGCTGTCGTCACGATCCGCTGCTCCTTATGCGTTCTGCCTGTTGCCTCGCCCGAGCGTAGCGAGGCCGATCAGGCCCGACCTCGCTTTCGTACGGTCCAGCTCTCGATAGACGCTACCGCTTGACAGGTCGAGACCCACGTTCGGACACGCGACACGGCGTCCCATAGTATGCGTGCTGTCCCACCCCACCCCGCCGCGTGACGCGACCGAGCTGCCGGAAGTACCCGGACCGGACGATACCCGGTGCGCGGACAGCGAGGAACTCCCCGGATTTACCAGCGGTGGCATCGATAGTCGGCTGCGGAGCCTGCCTCGGGTCCGCTAGTGGGCGCGCGGATGCGCGGTCGACCAGACTTCACGCAGCGTATTGACGGTCACCAGCGTGTAGATCTGGGTGGTGGTCACCGAGGCGTGTCCCAGGAGTTCCTGCACCACACGGACATCCGCGCCGCCGTCGAGGAGGTGGGTGGCGAAGGAGTGGCGCAGCGTGTGCGGGGAGACGGCGGCGCCGATGCCCGCGCGCTCGGCGGCGGTCTGCAACACCTGCCAGGCACTCTGCCGGGACAGACGCCCGCCTCGGGCGTTCAGGAACAGCGCTCCGCCGTTGCTCTTTCCGCTGGCCGCCAGCATCGGACGGCCGCGGACCAGGTACGCGTCGACAGCGGCAAGGGCGGGGCGACCGATCGGGACCAGCCGCTGTTTGCCGCCCTTACCGTGCAGGACAACGGCGCGTTCGCCGGAATCGATATCGTCGACGTCGAGGCCGACCATTTCCGAGATCCGCGCGCCGGTCGAATAGAGCAGTTCCAGCAGGCCACGGTCACGCAGGCCACGCGGACCGCCGTCGGCGCCGGAGACGGGGTCGGCGGGGTTCGTCGGCCCGCCGCCCGCCGCCTCCAGCAAACGCAGCACCTGCTCGTAGGGCAATGCCTTGGGCAGCCGACGGCCCGGTGCCGGCGGCTTGACGGCGTGCGCGACATCGGTGGTGGTGATGCCCTCGGCGGCGGCGAAGCGGTGCAGCCCGCGCACCGCGATCAACGCGCGCGCGACGGAGCTCGCGGCCAATGGCGGATGCTCGGCGCCGCCCGCCCGCAACGCCATGGTGAACTCGGCGACGTCGGCCTCGACAACCCTGTCGAGTTCGGTGATGCCGCGGGCTGTCAGGAAATCCCGGTAGCGGTCCAGATCGCGACGGTAGGCGCCGAGGGTGTTGCGCGCCGCTCCGCGCTCGACCGCGAGATGGTCGAGATAGGCGTCGATTTCGCGCGCGAGCACCTCGGATCCCGTCAGTCCGCGGACTGCTGCCGCGCCTGGCGGCGCAGGAAGGCGGTGGGCTGACCCGGCCACGGCGCGTCGGCGGGTCGTAGCGTGATGCCGTCCGCGCGGGCCGCGGCGAGGGCCAGCACGCCCGCCACCGCCGTCGCGTTGACGATCTCCCCCGCCAGCGCCGCGCGCACGGCCGCACTGACGGGCATGCGCACCACCTGCAGGTCCGCTTCCTCGTTCTCCGGCTCCGGCTGGTCGACCTCGTACAGTCCACGCGCCAGGTAGACCCGTAATGCTTCGTCGGTGAAGCCCGGCGAGAGCGCCACGTCGACCAGCACCGACCAGTCCCGAGCGGCCAGCCCGGTCTCCTCGGCCAGCTCACGCCGGGCCGCCTCGAGCGGATCCTCACCGTGCACGTCCAACAGACCGGCGGGCAGTTCCAGCAACCGCCCTCCGATCGGATGCCGGTACTGATCAATGAGCACCAGCTCATCGTTGTCATCGATCGCGGCGATCGCTACCGCGGCGTGATGTTCGATCACCTCGCGCTCGACGACCCTGCCACCGGGCATCGCGACCTGATCCAACCGCAGCGCGAGAATGGCCCCGCTGTAGACGGTTCTGCTGGACACGATCTCGAAATCGTGGCTGCCTCGGCTCGCCTCGTTCGGACTCACGACCGCACCTCACTCACCTCGGGCTCGCCGGATGCGACCACATCGCACCGCCCGTGCCCCGCCGACACTCCGCCGCAGGTTATACCCACCGCGCGCCCGCTGCACTCCCACACGACCGCGACGCCCCGTGCGCCGGGTAGCGTCGCGAACGAATCGCTCGTCCGCTCGCGACGCTCACTCACTCAGGAATTCTGTTCCGCGTTCGCCAATTCGTCATCCGGCATGTCGACCGGAAGCCGTTCGGCCAGCTTGTATTTCAGCGCCGCCGAGATCAGCGACGCGAAAAGCGGATGCGGACGGGTCGGACGGCTCTTGAGCTCCGGATGCGCCTGGGTGGCCACGAAGAACGGGTGTACGTCGGCCGGGTACTCGACGAATTCGACCAGGTGCCCGTCCGGGGAGGTCCCGCTGAATCGCAGGCCGCTCGCGGCGATCTTGTCGCGGTAGGCGTTGTTCACCTCGTACCGGTGCCGGTGGCGTTCGGAGACATTCTCGCTGCCGTAGGCGTGCGCGACGACCGAGCCCTTGGCCAGGGTCGCCGGATAGGCGCCCAGCCGCATGGTGCCTCCGAGATCGGCCGCACCGGCGACGATCTCCTCCTGATCGGCCATGGTCGAGATCACCGGATGCGGGGTGTCCGGCTCGAATTCGGCCGAGTTGGCCTCGGTCAGCCCGACCGAACGGGCCGCTTCGATCACCACGCACTGGAGGCCGAGACAGAGACCGAGCAGCGGAATGCCGCGGGTCCGGGCGAAGCGGATCGCGCCGACCTTGCCCTCGATGCCGCGGATGCCGAACCCGCCGGGGATCAGTACCGCGTCCACCTCGCGCAGCGCGTTGGCCGCGCCCGCCTCGGTCTCGCATTCGTCGGAGGGCACCCAGCGGATCTGCACCTTGGCCCGCGAGGCGAATCCGCCCGCGCGCAGTGCCTCGGTGACCGACAGGTAGGCGTCCGGCAGGTCGACGTACTTGCCGACCAGCGCCACCTCGACGGTCTCGCGCGGCGAATGCACCCGATCGAGCAGATCGCCCCAGACGGTCCAGTCGACGTCGCGGAACGGCAGGCCGAGCCTGCGCACCACGTAGGCGTCCAGGCCCTCGCGGTGCAGCACCTTCGGGATGTCGTAGATGGACGGCGCGTCCGGGGTGGAGATGCAAGCGTCGACTTCGACGTCGCACATCAGCGCGATCTTGCTCTTCAGCGCCTGCGGCACCTCGCGGTCGCAGCGCAGGATCAACGCGTCGGGCTGGATACCGATATTGCGCAGCGCGGCGACCGAGTGCTGGGTCGGCTTGGTCTTCAACTCGCCCGAGGGCGCCAGATACGGCACCAGCGAGACGTGCAGGAAGAAGACGTTGTCCCGGCCGACGTCGTGGCGGATCTGGCGGGCCGCCTCCAGGAAGGGCTGTGACTCGATGTCGCCGACGGTGCCGCCGATCTCGGTGATCACCACGTCGGGCACCTGCCCCTGGAGATCCGGACCCTGCATCGCGAGGATTCGGCTCTTGATCTCGTCGGTGATGTGCGGGATGACCTGCACCGTGTCACCGAGGTATTCGCCGCGTCGCTCCTTGGCGATGACCGACGAATAGATTTGCCCCGTGGTGACATTCGCGTCCCGGGACAGGTCGCGGTCCAGGAACCGCTCGTAGTGGCCGACGTCGAGATCGGTCTCGGCGCCATCCTCCGTCACGAACACCTCTCCGTGCTGGAACGGATTCATGGTGCCCGGATCGACGTTCAGATACGGGTCGAGTTTCTGCATGGTGACGCGCAGACCGCGCGCCGTCAGCAGCTGACCGAGGCTGGAAGCGGTAAGGCCTTTACCCAATGAGGAGGCGACACCACCGCTGACGAAGATGTGTTTCGTGGCAGTTCGCGCCTGAATCCGTGTTTGACCCACGGGTCTTCACGGTAACACGGATGCGTTGCGCCGATCGCATGCCACGCACGTTTGCCTGGAAGTCGCTGCGGGTTGTCGACGGGGCCCGGTGCACGGCGTTCACACCCTGAGCTCGGCGTTGCGGATGTGCGGGGGCACGGTGTGCCGATGCGGCGGCCGGGCGACTGTGAGACAACTCGCCTCGACATCCGACCGGTATCGCGCTACCGCACCCCGGTGAATATCGCTGGAACACCACCCCGGCGGCCGGTTGGCCGGGACATGACGCCGGAAAGCAGTGGCGAAGTCAGCTAGCGCGGCAGCCCGGAGAGGGTCAATGACGTCGCCTTCGTACCGGTACCGTAGCGGCCCGCTCCCCCGTTGAGCTGCTCGGTCAGGCCGAGCACCGCGGTGACGCGCCCGATCTCACGGTCCAGATTGTCGACGGTGGTCACGGTGGTGGCCAGTGCCGAATCGGAACGGGTGGCGTCGATCGGGCCGGAATTGTCGGCCGCACCCGGCCTGCCCGCGAGCACCGTGCCCGCGCCCCGGCCGCGCAGTGCGCCCGCGAAACGGGCGATATTCGAACCTTGGGAATTCTCAGCGGATTTCGCGCCGTTGCCGGTGATGACGAGGGCAAGCTGGGCCGGATGTACCGGGGTGTCGCCGTAGGCGAGGAATCCGCCGCCGCGCAGGGTTTCCAGTACCAGACCGAGTTCCTGCGGGGTGCTGCGCGGTTGCGCGTTGACCGGATCGAGCAGCAGCGCCAGGCCGAGCAGATCGCCCGCCATACTGCCCTGATCGACCGCGCCGGTGCGCAGTTGGGCTCCGGCCGGGATGACATTGGTGAGTGTGGTGCGCATCCGGTCACCTTCGTCGGCATCCACGAAGGCATCGGTGAGTGCGATCCGGCCGGTCACCGTGGCGCCCGAGGTCTCCAGGCCCTTGGTCACCGACTCGATATCGGCGGGATCGGCATCCGGGGTGGTGAAGACGACGACGCTGCGGTCGGCGAGGGTGCCGCCCAGTATGCGACCCGCCGAATCCGCGATGAAGCGGTCGGCGGCGTCCAGTTCGACGGCGAGCTCCCGGTTCTGCGTGAACAGTGTGTCGACCTGCTGACGCAGTTCGGTTTTATCCGAGCGCAATCCGGACAGCATGTCCGCCGCCAGCGTTTGGGAACCGAGTACCACGCCGATCGCGATCGAGAGGAAGATCGCGACGATCGACATGGCGTGCTGGCGAAACGAAATCATGATCCTCCTGTGCTCGTGGCCGGCAGACCCCTATAGGCCGCCGGCGCCGACTAGGCCCTGCGCCCACAGCGCGAGCCGGTTCCAGCTATCGATGGCCCAGTTCGTGACCTCACCGCCGGTGTTGGAGGCAAGCAGCACCACGATCACCGCGACCAGCGCCGCGAGCACCACCATGGCGATGGCGACACCGGACATTCGGTTGCGGTAGAGGGTGGCGACGGCTTTGGCGTCCATCAGCTTGGTGCCGATCTTGAGCCGGGTCAGGAAGGTGGCCGGATTGCTGTCGCGGCGACCGCGATCGAAGAAGTCGTCCAGCGAGGCGGCCGCGCCCGCGGTCACGATCAGTGCCGCGCCGTGGTGGTGTGCCAGCAGCAGGGCCAGATCGGCGGGGGCACCGGAGGAGGGGAAAGTGGTGGCGCCGATACCGAGGTCTTGGATGCGCTCCAGACCCCTGGCGTGACCGTCGGTGTCGGCAGGCAGGATCACCTCGGCGCCGGATTTCAGGGTGGCGGTGGTGATTTCGTCCGGATCACCGACGATCAGGTCGGGCCGGTAGCCGCGCTTCATCAGGGTGTCCGCGCCGCGGCCGACCCCGACCATGATCGGGGCGTACTCCTTGATGAACGGCTTGAGTCGCTTGAGATCGTCCGCGTGATCGGAACCGTCGGCCACCACGACGACATGCCGGTTCCTCATGCATAGTTCCAGCTCGGGTACCCCGATGCCGTCGATCAGCAGTGCGCTTTCCGTGCGGATGAACTCGATGGTGTTGCCCGCGAAGGCCTCCAGGTGGTCGGCCAGACCGTTGCGGGCCTCGATCATCCGTTCCGTGATGCCGGATTCGGTGAGCTCGATGCCCTCGACCAGAACCTCGGGTTCCTTCTTGGTGAGCTTGTCGGCGTAGACGACGCCCTCGGCGATGCGGACCTTGGCTCCGTCCTTGATTCTGGTGAAGGCATCCGAGCTGACCGTATCCAGCAGCAGGACCCCGTTGGCCACCAGAACCTCCGGGCCGAGATTGGGATACCTGCCGGAGATCGACGGCGAGGTGTTGACGACCGCGGTGACGCCGGCTTCGACGAGCCGGTCGGCGGTCATCCGGTCCAGATCCATCTCGTCGAGGACCGCGACATCGCCGGGGCCTACGCGCCGCAGCAGACGCCGGGTGTTTCGATCAACCCGGGCCACCCCGGTGAGCCCGGGCAGCGATTCGGTGTTCTTCGACAACATGGCCAGCATCTTCATGGCCCGATGATGGTCGCGAACCCTCAATCATTGGTGGAGGCGCGCCGTAACATACATCACATTCGTCACTGTGATACTTCCTGTAACAAATCCCGACCGCCCGGATCTATTTGCGCGACGCAATTGACCACACCACGGTTTTTGCCGTGAAATCACCCGCTGCGTGTGAGGGAATCGGGACGCCGCGCAGCCATGGTTGAACCACGTCGCATGAAAGCGCGATGCCATCGTGCTGACGGCGCCCCGGTGCCGCGGCCTCGGAAAGGGCGATCGACATGTCTTTTTGGGACATTATCTGGTTCATCGTGGTGAGCTTCCTCTTCGTCGCTTACCTGATGGTGCTGTTCTCGATCCTCACGGACCTGTTCCGTGATAAGGACACATCGGGCTGGGCGAAAGCGATTTGGGTGGTCTTCCTGCTCATATGCCCATTCCTGGCGGCCCTGATTTATCTGATCGTCCGTGGGAAGAGCATGGCGGAACGACGCGTGGCCGATACGCTCGAATTGAAGGCCGCCCAGGACGAATACATCCGCAAGGTCGCGGGGGCCGACGCGGCATCACAGATCGCGACCGGGAAGAAGTTGCTCGACGAAGGCGCGATCAGCGCCGAGGAGTTCGAGCAGATCAAGCGCACCGCACTGCAATAGCCGCGCATTCGACAGGCTTGCGGCGCTGCCCGCCCACCGCCGCAAGTCCGTCGAGACGCATTCGGCATGCGGAGCTCCGGAGCGCGGCTCAGTCCGGGAGAGCGGGCAGTTCGAGATTCGCGCGGAAGGTGTCGCCGACATAGTCGGTGCCGACGATGCCACGGCGACGCAGTTCCGGGAGCAGTCCGTTCAGCAGGAAGTCACGGGTGCGCGGCTCGGCGAGACCGCCGAGTGAGATGACGTCGAGGACACCCGCGTTGTAGCGTTCCTCGATCGCATCCGCGAGTTGCTCCGGCGTCCCCGCGGCAGCCCAGTGACCGGTGTCTTTCGATGCGATGATCAACTCGCGCAACGTCTTTCCCGTTCGAGCAAGCTTGGCGAAGATCTCCGCCCGCCCGCGCCTGCGGTTGACCGAAGAGACGTCGGGCAGCAGATCGTCCGGAATCGGCCGATCCAGCGGTAGCGCGGAAAGGTCTACGCCGCCGCCGAACATATCCTCGAGCACCGCGCGGCCCGCATCGAGATCGATGGCCTCGGCCTGCTCCCGCACAACCCGGCGCACCTCCGCTTCCGACGCACCGTAGGTGGCGTGGAAGGAACTCATGATCAGGGGCAACCCGTCGGCGCGTCCGAATTCGGTGGCGCGAGTACGGATCCGCTTGGTGTAGGTGACGGCGTCTTCCAGTGTCGGCAGCGAAGTGAAGACCACTTCCGCGAACCGGGCGCCGAGTTCGACGCCGCCGTCGGACTGTCCCGCTTGGAACTGCACCGGCCTGCGCTGCGGCAGCGGTGGAATATTCAGCGGTCCGCGCACCGTGAAGAACTGTCCCACATGGTCGATCGGGTGCACCAGGCCGGAATCCAGCACCGCGCCGCCGCGACCGTCGGGGGTCAGCGCGCCCGGGCGCCAGCTGTCGTAGAGCGCGTTGACGACCTTTATCGATTCGGCCGCCTGCGCGCACCGCTCCTCCGGACTGGGCAACTCCTGGTCGCCGTAGTTCTCCTCACCGACCGAGGAGGTAACCGCATTCCATGCGGCGCGACCATTGCTGATGTGGTCGACCGTGCCGAACAGCCGTGCCAGGTTGTAGGGGTGGTGGAAGGTCGTCGTCACCGTCGCGATGAGTCCGACGTGCGAGGTGACCGCGCTCAGAGCCGAGAGAAAGATCAACGGCTCCTGCGCGCCGATCGCGCCCTGCGCACCGAAACTCAGCAGGTCCGCCGCGAACAATGCGTCGAATCCGTTGTCCTCGGCGATCTTCGCGATCTCGATCGAGGAGGCGACGGTGGACACCTCGGGGTCGAGCGCGGCCGAATAGACGTTCACCGCCCCGCTCACACCCGTCACCGTCTTGAGCGGCCTACGCCGTGCAACCATGTGATATCTCCTCCGGATGGTCGTCAGTGCTCGCTCGTCGAGGGCGGGTCCGTCGGCAGCTTGGCGGCCCGCCAGGCCGGAAAGCCACCCTCGACGTGTGCCCATGCGGCAGCCCGGAGGCGACCGGTCCCGATCCGTTGATCGGGTTTCCCACCGCTGTTCTCCTCGTCTGCCCGCCACGTGATCACGTCCGGCACACATTCCGGGTCGCCTTTCACGCTGCGCCGAATCGCCGCCGGAGACAACGGACTCGATCATGCTGATTCCAACCGACGACCGGATTCGCCCTCGCCGCCGGGGATGCCCGCGCTCGCCTCGGACACCGTGGTGAGCGCGGGCGCCCGCACCACCGAGACCGCGGCGTGGTCAGCAGTGCGAACCGACCACCTTCGACACGATCGCCGTACTCGTCGCCGCGCGCGCCGGGACACGTAGCATCCCGATGTCCGCGCCGCGCGGCTGTGATTCGAGTGACACGCCTCACGGTGTGGTGGCGTGATACCTATACACTTCCCGTCACAGACAGCTCAAAGAGGAGACATCATGGCCAGCAGCACCGTTGATGCCGTCATCCCGGCCCCGCGTGAGGTCGTCTACCGGTTCTTCGCCGAGCGTGACGGGATCAATCCGTACCTGCCGGTCGATTTCACGCTGAAGAAGCCGGGCACGCCCACGCCGAACGGTGTCGGCGCGCAGTACCAGATCGGCAAGGCCGGGGTCGGGTTCGTCGAGGAGACCACCGATCTGGTCCCCGGCGAGCGGATGGAATACAAGATCATCAAGGGCGCCCCGGTCAAGCGCCACGTCGGCATCATCACCTTCACCGACGCCGATAACGGGACCCTGGTCTCGTACACGATGGAGTCGGAGCCCATCCTGCCGGTACCCGCGAAGGTGCTCGAATTCGGGCTGCGCAATCTGATCAACCAGTTCATCAAGGGTGCGCAGAAGGCGCTGGGCTGAGTTCATCGCCGGGCACCGCTGACGAACCCTCGCGCGCATAGCGTGCGAGGGTTCGTCCGTATTCGGGTCCGGAATCCGGAGCAAGTGCAGGACGCCCCGGTCAGGCGGGGGTGCGCTCCGCCCGCGCCGTCTCGAGAAGTTCCTCGGCATGCGCGCGTCCGGTTTCGGTGTCATCCAGACCAGCCAGCATCCGCGCCAGCTCGATGACGCGCTCATCCTTGGTCAGCGCGCGAACACCGCTGTTGACCTTGCCCTTGCCGTCATCGGACTTATCGACCACCAAGTGGGTGTCGGCGAAGGCCGCAACCTGCGGCAGGTGGGTCACCACGATCACCTGGTGGGTGCGCGCAAGACGGGCAAGACGACGCCCGATCTCCACCGCGGCGCGGCCGCCGACACCCGCGTCGACCTCGTCGAAGACCATGGTTGCCCCGTGATCCGAACTGGCCAGCACCACCTCGAGCGCGAGCATGACACGGGAGAGTTCACCACCGGATGCGCTCTTGCTCAACGGAAGTGACTGCGCACCGGAATGCGCGGAGAGCCGGAACTCCACCTCGTCCACCCCGGACGAACCGGCGTGCAGCTCTATCCCGCCGACAGTGAGCGGCGCCGAATCCTGCGCGCCCGCGGGCACCGGCCGCACGTCGACCTCGAGCCGCGCCTTACCCATGGCCAGCCCGCCGAGTTCCGCGCTGACCGCCGAGGCGAGCTTGCTCGCCGACCTGGTGCGTGCGGTCGTCAACTTACGCGCCGCCTCCCGCACCTTCTCCGCCGCGACACCCACCTCTCTGTCGAGTTTCGCGAGGGCTTCCTCGGAGACGTCCAGTGAATCCAGCCGGGTGCGGGCGTCATCGGCCCATGCGATGACCCCGTCGATATCGGGAGCGTATTTGCGGGTCAGGCTCTTGAGTTCGGCCTGCCGGATGAGCAGCGAATCCAGCGCGCCCGGATCCGAGGGCAGGTCCGACAGATACCCGCTGAGGTCGGTGGTGAGATCGACCACCACCGCGATCGCCTCCCCCAGCCGCGGCGCGAGCACGGATAGCGCCGGATCATCCGCCGATTCCAGGCGGGCACGGGCGGCGCCGAGCAATTCCAGTGCGCCGGAACCGGCTTCGGGCGAATCGGACGGACCGGCCAGCGCATCGTGTGCGGTCGCGGCAGCCTCGCGCAACGAATCCAGATCGCTGAGCCTGCGTACCTCGTCCACGATCCGCACATCCTCGCCGGGTTCCGGGGCGATGGCGTCGATTTCGTTCAGCGAATGTTTGAGCCGATCCGCCTCGAGTGCGAGTTCGCGGCTACGGGCCGTGCGCTCGAGGAGTTCGGCGCGGGCAGCCAGCCACGAGCGCCGGTACACCTGATATTTGCGCAACAGCGGCCCGACGGTGTCGCCCGCGAACTGGTCCAGTGCGTTGAGCTGTTGATCGGGGCGCTGCAACCGCAACTGATCGTTCTGGCCGTGGACGGTGAGCAGCGGCGCGGTGAATTCGGCGAGCACCGAGGCCGGAACCCCTCGCCCGCCCAGATGCGCGCGCGAGCGTCCGTCGGTGCCCACCGTGCGCACCGCGATAATGCTGCCGTCGTCGTCGGTTCGGGCCGCCGACGATTCCAGCACCTCGGCGACCTCCGCGCGGGCCGCCTCGTTCACATCCTCGACGGTGAACCGCCCCTCCACTACCGCGCGCTGGGCGCCGAGCCGGACCCGGCCCGCATCGGCCCGCGCTCCGCTCAGCAGGTGCAGGCTGGTGACCACCATGGTCTTACCCGCGCCGGTCTCACCGGTGAGGACGGTCAGCCCCTCGTGGAATTGCGCGGTGGCGGTGGATATGACGCCGAGTCCGTCAATCCTGATCTCTGTCAGCACTAGTCCTCACCCACCCCGCCAGCTCCGCTGGCTGCCGTCCCCCTGCTGCTCTCCGTTCGCCGTCGGCCACGCCAGCCGGTCACGGGCAACTGGAACTTGCGCACCATCCGATCCGCGAACGGCGCGGAGTCCAGCCGCACCCAGCGCACGGGTTCGGCGCCGCGGACCGCTTCCACCCGGCCACCGCGCGGCAGAGCCAGGGTACGCCTGCCATCCAGGAAAACTATCGCATCATGGCCCGTCGCAACCGATTCCACCGCGATCCGAGACTCGGGGCTGGTCACCAGCGGCCGCGCGAACAGGGCATGCGCATTGCTCGGAATCACCAGCAGCGCCTCGAGCTCCGGCCACACCACCGGGCCGCCCGCGGAGAACGCGTAGGCGGTGGAACCGGTCGGGGTGGACAAGAGGATGCCGTCGCAGCCGAATGCCGAAACCGGGCGGCCATCGACCTCCAGCACAACCTCGAGGACCCCCATCCGGGACGCGTTCTCGATACTGGCCTCGTTCAACGCCCAGCCGGATTCGACGATTTCGTCGTCCACCCGAACCGTGACGTCGATGGTCATCCGGTGTTCGATGCGGTAGTCGCCGCGCACCACCTGGGCCAGCGCCTCGTCCAGATGCTCGGCCTCGGCCTCGGTGAGAAACCCGATGCGGCCCAGGTTGATTCCCAGCACCGGCACCGACGCGGGTCTGGCCAATTCGGCGGCACGCAGGAAGGTCCCGTCGCCGCCGAGTACCAGCACCATCTCGCAGCCGACCGCCGCATCGGGATCGTGCGGGACCACCCGCGCCGGATACCCGCCGGGTTCGGCCACCGCCAGCACATTGGCGTTGGGATCCTCGCATTCGAACCGGGTGCTATCGGCCTCGTCGGCCAGTACCCGCAAACCGATGCCCGCGTCCGCGAAGATCTTCGCGACGCGATGGGCGGTTTCGATGATCTCCGCCCGTCCCGGATGCGAGACCAGCAGAATTTCCCGTCCGCCGGCCCCGGCAGGCGCGTTCACTGTGGACCCTCCTCAACCGCACGATCGACGAGGGCCGCGACCTGCTCGCCGTCGTATTCGAACTGCCCTTCATTACGCAACCACAAGAAGTATTCGACATTCCCGGACGGACCGGGCAGCGGGCTGGCCACCGCGCCGAGCGTGCGCAGCCCGTGCGCAGCCGCGACCCGGGCGACCTCCCGCACCGCCTCCGCACGCAGGGCCGGATCTCGCACCACGCCACCGGATCCCACGCGCTCCTTACCCACCTCGAACTGCGGCTTCACCATGGGCAGCAGATCGGCGCCGGGCGCGGTGCAGGCGGCCAGTGCGGGCAACACCAGGCCGAGTGAGATGAACGACAGATCGCCGACGACCAGGTCGACGGTGCCGCCGATCATGTCGGGGGTGAGAATGCGGACATTGGTGCGGTCGAGGACCCGGACCCGCTCATCGTTCTGCAGCCGCCAGATCAGCTGGCCGTAACCGACGTCGACGGCGACCACCTCGCCCGCCTCCTTGGACAGCAACACATCGGTGAACCCCCCGGTCGACGCACCCGCATCCAGGCAGCGTTTACCCGCGACGGTGATACCGAGCGGCTCGAACGCCGCCAGCGCGCCCAACAACTTGTGCGCACCGCGCGACGCCCACGACACCTCGTCGGGTTGCTCACGCACCAGCAGCGGTGTGCCCGCCTCGACCGCGGTCGCCGGTTTCACGGCGACCGTTCCAGCTATCAGGACGCGGCCCGCGCCGATCAACTCGACCGCGTGCTCTCGCGATCGTGCCAACCCGCGGCGAACCAATTCGGCGTCCACCCGCGCGCGCCTGGCCACCTCAGATCTTGTCCACCGTGGCCAGGGCCTGGACGAGCACATCGTGCGCCTGTTCCAGGATGCGGGCGCGGCGGGTGATATCCGCGCCGGATTCGGTGCTGTCCGCCGCCGGATTCACCCAGTGCGACCGCGAGTCGAGTTCGGCGAGCAATGCGTCGATCTCACTGCGAATCCGCGCCGGGTCGGCGGGCTCCGGGCGCCCCGGCGCGCCGGACAGATGCTGGCCGGGCAGCGGGACACCGGGACGGGGTCCGTTCGAGCCGGGTGCAGTCATGCCGGGTCCATTCGGGCGGGGTATCGGAGTACTCATCGTGGGGACAACGCTATCGGATTTCCGAACCGGACGCGCGTACCGTCACCGCCCGGCCGGGGTTACGACGCAGCAGTTCGGCCAGATCCGCGCCGAGGTCGACCTCCGTTTCGGACTCGACGGGCGGCTGGTTGAGTGCGTCCAGGGAGGTCGCGACGTAGGTGGGGATCCGCTCGGCGGGCGCGGCACGCAACTCGTCGAGGGTGCTGACACCGGTGAGAACCAGCAGCGATTCCAGGCCGACCCGGTTCGCCCCCTCGATATCGGTATCCAGTCGGTCCCCGACCACCAGCGCGCTGCGGGTGCCCGCCCGCACCAGCGCGTCTTCCATCAGCGGTGCGAAAGGTTTACCGGCGACGATCGGCTCCCGCTCGGACGCGGCGCGCAGCGCGGCGACCATCGCGCCGTTACCCGGCGCCAGCCCGCGTTCGTTCGGCAAGGTCTTATCGGTATTCGCCGCGACCCACAACGCCTCGGCGCGCAATGCATAGGCGGCTTCGGCGAGATCCGGCCACGCCGTCTGCGGCGAATGTCCTTGCACCACAGCGGCGGGGGCATCGCCATCGAATCGGCGGATCGACTTCAGGCCGACCGCGTCGACCTCCCGCGCGAGATCATCCGTGCCGACGACCAGCACCGCCGCGCCCGGCGCGAGCCGCTCGGCCAGCAGGCGGGCCGCGGCCTGGGCACTCGTCACCACGTCGTCGGTTACCGCCGGAAAACCCAGTTCCGCCAAATGCTCGGCGACCACCTCGGGCCCACGGCTCGCGTTGTTCGTCACATAGACGAGCCGCTGCGCCGCAGCCGAATTCACGCCCCCGGCCAACGCCTCGGGCGCGCCCTCGATCACCACGGGACCCCGATACAGCGTTCCGTCCAGATCCAGCAGCAGGGCCTCATAGCGATCCCGTAATCGCGTCACACCACTCTCACTCCGTGTCACCGTTCGGCACCACGCCGTCCGCACTTGCGCCGGTTCGCCCGACGACGGCCAGGCCGACCCTCGCCCCCGATCCGACAACCTCGGCGGCAGGCCGAGACCTCCGCACACTACGCCAGACCGCCGACATCCGGCTGTCGACTTCGTCACCTCCGTCGATGCCCGGCCGAGGATTCCGCTCTCGCGCGATCGGTTGTGCGCCGCGTCGCTGACACCTCACGACACCGGCCTGTGCACGAAATATTCCGGCCCAGCGCGGATTTCCGCAAGTGCGACTACCGGCGATCAGCGAAGTTCGTCGGCCCAGGGGGCACAGACGTCCAGCTGTCCCCAGGCAGGGCGGGGTGATCCGAGCCTGGGCGGTACAGATCCGCGCTGAGCAAATCACCGACGCCAGACTGGCCCTCCGGAAGAACCGGATCTACCCGATGACATCCGGGCTTCGGACCTCGACTCCGCGGTTCGAAACGATCTGCTCAGCTCCGATGACCGCGGTTTCAGGCGCAGTGGCTCCGATGATCGCGCGCCGATTCCGGTGAACGTTGCGACGCAGATCTGCGTGATAACGGCGGCGAGCGGTTTCGATTCCAGCTCCGTGTCTCGGACACAGAACTCCGCGGTGATCCCGTCGGGCAGGCCCGCCAGCGGCACTCCCGTGGTCGCGGCATGGGTGTGTGCGGGACAGTCGAGGTCTTCGGATGCGAAGAAGCTGTCCACGGCATTCCACACACAGTTGGGCTTCCGGCGGCGCAAACAACTGTGGCCCCGAACTGCGGGTCCGGGGCCAGAGTTGAACCGGGTGTCGTCTACTGGTCGCCGGTCAGTTCGGCGGCGCGTTCCTCGGCGTCGGTTTCGCCATCGAGGTCGGCGGAGGCGGAGTTGAGGAACCACTGGAGGCCCTCGTCGGTGCGTCCCGCGGCGACCAGGGCGTCGGCGTAGGCGTAGAAGAGCCGGGCCGCCGCCGAGCCGGTGCGGACGGGATCGAGGTCGGGGGTTTGCAGGGTCACCACGGCCTGGTCGTATTGGCCGAGATCCATACGAGCGCCCGCGACGACGATGCGGAGTTCGGTGGCCTCATCGCCGGTGAGGGTGCGTGCCTCATCGCTACGACCGAGTTCGATGGCGCGTTCGGGACGGCCGAGCCCGCGTTCGCAGTCGGCCATGACGGCGAGGAGGCCGGAACCTCCCGACATGCGGCGGGCGGTGCGCAGCTCGGAGAGGGCTTCTGCCCATTCGCCCGCGTGGTAAGCGGTGACACCGGCGGTTTCACGGACCACGGCAATCCGGCCGGCGCGTTGACGCGCGGCGCGGGCATGTGCGAGGGCCAGACCCGGGTCGTCGTCGATCAGGCGGACCGCCATCACGAGGTGGCGGGCGACAGTTTCAGCGTTGCCCTTGTCCAGGCTGAGCAGATCGCGTCGAACCGCGGGATCCAGGTCCGAAGCCTGAATGTCATCGGGCAGATCCGGTTCATCCGGACGGGGTGGCCTGCGATCCAGCCCTCGGCCGCCGGGGCCACCCGCCCGGGCGCCTTCACCACCGCGGCGACGATCCGCATCGCCACGCTCACCGAAATCACCGCGGCGATCATCGGAGCCGCCGCGCCTGGAACCGCGGTCATCGGAATCGCCGCCACGTTTGAAGCCACCGCGCTCGGCCGCATCCCCACTGCGCTTGAAGCCACCGCGCTCACCCGAATCGGATCTGTAGCCGCCACGTTCACCCGAGCCACCACCGCGGCTGAATCCGCCACGATCGTCGGAGTCGCCACCGCGCCTGGGGCCACCGCGCTCACCGGAGTCGCGGTTGTAGCCGCCGCGCTCACCCGAGCCACCGCGCTGGATACCACCACGATCACCGGAACCGCCACGGTTGAATCCGCCGCGGTCGCTGGAACCCGCGCCGCGGTTCGATGAGCCGCGGTCATCGGAATCGCGGCGGAAGCCACCACGATCACCCGAACCGCCACCGCGGCTGAAACCGCCACGCTCGCCGCCACGATTCGACCCGCCGCGATCATCGGCATCACCGCGGCGCTGGAAGCCACCACGATCACCGGAACCGCCGCCGCGGCTGTAACCGCCACGGTCACCGGCGCCACCACGATCACCCGAGTCACCGCGCTTGAAGCCGCCACGCTCGCCGGAATCACGGGTGTACCCGCCGCGTTCGCCCGAGCTATCGCGACTGAAACCACCGCGATCACCGGAAGCGCTGCCGCGCCTGAAGCCGCCGCCCTGACCGGAGTCGCGATGGGAACCGCTCCGGTCACCGGAGTCACCGCGGTGGAAACCACCGCGCGAGCCGGAGTCACCGCCGCGCTTGAAGCCGCCGCCCTGGCCGGAGTCGCGGTTGTACCCGCCGCGCTCACCCGAGCCACCGCGCTGGAAACCACCACGATCACCGGAAGCGCCGCGTCGGTCACCGGAATTGTCACGGGATCCGTACGTATTACGCTGCCCCGAGTCGCCGCCGCGACCCCCGGAACCCTCACCGCGCCGGAAGCCGCCGCGCTCACCCGAACCGCGTGAGCCGGACGCGCCTTCACCGGAGCGATGCTGGCGGCCTTCGCCCGATCCGGTGCCTCGGGACGGGCGGTCGGATCCCTCGCCGCGTCGGAAGGAGTTCCGACCGTCGTTCTGTTCCGACACGGTGATCCCTTTCTAGGTTCCGGAAGCCGGTGTTTCGTGGCCCCAACACAAATTCAACCACGCGCCGACCGTGGGGCAGAGACGCGGCAGCATGGCGCGGGCACGACAAGGTGCCCAAACGACGATAGGGGACCCAGAATCTGGGTCCCCTATCGTGAAGGATGTTCCGGCGGTGTCCTACTCTCCCACACCCTGTCGAGTGCAGTACCATCGGCGCTGGCAGGCTTAGCTTCCGGGTTCGGAATGGGACCGGGC
>NZ_JBFAHV010000026.1:0-110395 GCF_040654375.1 Nocardia sp. NPDC050710 | reverse complement strand
CAGCTTAGCGCGGCCAGTCACCCGAATACAAATCAGGGTTCCAGTCGAGCTAGTGTGATCGCCAGGCGCTCCTCGTACTACCTCGTTTCCCAGGCTCAGCGTTTCCACTGTGTCGCCCAGCCTTGCGGCTGAGGGCCCCGGGTCGGTGTCCGTGTCGCTCTGACTTGAATAAAGTTACGTGTCGGCGTGCACGATGTCAAATCGCCTGGTCAGGAACGATTTTCATCGAAGCAAGATCGTCGTAACCTCCCGGCAAGATCAATCCGGGGCGCCGACCCGCTCCACCTGACCATCCAATCCCTGGAGCTGCTCCACGAAATTCGGGTAACCGCGGTCGATATGGAATACGTCGTGCACCTCGGTGACCCCGTCGGCAACCAGACCTGCGAGCACCAGCCCGGCGCCCGCGCGGATATCCGAGGACCACACCGGCGCACTCGACAACCGCGGGATACCGCGCACCACCGCGTGGTGACCATCGGTCCGCGCATCGGCGCCGAGCCGAATCATCTCCTCCACAAAGCGGAATCGCGCCTCGAAGATGTTCTCGGTGATCATCGAAGTCCCGTCGGCAATGGCCGCGAGCCCGATCGCCATGGGCTGCAGGTCGGTCGGGAACCCGGGGAAGGGCAGCGTCGAGAAGTTCACCGCGCGCGGCCGGTCCGGCTGCACCACACGGAAGCCGTCCACATCGAAGGAAATGCGCGCACCCGCGGAGCGCAGCTTGTCCAGCACCAGCGACAGGTGCTTCGGGTTGACCCCGGTCACCTTCACATCGCCCATCGTCATCGATGCGGCGATCCCCCACGTTGCCGCGACGATGCGATCGCCGATGACGCGGTGGTCGGTCGGCTCGAGGCGCTCCACGCCCTGAATGGTCAGCACCGACGTGCCCGCGCCACTGATCCGCGCACCCATCCGCACCAGCATGTTGCAGAGATCGACGATGTCGGGTTCACGTGCGGCGTTATCGATGACGGTCTCCCCCTCGGCCAGCACCGCGGCCATGAGGATGTTCTCGGTCGCTCCGACCGACGGGAAGTCCAGGCGAATGCGCGCACCTTGCAGTTCGTCGGCACGCGCGACCACACAGCCGTGCTCGATTTCGCTGGTCGCACCCAGCAGTCGCAGGCCGGCCTGATGCATATCGAGCGGACGGGAGCCGATGGCATCGCCACCGGGCAGCGCGACCACCGCGCGCTTGCACCGCGCCATCAGGGGTCCGAGCACACAGACCGAGGCCCGGAACTGGGTCACCGCCGGGAAGTCCGCGTGGTACTTCGGTTCGGCCGGGGTGGTGATGGTGACGACGGAGCGATCGCCAGGCGCATCGTCGGTGATGGTGACCTCACAGCCGAGCCCGCGCAGCACCTCCGCCATCAGGGGCACGTCGAGGATGTCGGGGCAGTTGGTGATCGTCGACGTCCCCTCCGCCAGGAGGGCAGCAGCCATCAGCTTGAGGACGCTGTTCTTGGCGCCTCCCACCGCGACTTCGCCGACGAGCCGATTGCCCCCGGTGACCAGAAACCGTTCGCTCACACCGGTTAGCTTATCCACCGTCGGCGGGACGCATGCGCGTGTACGCGATCCCGGTGCGCTATCGCGAGGTTCGATGCCGGATTCGCCCCGCACGACCTATCCTGCGAGTCCGCAACCGGTCGTAAAAGCTACCGACCGGTCAGTTAGTCCGATTTACCCGGACCCGGAGTCGCGGAACCTTCGTCGTCGCCCATGGCGAATCGACCTCCGACACCACGGGATTGGGGACGTTTGCGTTGCGCACCCGTCACCCCGGCCCGACGGACCGGCGGGCGAACACCGATCGGGCTACTGATCCTCCATCGATATCCCTCATTCCACGCTGGTCAGCGCGGTGTCGAGAAGGTCCGCAGAAAAGCGCCGCTGTACTTCTACTCACACCTGTTCATGACAAACCTCGAAGTGGATGCGGTATGCCCGGTCTCGCAGGCCGCCCGGTACCGATGCTCGGCGCACGGCGCACGGCGCTCGCTGTTCGACGCTCGATGCTCGGTGCTCGGTGCTCGATGCTCGGCGCTGAGTGCGCAGTCCTCGGTGCTCAGTCCTCGGTCTTGGTGCTCGGTGTCGGTGCTCGGTGCTCGGTGCTCGGTGCTCGGTGCTCGGGACTCGGGACTCGGGACTCGAGGCCTAATGTCTGGTGGCCGGTGCCGCGTGCTCAGTACTCGACGCTCGATGCCCCGCCTTGGCGATAGGTGGCCGGTGCCTGTGCTTGATGATCGGTAGTGATGGTCGGCACTCGATGCTCAACGTACGGTGCCCGACCCGTAGTGGTCAGTGCCGTGTGCTCGCTCGAAGCTCGGTGCCCAGTCCTCGGTGCCCAGTCCTCGGCGCCCAGTCCTCGGCGCCTAATGCTCAATGCTCAATCTCTGGTGGCCGGTGCCGCGTGCTCAGTGCCCGACACTCGGTGCCCCGCCCGTGGTGGCGGGTGGGCGGTGCCCATGCTTGATGGTCGGTGGTCGGCAGTTGATGCGCACCGTCCAGTCCCAGCACGCAGTGGTCGGTGCCGTGAGCTCCGAGCTCAGTCCTCGGGGCCCGGCGCGAAGTGCCCGGCTCTCAGCGCTCAGTCCTCGGTGCTCAGTCCTCGGCGCTCGGCGCTCGGTCCACGGCGCTCGGCGCTCGGTCCACGGCGCTCATGCTCAATGCCTGATGGCCGGTGCCGTGAGCTCAGTGCCCAGCACCCGTTGCCCCGCGTGTGGTGATAGGTGGTCGGCACTCGATGCGCAGCGTCCGGCCCCGACGCGCAGTGGTCGGTGCCGTGAGCTCGGCGCTCGAAACTCGAAACTCGAAACTCAACGCTCAACGCTCAAAGCTCAACGCTCGAAACTCGAAACTCGAAGCTCAGCGCTCAGCGGTCAGGGCTCGGGGCTCGGGGCTCGGGGCTCGGGGCTCGGGGCTCGGGGCTCGGGGCTCGGGGCTCGGGGCTCGGGGCTCGGGGCTCGGGGCTCGGGGCTCGGGGCTCGGACGCATTGTCAACAGCGTGGGCCGCATCGATGCCGATCACGGCTTCGTCCAGCAACTCGGCCGTGACCACCGCGAAGTCGAATGACCACAACCTGAGTGTGTGCCCGACGTCGTTCGGGATCTCATTGAAATCCTCGGGTCTCAGTTGGGTTGACGGTTCCCGAGGCTTATCGCAGTCTCCTGCGTCCTTCATCGGCTCCTGATGCCAAGGCATCCACGCGCTACTTTCTCGGCACGCCCTGGATTTATTTACCGGGGGGTGAATTGGGGCCGGGGACTACGGAATCGCCGCGAAGATCTCCCGCCGCCGAGGAGAACTGAGCCACCGCGGCTCCGGTGGAAAGCGGGTGGTGGATCCGGATCATCGGCTCGCTCCGGACAAGGCCGCCGGGGCCGTCGACATGATGCGCGGCGAACTTGCGGCGATATGGCGGGAACGGCCCGGCTACGCGAAGAGACCGCGCTGCCGGGCGAGATCGGGAGCGCGCGAGCTAGGACTTCGCGCCGCCACCCGGCTTCCAGAGAATGTCGCCCTCGGGGTTGGTGACCCGGCTCAGGATGAAGAGCAGGTCGGAGAGGCGGTTGAGGTATTTCGCGGGTAGGACGCTGGTGTCGTCGGGGTAGGCCGATACCGCCGCCCAGGCCGAACGCTCGGCGCGCCGCGCCACCGTGCGCGCGGTGTGCAGTAACGCGGCCAAGGGGGTGCCGCCGGGGAGAATGAACGAATTCAGCGGTGCCAGTTCGGCATTGAACTCATCGCACCAGCCTTCCAGCCGGTCGATGTAGTCCTGGGTGATGCGAAGCGGCGGGTATTTGGGCTCGGCCACCACCGGGGTCGAGAGATCGGCCCCCGCGTCGAACAGATCGTTCTGCACCTGCCGCAGCACCGCGAGCAGTTCCGGCCCGGGCTGCCCCAGCGCGATCGCGACACCGAGCGCGGCATTCGCCTCATCACAATCGGCGTAGGCGACCAGCCGGGGATCGGTCTTGGCTACCCGAGAGAAGTCGCTGAGCCCGGTGGTCCCGTCATCGCCGGTCCGCGTATAAATCCGCGTCAGATGCACACTCACACACCAACCGTAGTCCGGCTCCATGCAAGCTGTCCGACCGGTTTTGCATGAGCGTGGACTGATTTCGCCCGACCACGGGTAACTCGCCGACCACCAACACTGCTCATGCGGCAGACGAGTCAGGCTCGAATACGCGGAAAGGCGGCTACAGCCCCGGTAAGCGGCGGGTGCGGTCTGACGGGCGCGATTCCACCCAGGAGAGGAAAGCCGCCCGGGCGCCGCGATCGAGGGCCAGCTCGTAATTGCCGTCGGAATCGGCGACCGCGGTGACGATGATTTCGTCGGTCATGATGTCGTACTCATCACCGACCGGTCCGCGCCGCTCACCGACCTCGATGCCGCGCCGCTTGATCGTCGAATCGGGACCGAGTTTCAAACTGGTGAGCTTGTAGAAGACGAGCCGATCCTCGTCGTAGCGGATGAGGCCGTGCCGCCAGCCCTGGCCGCCGCTCGCGGGCAATACCCGCAGGATCGCGGCGGTGCCGCCGCGGCGCAACATGATGAGCCGGTAGGTAGAGATCAGGGCGAGTGCGACCAGCACCAACACCAGAATGATCAGAATAACCATCCCGGTCTGCAATGCTGTCCATCCTTTCGCTCGGTACCCGCGCGAACGGCGCCGGATACCCATCCGATGCGACATTCAAACACGAGTCTACAAACGGTCGAGCAAGTGGGGCTGAATACCGTTGGGGCGGTAAGCCTGCGGAGCCGGTGGGGTGGGTAAAACACCGGGTCGGCAAGCCGACGGAGTCGGCGGAAAAAACATTGTCGGCGGCGAAGATGCCTTCGCCGCCGACAATGGGGATATTCACGACCTCAGGGGTCTCAGAGCTGTGCGACCTGCTCGACCGCACGCACCTGACCCTGGGCAATCTTCTGCTGTTCCTCGGTAGCCGTCGTGTCGGCGAGCACCCGGCGGGCCGCGTCGACGTCGACCTCGCCGGCGAACTCAGCGGACTCGGCCAGGATCCGAACCGTGGTGGCGGTGACCGAGAAGAAGCCACCGTGCACCGCCGCGACGATCCGCTCGCCCTCGGTGGGCACGATGTTCACGATGCCGCCCTCGACCAGCTGGCCGAGGAGCGGTTCGTGGCCCGGCATGATGCCGACCTGGCCCTCGGTGGTCTGCGCGCTCACGAACTTCGCCTGGCCGGACCAGAGCCGACGCTCGATTGCGACGAGATCAACTGACATTTCCGCCATCGGTGGCTACTTTCCGGCGATCTTCTTCGCGGCCGCCTCGACGTCGTCGAGACCACCGCAGGAGTTGAACGCCTGCTCCGGGAAGTGGTCGAACTCGCCCTTGCAGACCCGATCGAAGTCGTCGATGGTCTGCTCCAGCGGAACCACCGAGCCCACCTGACCGGTGAACTTCTCGGCCACGATGAAGTTCTGGCCGAGGAACTTCTCCAGACGACGGGCGCGGCCGACGAGGACCTTGTCCTCTTCGGAGAGCTCGTCCATACCGAGGATCGCGATGATGTCCTGCAGTTCCTTGTACTTCTGCAGGATCCGCTTGACCTCGTTCGCCACCGCGAAGTGCCGGTCACCGACGATCGAAGCCTCGAGGATACGAGAGGTCGAGGTCAGCGGGTCGACGGCGGGGTAGATGCCCTTCTGCGAGATCGGGCGGGAAAGCTCGGTCGTCGCGTCCAGGTGGGCGAAGGTGGTCGCCGGGGCCGGGTCGGTGTAGTCGTCGGCGGGCACGTAGATGGCCTGCAGCGAGGTGATGGACCGACCACGGGTCGAGGTGATGCGCTCCTGCAGCTCACCCATCTCGTCGGCCAGCGTGGGCTGGTAACCGACGGCGGAGGGCATACGGCCGAGCAGGGTCGACACCTCGGAACCGGCCTGGGTGAACCGGAAGATGTTGTCGATGAACAGCAGCACGTCCTGGTGCTGCACGTCGCGGAAGTACTCGGCCATGGTGAGGGCCGAGAGGGCGACGCGCATACGGGTGCCCGGCGGCTCGTCCATCTGGCCGAAGACAAGGGCGGTGTCCGGGAGGACGCCCATCTCTTCCATCTCCAGGCGGAGGTCGGTGCCCTCACGGGTGCGCTCACCGACGCCCGCGAACACGGACGTACCGGAGAACTCACGCGCGATACGGGTGATCATCTCCTGGATCAGAACGGTCTTGCCGACGCCGGCACCACCGAACAGACCGATCTTGCCGCCCTTCACGTACGGGGTCAGCAGGTCGATGACCTTGATACCGGTCTCGAGGATCTCGGTCTTGCCCTCGAGCTGGTCGAATGACGGGGGCTTGCGGTGGATGCCCCACTGCTCGCCCTCGCGGCCCAGGCCGGGGGTGTCCAGGCAGTCGCCGAGGGCGTTGAAGACGTGGCCCTTGACGACGTCACCGACTGGCACCGAGATCGGCTTGCCGGTGTCGGTGACGGTGGCGCCACGGACCAGGCCGTCGGTCGGCTGCATCGAGATGGTGCGCACGATGTTGTCGCCGAGGTGCTGGGCGACCTCGAGGGTCAGGGTCTTGGCCACCGAGGTCAGGGTGATCTCGGCGTTCAGAGCGTTGAACAGCTCGGGGATGGAACCCCGCGGGAACTCGACGTCCACGACGGGGCCGATGACACGGGCGACGCGGCCGGTTGCGGCGCCAGTCCTCGTGTTGTCAGTGACAGCTGCGGTCATTTCTTCTCTTCCTGCGCTTTAGTCGCGGTCCGAGCTCGACGCCAGCGCGTTCACGCCGCCGACGATTTCGCTGATTTCCTGCGTGATCTGGGCCTGACGCACCGAGTTCGCCTCGCGCTGCAACACGCTGGCCAATTCGTTGGCGTTGTCGGTGGCCGCCTTCATTGCGGTGCGCCGAGCCGCGGACTCGGATGCCGCTGCCTCGAGCAACGATGAGTAGATACGCGTGTTGATGTACTTCGGCAGCAGGGCCGCCAGCAGCACATCGGCGTCGGGCTCGAATTCGTACTGCGCCTGGGGCTCCGCCGTGACGGAATCCACGAAGCTGTTCTCGCCCATGTCGAAGTTCTCATCGATATAGCTGACCTGGATCGGCGCCAGGCGGCGCACCTCCGGGGTCTGGGTCAGCATCGACACGAAACGTGTGTAGACGATGTGCAACTCGTCCACGCCCGCCATCGTGCCGGTGCCGTCCGGGGTGGCAACTTCACCCTGGGAGCCCGCCATGAAGCTCTCCACCAGGTGGTGGCAGGCGGCCGAGGCATCGGTGTACTTCGGCTGCTGCGAGAACCCGATCCATGAACCGAGCAGTTCCCGGTTGCGGAAGGTGTAGTACGTGCGGCCCTTCTTGCCCATCACGTACAGCACCGGGTCCTTGCCCTCACCGCGCAGGCTGGTCATCAGCTCCTCGGCGCGCCGGAGCACGTTCGCGTTGTAGCCACCAGCCATGCCGCTGTCACTGGTGATCACCAGGACGGCGGCGCGGCGGGGGTTGGCGCGTTCGGTCAGCAGCGGGTGGGTCAGGTTCTTCGACGCACCCGCCAGCTCACCGAGGACCTTGGTGATCTCCTCCGCGTACGGCTTGGCGGCCGCAACCCTGGCCTGGGCCTTGGTGATTCGCGAGGTCGCGATCAGCTCTTGGGCCTTGGTGATCTTCTTGATCGAATTCACACCACGAATGCGGGAGCGCAATTCACGCAAACTTGCCATCAGCGGTTCACACTCCCTTCATTCGCCAGAATCGGATAACGCATCGCTTCCGCCCGCGTTACTTCTCGACGTGCTTGCGGGTGACCGACAGCGACTCGACCTCTTCGTGGTCCAACTCGCCCGCCTCCGGCTCGTTCACCACGCGGCTGCCGTCGGAGGCGAGGAAGCCCTGCTTGAACTTGTCGGTGGCCGCTTTGATCGCGTCGGCCGCGTCACCGTCGAGGACCTTGCCGCCCTCGATGGTCTTGAACGCGTCGGCCGCGGTGCGGTGCAGGTCCTCGAGCAGGTCGCGGTTGAAGCGACGGATGTCGGCGACCGGAACCGAGTCGTAGTAGCCGCCGTCGACCAGGTAGATCGAGATGATCTGGTCCTCGACCGAAACCGGCGAGTACTGGTCCTGCTTGAGCAGCTCAACCCAGCGGGCGCCACGCTCCAGCTGCGCCAGCGACGCGGCGTCGAGGTCGGAGGCGAAGGCGGAGAACGCCTCCAGCTCACGGAACTGCGCCATTTCCAGACGCAGGGAACCGGCGACCTTCTTCATACCCTTGGTCTGCGCGGCGCCACCGACACGGGAAACCGAGGTACCGACGTTGATCGCCGGGCGGACACCCTTGTTGAACAGGTCGGACTCGAGGAAGACCTGGCCGTCGGTGATGGAGATGACGTTGGTCGGGATGAAGGCCGAGATGTCGTTGGCCTTGGTCTCGATGATCGGCAGACCGGTCATCGAGCCCGCGCCCATCTCGTCGGACAGCTTGGCGCAACGCTCCAGCAGACGGGAGTGCAGGTAGAAGACGTCACCCGGGTACGCCTCGCGGCCCGGCGGGCGACGCAGCAGCAGCGAGATGGCGCGGTATGCCTCGGCCTGCTTGGTCAGGTCGTCGAACACGATGAGGACATGCTTGCCCTGGTACATCCAGTGCTGGCCGATGGCCGAACCGGTGTACGGCGCAAGCCATTTGAAGCCGGCGGAGTCCGACGCGGGGGCCGCGACGATGGTGGTGTACTCCATCGCGCCGTGCGCCTCCAGCGCGGTCTTGACGCCCGCGATGGTCGAACCCTTCTGGCCGATGGCGACGTAGATGCAGCGAACCTGCTTCTTCGGGTCGCCCGACTCCCAGTTGGCCTTCTGCGCCAGGATGGCGTCGATGCAGACCGCGGTCTTGCCGGTCTTGCGGTCGCCGATGATCAGCTGGCGCTGACCACGACCGATGGCGGTCAGGGCGTCGATGGCGGTGATGCCGGTGGCCAGCGGCTCCTCGACCGGCTGGCGCTCCAGCACCGTCGCGGCCTGCAGCTCGAGCACGCGCTGCTCTTCGGCCTCGATCTCGCCGAGGCCGTCGATCGGCTGGCCGAGCGGGTTCACCACACGACCGAGGAACTTGTCGCCGACCGGAACCGAGAGCACGTCACCGGTCCGTCGGACCTCGTGGCCCTCCTCGATCTCGGCGAACTCGCCGAGGATAACCGCACCGATCTCACGGTCCTCGAGGTTCAGCGCCACGCCGAGCACGCCGCCCGGGAACTCGAGCAGCTCGTTGGCCATTGCCGAGGGCAGGCCGGAGACGTGCGCGATGCCGTCGCTGGCGTCGGTGACCACACCGACTTCTTCGATGGAGGTCTCGGGGGTGTAGCTCTGGGTGTAGCTCTCGATCGCGCTACGGATCTCGTCGGAGGAGATCGTCAGCTCCGCCATGTTCTTCCTGCTCTCGCTGTGTGGGTCTGGAATGTCGGGTGGGTGGTGCGCTGCGTAGGGCCGCTCAGGCCAGTTCGCGACGCAGCCGCTCCAGTCGGCCGGTGGCGCTGCCGTCGATCACGTCGTCACCGACGCGAACGACCAGCCCGCTCATCAGGGTCGGGTCGACCTGCACGTGCACCGTGACCGGCTTGCCGTAGATCCGCTGCAGGGAGGCGGCCAGCCGCTCCCGCTGCTGCGCGCTCAGGGCGATCGCGGCATGCACATGCGCGACGATCTGGTCGCGTCGGCCCGCCGCCAAGTCGGACAACTCGTCGAAGGCCGTGCCGATGCTGGTCCGCTGCCGGGTCACCACCTGTTCCGCCAGGGTCAGGGTGATGGACTCGGTCTTGCCTGCCAGCAACTGGGCGAGCAGTTCGCGCTTGGCCGAGGCCGGCCGCCCGCGATCCGACAGGGCCTGCTCCAGGTCCGGGTTGTCGCCGACGATCCGGCCGAGCCGGAACAGCTCGTCCTCGACCGCGTCGAGCCGGCCACTGTCGGCCGCCGACTCCAGCAGGGCCTCCTGCCCGAGCAACACCAGGGTGTCGACCAGGTCGGCGGTCCGGGACCAGTTCTGCGCCACCGCGGTGGTCAGCACCGCCTGAGTGGCGGGGCTGACCTTGCCACCGAAGACCCGTTCGCTCAGCTCGGCGCGCGCCGAACCGGGCACCGACACGTCCGCGAGCGCAACACGCAGCGAACGCTGGTCGTCCAGCACGGCGACAACGGCGAACAGTTCCGAGCCCGTGGTGGCGGCAACACTGTCGCTTCCGGTCAGAGCGGCCCGAAGCGCCTCCCGGGACCGGGCGCATGCCTCGCGGCTCGCTGCGTACATGCTTCTCACTTTCGCGTCGCTACCTTCCGACCCCGATGCCGGCGTCGGTGTCGTCGAGTTCGGCAAGGAACCGCTCGATCGACGCCGCCTGCTTGGCTTCGTCCGAAACCGACTGTCCGATAATCTTTTCGGCCAGATCGACGGCCGTACGGCCGACCTCGGAACGCAGTTCGGTCAGGATCTGCTGGCGCTGGGCTTCCAGCTGGCTGTGGCCCGCGGCCACGATACGGTCGCTCTCGGCCTGGGCTTCCGAGCGCATCTGCGCGAGGATCTGCTGGCCCTGGGTGCGCGCGTCCTCACGGATGCGAGCCGCCTCGAGCCGGGCGTCGGCCAGCTGCTGCTGGTACTGCTGCAGCGTGGCCTGGGCCTCTTCCTGCACGGTCTCGGCACGCTTGATGCCGCCCTCGATCTTGTCGGCGCGCTCGTCCAGCACCTTGGTCAGGCGCGGGATGACGTACTTGTAGAAAGCGAACGCGATGATCGCGACGCAAACCACCGACCAGACAATGTCGTACATTTCGGGGACAAGAGGATTCACATCCTCTCCGCCCTCCGCTGCGAGTACTGCGAACTCGTACATCGGAATCAGAAGATGAAGCCGGCGACGAGGCCGATCAGGGCCAGGGCCTCGGTGAACGCGATACCGAGGAACATGTTGGTACGGATGGTGCCCTGCAGCTCGGGCTGACGGGCGATACCCTCGATGGCCTTACCGACGACGATGCCCACACCGATGCCGGGGCCGATGGCCGCCAGACCGTAGCCGATGGCGCCGAAGCCCTTGAACGTCGATTCGGAGGTTGCGGCTTCCTGGGCCAGGTACGCGAGGCTCATGAGTCTTCCATTCCCTTTCTTTTGCTCACCGGCCGGTTGGCGCGGTGCAGCAGGTTTGGCGTTTGTTGTTCGGTCAGGTCAGTGTTCGTCGGCGTGCTGCGCGAGTCCGATGTAAACGGCGGTCAGCAGCGCAAACACGTAGGCCTGCAGGAAGATGACCAGGATCTCGAACAGCGTGAAGCCCAGTCCGGCGAGCAGCGAGAAGGGCGAGAACACCTTCATCCAGGCGGCTGCGTCGAACAGGAAGAACCAGGTGGCGCTGAAGAACAGCACCAGCATGATGTGTCCGGCCAGCATGTTGGCCATGAGTCGGACCGTCAGCGTGAACGGACGCAGGATGAACGTCGAGACGAACTCGATCGGAATCAGCAGTACATGCAGTGCGGGCGGGACATTCGGCACCACGATGCTGCTGCGCATGTAGTGGAAGAATCCGTACTTCTTGATACCCACGTAGTTGAACGCGATGTACGCAATGGCGGCCAGCACCAGCGGCATGCCGATTCGTGCGTTCGACGAGATGTTCAATCCCGGAACGATGCCGGAGAAGTTCAGAAAGAGAACCGTGAAGAAGATGGTCGCGATCAGCGGGAAGAACTTGCGACCGCTCTCCTTACCGAGCACCTCTTCGCAAATCTGCTCCTTGACGAAGACCAAACCGGTTTCGGCGACGTTCTGCAGGCCGCGCGGCACGATCCGGGGCGTACGGAATGCCAGCATCATGAAACCGACCAGCACGGCCGTCATCAGCAGCCGAATCAGCATCAATCGATCGAGTTCGAACGGCGTTCCCTCGAACAGCACAGCTGGAGGGAAGAAGTCGGTAAGCGACGGCGCGTGGAACTCGCCCGCCAAAGTGGTGACGCTCAGCGTTCTCTCCCGTGTTCGGGCCGCGGGTACGGTCATTCCCGCGGTTCGATCGGACATTGACGATCAATTTGGGTCGACGGAGGTCGGCTCGAAATTCGTCAGCAGCTGCGCGGCAAACCCGCCCGTGCGTCTGTACGTGTGTCGGCGACATCGTCGACATGCAGAACCGGAACCCACAGTCCCGGCACGGCAGTAAGCATAGCGGTACTCGAAGGGATCGCGTGATCCCCCCTCGCTTGGTCGCTTGCTTACCAACACTTTACCAAGTTATCTACGACGCTGTGTAGGGGGGTGAAGTTATTCCTTCGTCGGGTCGGGGTCGGGGTCGCCCGCGGTGGTGGTCACGTACGGAACCTTCTGGCGCAGAACGCCATACGTCTCCGCCCCGAGCACGATCAGCAGCGCACCGATCACGGTGAGGAAAAGGGCGGTGCGGTTGTAGAAGTCGAACTGGTTGAGTACACCGACCACGATCAGCACCACCAGCACCTTGCCGACCCAGCTGACCAGCATGACCAGGCCCGCGGTGCTCGGCGGCAGCTTCGCGCCGAACAGGATGACGGCGGCCGTGGTGAGGATGAAACCGCCGCCGATGGCCGCACCGAGCAGCGCGCCCCAGAGGCCGGGCAGACCGGCCGTGGCCGTCGCGATCGTGACGGCCAACACAACCAGCACGGCCAGTCCGATCAAGCCGTAGCGCAGCGCTGCCTTCAGCGGCGCGTCGGGACCGGGGACCGGGGTGGGAGTAAAGCTCACGACCGCGCCTCGCTGACGCTCGGCACTGTCGCGCCTTTACCTGGCGCTGTGTTGTCGGTTCGCTCGCTCACGCCATCGGACTTTACCCGGGCGGCTGTCGCTGCCCTGCCGCCTCCCCGCGCCGCAGGCCCGGGATAGCGGTCACCACCAGTGCGAAAACCAGGCCGCCCGCCATAAGCAACACAACAACTCTGCGATCCATCAGCGAGGTTCCGACGGCGCCGAACGCGAGCACGCCGACCCACAAATAGATCAGCAGCACCACGCGCCGGTGCGAATGCCCGATCTGGAGTAAGCGATGATGCAAGTGCATTTTGTCCGGGGTGGAAAAACTGACGCCAGCGCGCACCCGGCGCAGGATCGCCAGCACCAGATCCAGTACCGGAATGAACATCACCGCGCCGACCAACAGCAGCGGTGAGAGCAGACCGACAATGTCGCGCGGTCCGAAACCCTGCAGCGGAATCCGGCCGGAGGCACTGGTAGAGACCGCGGCAAGGACCAGGCCGATCAACATCGATCCGGAATCGCCCATGAATATTCGGGCAGGTTGAAAATTGTGCGGCAGGAATCCGAGACAGGCGCCCGCCAGTGCCGCGGCGAGCAGCGCGGGCGGATACGTATCCACCGAACCGCCCTGCTCATTCATCAATCCGACCGCGAACACGAATACCGCGGCGGCGCAGATCAACCCCAGTCCGGCCGCGAGCCCGTCCAATCCGTCGACGAAGTTCATCGCGTTGACCAGGGTCACGGTGACCGCGACCGTCACCAAACCGCCCTGCAGCGCGTCCAGCGAAATCGTGGAGTTGTTGAACGGGTTGTAGATGCTGTACCAGCTCAGACCCATCACCGCCATGACACCGGCGGCGGTCACCTGCCCGGCGAATTTGGTCAGCGCGTCCAGGCCCCAGCGGTCGTCCACGATGCCGACCAGCACGATGAGGGTGGCGGCGACCAGCACCGCCGGAATATCGGGGGCGTAGTCGAAACCCCGTCGCAGCGCGGGCAATTGGTGCGCGAACAGCACCGCGGCCACCAAGCCGACGTACATGCCGACACCACCCATTCGCGGCACCGGCTTGACGTGCACGTCGCGTTCGCGCGGCACGGCGACCGCGCCGAATGCGATGGCGAGCACCCGAATCCCGCCGGTGGCCAGGAAGGTCACCGTCGCCGAGATGAGGAGCACGAGCAGCAGCTCGCGCAACGGAACAATGGAACTCATCCGAGAGGCCGTCCGATCACCCGCGGCACCGCCCGGCCGGACGACCCGTCATGGGCAGGCCTGCGCTCACCGGGGAGAGGCACTGGTCAGCTCGTCCGGCGCCATCCCGAGTACCTCGGCGATCTCGGCCACCGCGACCGCGCCCGTGCGCAGAACGCGCGGCTGATCCGAGGTGAGATCCACGATGGTGGAGGCGACGGCGTGTTCGGCTCGTCCGCCGTCCAGATACACCCCGACCAGATCGCCCAGCTGATCGCGAGCCTCCGCCGCGGTCTTGGCGGGTGACTGCCCGGACACATTGGCGCTCGACACCGCGAGCGGGCCGACCTCTTGCAGCAGTTCCAGCGCGACGGGGTGCAGCGGCATCCGCAGCATCACCGTGCCCCGGGTATCACCGAGATCCCAAGCGAGCGAAGGCGCCTGCTGCACAACAAGACTCAGTGCTCCCGGCCAGAAGGCCCGGATCAGCTCACGGGCCTGCGGGCGGACCGAGAACACCAGTCCGTCGATGGTGTGCCAGGACCCGACCAGCACCGGCACCGGCATATCCCGCCCGCGGCGCTTGGCGGCCAGCAGCGAACTCACCGCCGAGGAATCGAAGGCGTCGGCGGCCAGGCCGTACAACGTGTCGGTAGGCATCACCACCAATCGCCCGGATTTCAGGGCGCTGGTCGCTGCGGTCAGTCCGGCGGCGCGCGAGTCGGGATCCGCGCAGTCGTAGACGGTACTCACGGCCCCCATCCTGTCACGCCCGCCCGCCTCCCCGAGACTTCGGGCCGGACTGAGTGCCGCGAAAGTGGTGCAGGCGAGACGGCGGCCGCGTTTTCGACGATGGCCGCAGTGATTCGATAACGGCGTCGCGTCAGGCGCGCACCGCGGCGACGAAACGGGGTTTGCCCGCGAGATCGGGATGTTCGACGATATCGGTGAAATCGCCCTGCTTGGACAGCAGTGCGGCGAGTTCCGAACCGTTCGTATCGTCGTGCTCGATGGCGGTGGCCCCGGCGGGACGCAGCAGGCGGGCGATGGTGGGAATCATGTCGCGGATGACATCGAGACCGTCCGGGCCGCCGAAAAGTGCGAGAGGCGGATCGTAATCGGCGACTTCGGGATCGAGGACCGCGTCGGCGGGAATGTAGGGCGGATTCGAAACGACCAGGTCGACGCGGCCGTTCAGATCGGTGAGCAGAGTCGGGTCTGTGGCGTCGTCGGCGTACAGCGTAATCGCGGTGTCGCCATCGGCGATGCGGTCGTCGGCATTACGGCGGGCCCATTGCAAAGCCGCCGGGTCGAGTTCGACGGCGTGCACCTGGGCGTCTGGGCGGGCATGCGCGATGGCCAGGGCCAAGGCGCCCGAGCCGGTGCACAGATCGACGACAACCGGCTCGTGATCGTGCGGCAGCGTCTCCAGATACGCCAGCGACCACGCGAAGAGCAGTTCGGTTTCCGGACGTGGAATGAATACGCCGGGGCCGACGGCGAGATCGATCTCCCCCATCGCCACGACCCCGGTGAGGTGCTGGAGCGGGATGCGCTGCGCGCGGCGCGCCACCAACGCGCGATAGTCCTCCAGCACGGCGGGCTCGACCAGCGGCACCAGCGCCAATCTGGTCCGCTCGATCCCCAGTACATGCGCCGCGAGTTGCTCGGCGTCGGTGCGTGGACTGTGCACGCCCGCCGCCTGCAATACCTCGGCGGCCTCGTTGACAGCAGGACGCAGCGCGACTCGTGTCATCAGCCGAACCCCGCCTTTCTCCCTCGCGTCGAACATCACATACCGGTGCCCGGGCCGCTCACCCGTGCGCCCCCAGCCTCACTGTGCCCGATTCCCCCCGGCACCATTACATACTTGCTGGAATTGCCACCCGACGCTGCCGTCGAGGAACTCGGAGCTGATTATTCGGCGGCCATGCGGGCTTCGCGGTCGGCCTTGCCCAGCGCGTCGAGCAAGGCGTCCATATCGCCGTCGAGTACCGCGTCCAGATTGTGGGCCTTGAAGCCGATGCGGTGGTCGGCGATGCGATTCTCCGGGAAGTTGTACGTCCGGATGCGCTCGGAGCGGTCCACGGTGCGGATCTGGCTGGCGCGACCGGCGGCGGCCTCCTGATCTGCCTGCTCCTCCGCGAGCGCCTGCAACCGGGCCGCGAGCACCTGCATGGCGCGGGCCTTGTTCTGTAGCTGCGAGCGCTCGTTCTGGCAGGTCACCACGATGCCGGAGGGCAGGTGGGTGATGCGAACGGCGGAGTCGGTGGTGTTGACGCCCTGTCCGCCCTTGCCGGAGGAACGGTAGACGTCGATGCGCAGATCGGATTCGTCGATCTGCACCTCCTCCACCTCGTCGGGCTGGGGGTAGATCAGCACGCCCGCCGCGGACGTGTGGATGCGGCCCTGCGATTCGGTGACCGGCACCCGCTGCACCCGGTGCACGCCACCCTCGAACTTCAGGCGCGACCAGACGCCGTCGCGGGCCGCGTCGCGACTCTTGATGGAGAGCGTCGCATCCTTGTATCCGCCCAGGTCGGACACGGTGACACCGAGGATCTCGACCTTCCAACCGTGCCGCTCGGCATACCGCACATACATGCGGGCCAGGTCGGAGGCGAACAGCGCGGACTCCTCGCCACCCTCGCCGGACTTCACCTCGAGCACGACATCGTCGCCGTCGTGCGGGTCGCGCGGGGCCAGCAGGTCGGCCAGGGTCTGCTCCAGCTCGTCGACCTGGCTTTCCAGATCGGGGATCTCGGCGGCGAACGCCGGATCGTCATCCGCCAGTTCCTGGGCGGCGGCGAGATCGTCGTGTGCGACCTTGAGCTTGTTGTAGGTGGCCATGATCGGGGCGAGTTCGGCGAAACGCTTACCTACCCGGCGGGCCGCACCCGGATCGTTGTGCAGCGCCGGATCGGCCAGCTGCGTCTCCAGACCCGCATGCTCGGCCAGAATGTCGTCGATCGCGGACGGCTGCGTCATGGTGGTGCTTCCTTCTCTCATTTCGTCGTCCCGGCGCGGGACCCGTACAAATGCACCGACGCCCGGTCTGCGGAGCAGAACCGGGCGTCGGCGAGGAAGCTACTTGGCGTCGGCCTTCTTACCGGCACGCTTGCCGTAGCGGGCCTCGAAGCGGGCCACACGGCCACCAGTGTCGAGGATCTTCTGCTTGCCGGTGTAGAACGGGTGGCACTGCGAGCAGACCTCGACGGTGATGTGTCCGGACTCCTTGGTGCTGCGAGTCTGGAAGGTATTGCCACAACCACAGACGACGGTGGTGTCGACGTAGGTCGGGTGGATTCCTGCCTTCATGGGTGTCCTCTCGATATTGGTCGCCGGGTCGCCCACGAGGGAGCGTGAACCGGAACCGACTAGGCGGGATTGTCTGCGCATCAGGCACAGACGCACAGCGGTTCAGTATGCCAGAACCGCCCGTACGCACCCAAAACGCCCCCGACTCCAGGTTTGTTCCCCACCTAGGTAGTCCCCGGTTTCGTTGCCCATTGAACTTCCCGCACGCGTCAAACGTGGTCTTACAGGACTCTTAATTCGGGTAGTCCGCTACTCAGGAACACGAACACCCTTGTTCATAGAGTTTGAAGCCTGGATGCACATCGGCGTGCCGAGACAGAAAGGAGAACCCTATGAGCAGCCGAGTCGCCTTGGCGGTCTTGGTTCTATTGTTTCTCACTGTCGCGGTGGGCTGGTTGGCCGCGCCGGATACTGCCGAGCGCGCGGCGCCCTACGGAACGGCCGAAACGGTCGCCTACTCCGAAGGCACATCAACCGACTCGGCCGACGGCGTGACCGCCACCGCGGTCATCCTCGGGTTCATGGTCGCGGGCGCGGCCGCGATCGGCCTATTCTTCTTCGCCCCGAACACGCCGAAGGGGCCACGCGTGCGCGTAGCCCCTTCGACGGCAAAACGGTCTGTACTGCTATTCGTCCAGCGCACCCGGCGCGGTCTTGCTGACCTGCATCAGGAACTCGAGGTTGTTCTTGGACTTCTTCAGGCGGTCGATCAACAGGTCGATCGCCTGGTGCGAATCCAGCCCGGACAGCACACGACGCAGCTTGTGCAGCACCGCGGCCTCGTCGGGGCTCAGCAGTAGCTCGTCCTTGCGGGTACCGGACGGGTTGACGTCCACCGCCGGGAACACACGCCGCTCCGCGATCTTGCGGTCCAGCTTGAGCTCGGCGTTACCGGTGCCCTTGAACTCCTCGAAGATCACCGTGTCACCGGTCGAACCGGTTTCCACCATCGCGGTGGCGATGATCGTCAGCGAGCCGCCGTTCTCGATATTGCGCGCCGCGCCGAGGAACCGCTTGGGCGGGTACAGCGCGGTCGAGTCGACACCACCGGAGAGGATGCGACCCGAGGCGGGCGAGGAGTTGTTGTACGCGCGGCCCAATCGGGTGATCGAGTCGAGCAGCACCACAACGTCCTTACCCATTTCCACCAGGCGCTTGGCGCGCTCGATGGCGAGTTCGGCGACCGAGGTGTGATCCGACGGCGGGCGGTCGAAGGTCGAGGCGATGACCTCGCCCTTCACCGAACGCTGCATGTCGGTGACCTCTTCCGGACGTTCGTCGACCAGCACCACCATGAGGTAGACCTCGGGGTTGTTGGTCGCGATCGCGTTGGCGATGTCCTGCATGATCGTCGTCTTACCGGCCTTCGGCGGCGACACGATCAGCGCGCGCTGACCCTTACCGATCGGCATGATCAGATCGATGACCCGGGTGGTCAGCTTGTTCTGCTGGGTCTCCAGGCGCAGCCGCTGGTTCGGGTAGAGCGGGGTCAGCTTGCTGAACTCGGGGCGCCGCTTGGCCGCCTCGACGTCACCGCCGTTGACGGTGTCCAGGCGCACCAGCGGATCGAACTTCTGCCGCTGGTTGCTCTGCTCGCCGTCACGCGGGGCACGCACCGCACCGGTGATCGCGTCACCGCGGCGCAGGCCGTTCTTGCGGACCAAGTTCATCGACACGTACACGTCGTTCGGTCCGGCCAGGTAACCCGAGGTGCGGACGAAGGCGTAGTTGTCCAGCACGTCGAGGATGCCCGCGACCGGCTGCAATACGTCGTCCTCGCGGATCTCGAGCTCGCGGGCCTCGCCGCCCGCGCCGCCCTCGCGGTCGCGACCGCGACGGCGTTCCCGGAACCGGCGTCCCCGCCGACCGCGACCGCCCTCTTCGTCGTCGCCACCGCGGCTGTCGCCGCCACGCGTATCACCACCGCGGCTGCCCGCACCATTGCCGTTCTGGTTGCGTTCACCGCCCTGGCCACGCTCACCCTGGCCACGCTCGCGGCGACGCTCGCCCTGCTCGGCATCCTGCTTCGGCTCGTCACCACGCGGCTCGGCCGCGGCGGATTCGCCGCCGCCGGATCGCGCCTGGTCACGGCCGCGACGCTGCCGACCACGGCCCCGCTGACCCGACTCACGGCCGGATTCCTCGGAGGTCTCCGCGGACGCGGTGGACTCGGCCTGCGCCGACTCGACCGGAGCGGACTTCGACGGCGCGGCGTCGGCGGTCTTGGCCGCCTCCGCTTTCGCCGGAGCGGCTTCCTTGACCGGAGCGGCTTCCTTCGCCGGGGCAGCTTCCTTCGCCGGAGCGGCTTCCTTGGCGGGCGGCGTCACATCGAGGGTCGCCTGCTCGCCCTTCGCCTCGCCGCGCGCGGGCTTTTCCGCCTTCGCCGGCTTTCCGGCCTGATTCTCCTTGATGGCGGCGATCAAATCGCCTTTGCGCATTCCGGAGGTGCCTCGGATACCGAGTTCCCCCGCGAGCGCGCGCAACTGCGGCAACAACATTCCAGTCAGCCCCGATCGTGCGACGTCGGTTTGTTCGCTCATCTTCGAAATCTGTCCGGAGTCACTTTCGCGGCCACCCGAGTTACTCGGGTTGGATTCCACCCCGGGGGTCGCGAGCAGGTCCGTATCTGTCACGGAAATCCTTTCCTTCCCTCGATTGCCGTGTGCTGTTTCGAGGGTTCGTTCCGCAGTCCGGACACTGTGCCGGACTCGGATGCCGTATATCACCTGCCCCGCCGGACCGGCGGCTTCGCCACCGGCTGTGAAAGGTGCGAGAGATCATTCCAGTTGCGCAGCTACGCAGCACCCCCATGGCCTGGAGGCTCGAGCCTGGAGCCTGCTGGAGCGATTGCCCTGATGAAGCACCGGCGTCTGATGCGCACGATGTACGGACTTGCTCAGGATAGCTGGCAACTGTGAACCTCGGCAAGGCAGACTCGCCGTCGCGCTGCGAGCGACGGGCCCGGAGGCGGTAGCGGGAGCGTAACCACACAGGACACCGAGAGCGCCGCCCATCAAAATCAGACGACCTGGACGCCCTCGGCGAGTCCCGGCTCGACCACTCGGAGCCCGTCGGCCGCCGCGAGTTCGCGGAGTTCCGCGGGGAATTCGCTGGTACCGAGGGCCAGAATGGTCGGCCCCGCGCCCGATACGGTGGCCGCGATGCCCGCGGCCCGCAGCCGGGCGATCCACGCCGTGGTCAGCGGCAACGCGGGGGCACGCTGGGTCTGGTGCAGCTTGTCGCAGGTCGCGGGCAGCAACAGATCGGGGCGCTGGGTCAGCGCGACGACCGCAAGAGCGGCGCGGCTGACGTTGAACGCCGCATCGCCGTGTGGCACGGTCTCGGGCAGTAGACCGCGGGTATGCGCGGTGGACGAGCGCACCTCGGGAATCAGCACCACGGGCCGCAGTGTCGGATGCGGATCCAGCCGCACGGCGCGGTAGATGCGACCGTGGTCGGGCACCTCGGCGCGATCGGCGCCCGCGTCAGCGGCGGTTTCGGTCCACGACACGACGATTCCACCGAGCACGCTGGCGGCGGCATTGTCCGGGTGGCCCTCGAATTCCGAGGCCAGCTGCACCAATTGGTCGGTGCCGACGGCCAGCGCGGGGTCCAGTTCGGCCGCCAGAGCACAGCCCGCGGCGAGCCCGCCCACCACCGCGGAGGCCGAAGAGCCGAGCCCGCGCGAGTGCGGAATCACGTTGCGGCACACCACATCGAGGCCGTCGGCCCAGACACCTGCGGCCTCCAGGCCGCGTTCGATCGCACGCACGACGAGATGCGAAGGGCCCCAGGGCACGTCGTCGGCGCCCTCACCCTCCACCCGGATCGTCAGACCGGATTCGGTGGTGCGCACCTCGATCTCGTCGTAGATGCCCAGTGCCATTCCGAGCGAATCGAATCCGGGGCCCAGATTGGCGGTGGACGCGGGCACCCGCGCGGTCACGGAAAGACCGGCGGGCAGCGTCTTCGACATCAACTGACTGTCGCGCGAATTCAACTCAGGCCAGCTCGAGTTCAGCGGCGACCGCGACCGGGTCGACCGGAATCGCTTGCACCTGCGGCATTCCCATCAGGGCGGTATCCGGATCCTTGAGGCCGTTGCCGGTGACGGTGCATACGACGGTCAGGCCGGAGTCCAGCCAGCCCTCCTTGCGCGCCGCGAGCACACCGGCGACGCTGGCCGCCGAAGCGGGCTCGACGAAAACACCCTCGGTGGCGGCGACCAGGCGGTACGCCTCCAGGATCTCCGCGTCGGTGGCCGCGCGGAAGGCGCCGCCGGACTGCTCCTTGGCCTCCATCGCACCATTCCAGGACGCCGGAGCGCCGATTCGGATGGCGGTCGCGATGGTCTCCGGATTCGGCACCGGTGCACCGTGGACCAGTGGCGCCGCTCCCGCGGCCTGCACGCCGAGCATGCGCGGCAGACCGCCGGTGATGCCGTCGGCGTAGTACTCGCGGTAGCCACGCCAGTACGCGGTGATGTTGCCCGCATTGCCCACCGGTAGCGCGTGCACATCGGGCGCCTTGCCGAGCACATCGCAGATTTCGAACGAGGCGGTCTTCTGGCCCTCGATGCGGGCCGGATTCACCGAATTAACCAGGCCGACGCTGGGGAAATCCGAGGTGACCTTGCGGGCGAGCTCGAGACAGTCGTCGAAGTTGCCGTCCACCTGGATGATCTTGGCACCGAGGATGACCGCCTGGGCCAGTTTGCCCATCGCGATCTTGCCCTGCGGGATCAGCACCGCGCAGTGCATACCCGCGCGGGTCGCGTAGGCGGCGGCCGAGGCCGAGGTGTTGCCGGTGGAGGCGCAGAGCACCGCCTTCTGGCCGCGGTACTTGGCGTCGGTCATCGCCATGGTCATGCCGCGGTCCTTGAAGGAACCGGTCGGATTCGCGCCTTCGACCTTGAGGTACACCTCACATCCGGTCAGCTCCGACAGGTGAGGCGCGGGCACCAGCGGGGTGCCGCCCTCGAACAGGGTGACCGGTTCCCAGTCGGCCGCGCCCTCCAGACGATCACGGTAGGCCGCGATCAAACCGGGCCAGCGCGAGTGCACCCCGCCCTGCGGCGCGACGCCCGCCGTCTGTCGTCCCCTGGTCGTACTCATTCTTCGGTGCCTTCCAATCTCAAAACGCTGGTCACGGAGGTTACAGACGCCATCTCCGCCAGGGCGGCGACGGTGTCCGCGAGCGCCGACTCCACCGCGTGGTGGGTGACAACGACCAGGCGCGCACCTTCCCCGTGCCCTTCCTGACGGACGGTGGAGATGCTGACCCCGTGCTTGGCGAATTCGCCCGCCACCTTTGCCAGGACCCCGGGGACATCTTCGACCTGCAGGTTCACGTGGTAGCGGGTGGGCGTATCGCCGATCGGCGCGATCGGTAGCTCAGCATAAACCGATTCGCCCGGAGCGCGGCCACCGAAGAACTTGTTGCGGGCCGCCATCACCAGATCGCCGAGCACCGCGGACGCGGTCGGGGCGCCGCCCGCGCCCTGCCCGTAGAACATCAGGCGACCGGCGTTGTCCGCCTCGACGACCACCGCGTTGAAGGCGCCGCTGACCGCCGCCAGCGGATGCTTGCGCGGGATGAGCGCCGGATAGACGCGCACCGAGACGCGCTCCTTACCGCCTTCTTCGGGCGTCGGTTCGCCCGGACCGGCCGGAACCCGCTCGCAGATGGCGAGCAGTTTGACGGTGCAGTCCACCGCGGAGGCGGTCTCCAGATCCTCGGCGCTGATCTTCGAGATGCCCTCGCGGTACACATCGGCGGCGGTGACCCGGGTGTGGAAGGCCAGCGAGGCCAGGATCGCGGCCTTGGCCGCGGCGTCGTAGCCCTCGACGTCGGCGGTCGGGTCGGCCTCCGCGTAACCGAGGCGGGTGGCCTCGGCCAACGTGTCCGAGTAGTCGGCGCCGGTCTCGTCCATCGCGGACAGGATGAAGTTGGTGGTGCCGTTGACGATGCCGACCACACGGTTCACCCGATCGCCGGACAACGACTGGATCAGCGGGCGCACGACGGGGATCGCACCGGCGACGGCGGCCTCGAAGTACAGATCGGCGCGGTTGCGTTCGGCCGCCGCGGCCAGCTCGCCGGTGTAGTCGGCGAGCAGGGCCTTATTCGCGGTCACCACGGATTTGCCCGCATTCAGCGCGGCGAGGATGAGGCGGCGGGCCGGATCGATTCCGCCGATGACCTCGACCACCAGGTCGACATCGTCGCGGTCCACCAGCGCGTCGGCGTCGGTGGTCAGCAGTTCGGCGGGCAGTCCGCGGTCCTTGTCCAGGCTGCGCACGGCGACACCGCGCAGCACCACCGGCGCACCGACCCGCGAGCGCAGGTCGTCGGCGTGATCCCGCAGAATTCGCACGACCTCCGTGCCGACATTGCCCATACCCAGGACGGCGACACCGATCGGGCGATCCGTTCCCCAAGTACCGTTCTTGGCCACTTCGGTCATGATTGTTTTACCTCCGTGTTCACGTGGGGATTCCGCACGCTCATCCCTCGACCTCCAGGCTGAGCAGATCCGCCACCGTTTCCCGGCGCAGGATCAGCCGCGGCACTCCGTCGCGGACGGCGACGACCGCCGGACGGGTCAGCTGGTTGTAGCGGCTGGACATCGAGTAGCAGTACGCGCCGGTGGCAGCGACCGCGACCAGATCGCCCGGGCCGACATCGGCGGGCATCCAGGTGTCGCGAATAACGATATCGCCACTCTCGCAATGCTTTCCAACGACGCGCGCGACGACCGCCTGCGCCTCGGAGGAACGCGAGACCAGACGGCAGTCGTAGTCGGCCTGGTACAGCGCCGGACGAATGTTGTCGCTCATGCCGCCGTCCACGCTGATGTAGCGGCGGCGCAGGCCACCGTCGAGCGAGACGTCCTTTGTGGTGCCGACCTCGTACAGGGTCACGGTGCCCGGGCCCGCGATGGCGCGTCCCGGCTCCACCGCGATTTTCGGCGTCGGCAGCCCCGCATGCCCGGCCTCGATCTCGACCAGACCACGCAGCTTGGCGGCGAACTCGTCCAGCGGCGGCGGATCGTCATTCGGAAGGTACGAAATACCAAGTCCGCCACCGAGATCCAGCGTCGCGATCTGGGCGGTCCGCTCGGCTCCGAATTTGTCTACGGCATCGCGCAGCAGGCCGAGCATGCGCCGCGCCGCGATCTCGAAACCGTCGATCTCGAAGATCTGCGAACCGATGTGGCTGTGCAGACCGACCAGGCGCAGGTTGTTCGCCTCGAAGACCCGGGCCAGCGCCTCCATGGCGTCGCCGCCGGCGATCGAGAAGCCGAACTTCTGATCCTCGTGCGCGGTCGAAATGTATTCGTGGGTATGGGCTTCCACGCCGACAGTGACCCGGACCAGCACATCCTGCACCACGCCCGCGCGGCCCGCGACGGCCTCCAGCCGCTCGATCTCGATCAGCGAGTCGACCACCACGTGCCCGACGCCCGCGGCCACCGCGGCCTCCAGCTCGGTCACCGATTTGTTGTTGCCGTGCAACGCGATTCGCTCCGCGGGGAAGTCCGCGTGCAGTGCGACGGCCAGCTCGCCGCCGGAGCAGACGTCCAGCGAAAGACCTTCGTCCCGGATCCAGCGGGCGATCTCACCGCACAGGAAGGCCTTGGAGGCGTAGTGCACCCGGGCGCTCGAACCGAAGGCCCGCACCATATCGCGGCAGCGCGAACGGAAGTCGTCCTCGTCGACTACGAACAGCGGGGTGCCGAACTGCGCGGCGAGGTCGTGCACCGGCACGCCCGCCAGCTGAACCACGCCGTCGGCGTCGCGGGAAGCATTGCGCGGCCACACGTTCGCGGGCAGATCGATCATCTGCGCGGGATCGGTGGGCCGCTCCGGGAGATTCGGGGCGTGCGGGATTTCGGCGTGCCGGGGACCGGCCGGATGCGCGCTCACAGTTCTTCCTTCCATACCGCCGCGAGACCGGCGTTCTCCGTGGTCACCGGTCCCCCGGCTAGGTCGTTCACATCCGCTCCGGCGCGCTCACACCGAGCAGGCCGAGGCCGTTGGCCAATACCTGCCGGGTCGCCTTGACCAGCTCGAGCCGGGCGGAGTTGAGGGGTGTGACGGGCTCGTCGCCCCTGGGCAGCACCCGCATGTCGTCGTCGGACTGGAAGGGGTGGTACGCCCCGGCCAACTCCTCCAGGTAGCGGACGACACGGTGCGGTTCGCGCATTTCGGCCGCGGTCGCGACGACCCGGGGGTACTCGCCGAGGGTGCGGATCAGATCACCCTCGCGATCGGAGCTCATCAGACCGAAATCCGGTGCGACCGAAGCGAAATCGAACGCGGCGGCATTGTCGATGATACGGCAGGTGCGGGCGTGCGCGTACTGCACGTAGTAGATGGGGTTCTCGTTGTTCTGCTTGGTCCACAGATCCAGGTCGATATCGATGCTGGAGTTCACCGAGGACCGCACCAACGAGTAACGGGCCGCGTCGACGCCGATGGCCTCGACCAGATCGTCCAGGGTCACCACCGTGCCCGCGCGCTTGCTCATGCGCACGGCCGCACCGTCTTTCACCAGATTCACCATCTGGCCGATGAGCACCTCGACGGTGTCGGGGTTGTCACCGAATGCGGCCGCGGCGGCCTTCAATCGGCCGATGTAGCCGTGGTGGTCGGCCCCGAGCATGTAGATGCACAGGTCGAAGCCGCGCGAGCGCTTGTTCTGGAAGTAGGCGATATCACCCGCGATGTAGGCGGAGGTGCCGTCACTCTTGATGACGACGCGATCCTTGTCATCGCCGTATTCGGTGCTGGCGATCCACCAGGCGCCGTCCTTCTCGTACAGATTGCCCGACGCCTTCAGTTCTTCGACGGCCTTCTCGACCGCGCCGGAGGCGAACAGCGAGCTCTCGTTGAAGTAGACGTCGAAATCGGTGCCGAAGTCGTGCAGGGTCTGCTTGATGTGGGCGAACATCAGCTCGACGCCCTCGCGGCGGAACAGCTCGTGCCGCTGCCGCTCGGGCAGGCCCACCGCATCCGGATGCTGCGCGACGATGGTGTCCGCGATCTCGTTGATGTAGGAGCCGGCGTACCCGTCCTCCGGGGTCGGCGCACCGGACGCGGCGGCCACCAAGGAATTGGCGAAACGATCGATCTGCGCACCGTTGTCGTTGAAGTAGTACTCGCGGGTGACGGCGGCGCCCTGCGCGGCCAGAATCCGGCCCAGTGCGTCACCCACCGAGGCCCAGCGGGTGCCGCCGAGGTGGATCGGGCCGGTCGGATTCGCGGAGACGAACTCGAGGTTGATCTTCGTACCGGAAAGAGTCTCGGCGGTGCCGTAGGCGGTGCCCGCCACCAGCACGTTCTGCAGGATCACGCCCTGCGCGGCGGCGGCCAGCCGGATATTCAGGAAGCCGGGACCGGCGACCTCGGCGGAGGCCACACCGTCGACCGCGCCGAGCGCCTCGGCCAGCCAGCCGGCCAACTCACGTGGATTCGCTCCGGCCTTCTTACCGACCTGAAGGGCCACATTCGTGGCATAGTCACCGTGGTCCGGATTGCGGGGACGCTCTACATTGACCTCGTCGGGCAGGACCTCCGGGTCCAGTCCACGTTCGACAAGCACCTTCGCGGCGGTTGCGCGGAGGAGATCTGCAAGGTCAGCTGGAGTCACGAGTCTCTATCCTATGGTCTGGGCAGGTGAACACCTTCGGGCGGGCACCACGCAGCACATCGGAATCATCACGTCGAGAGAGCACAACGAGCGATGCCGAGTAATAAAAGCGCCTCGAAGTCGGCCAAGGCCGTCCGAGCCGCAGGGAAGGCCTCGCCTTCCCTCAGAAAAGGCGGCGGCGGCAAGAGCCAACTTCCGGGGAAGCGCCAGATCCCGTGGCTGGCCATCGGCGCGGCCGTGGTAATCATCGCATTGATCGGTGCACTGGCCTACAGCCTGGTCCCGAAGTACCGCGAACAGGCCGAACTCGACAAGTACACGCCGAGCGCGCAGAAGAAGGACCCGTCCGATGAAATCGCGGGCGTGGTGAAGATGGACTACGCCAAGGGCGCGGGTAAGCACGTCGACCCGACCCAGCGGGTGGCCTATGACCAGACCCCGGCCTTCGGCGGCCCGCACGATCAGGCGTGGGCGGCGTGCACCGGGGTGGTCTACAGCAAGCCGATCCGCACCGAGAATGCCGTGCACTCGCTGGAGCACGGCGCGGTCTGGATCACCTACAACCCCGACAAGGTGGACGCTGCGGGCATCGACACGCTGAAGAAGAAGGTCGAGGGCAAGCAGTACACGCTGATGTCGCCCTACCCCGGCCTCGACAAGCCGATCTCGCTGCAATCCTGGGGTCACCAGCTGAAGCTGGACAGCCCGGACGACAAGCGGATCAACCAGTTCCTCACCGCGCTGCGGCAGAACCCGTACGCCTACCCCGAGGTCGGCGCGGACTGCTCGAACCCGTACTTCGACCGGGAAAACCCGTCGCCGTTCGACCCGACCCCGCCCGGACCCGGTGCGGTGCCGATGGACGGCACCGGCATCGCGACCGACCAGGCCGAGCTGAACGGTGGCGGGCTCGGCGGCATCCCGGGTGTGCCGAGCATTCCGGGCGTGCCCGGACTGCCGACCGGATCGATGCCCCAGCCGCAGCAGCCCGCGCAGCCGACGGGCAGTCAGTAGATGGGGTCTGCGACTCCGTCGTCGGGTCCGGATTCGCGTGAGTCCGGACCCGATGCGCCCGCGGCTGTCGGCGAGCCCGGTGCCGCGGGGGGTGCCGCAGAGCCCGCCGCCGCGGAAACCGACACCGCCGGAGCCAGTGCCGCAACGGACGTCGATGCCGCAGAATCCGCTGCTTCGGGCGCGCACGCCGATGAGGAAGGCGACGACGCCGATACCGGATTCGGCGTGCAGGTGCGTCGCCAGGGCACCGCACTGCTCATCCTCGGCGCGATCGGGGCCATCCTGATCGGTTTCGCCATCGGCACCCTGGCCCGCATCCCGCTCGATGGCGCTACCGAGCCCGATCCGGGGACCGTCGACATCGGGTTCACCCAGGACATGTCCGCGCATCACGCCCAGGCCGTCGAAATGGCGGGGATCGCGCTGCTGCGCTCCACCGACACCGACGTCCGCAGGCTCGCCTACGACATCATGACCACCCAGCAGGCCCAGGTCGGCCGCATGCAGGGCTGGTTGCAGCTGTGGAGCAAGCCCGCGCAGAGCGTCGACGGCTATATGGGCTGGATGGCCGAACAGCCCACCGGCGGCCACAACCACGGCGGGCCGAGCCCGGATCACACCATGCCCGGCCCGATGGCGACCATGCCCGGTATGGCCACCGCCGCCGAACTCGCCGCCCTGCGCCAGGCCGCCCCCACCGAACTCGACCCGATGTTCCTGCAGCTCATGCTGCGCCATCACCAAGGCGGCCTCTCGATGATCGAATATGCCGCCCAGCACGCCGAAACCACCGCGGTGCGCACCCTCGCCGAAACCATGGCCGCGACCCAGCAGAACGAATCCGAACTCATCACCAGCCTCCTCGCGGCCCGCGGTCGCACCCCTCTGCCCCTCAACTGACGGACCGGGCCGGAACCAAATCCCCCGGCCCGACCCACTTTTTGGCGGACAGCATCCGATGCGATACGCTTTCCCCGCCCGATCGGACGGCCGCACCCGGCCCCCGACCGAGAACTATCCCGCCCTCGTAGCTCAGGGGATAGAGCGTCTGCCTCCGGAGCAGAAGGCCGCAGGTTCGAATCCTGCCGAGGGCACCGAAGACAAAGGCTCCGACCGACGGTTTCACGGTCGGAGCCTTTGTCGTTTTCCCGGCTCAGCTCACAACCTCACCGCCACAGTCAACTCATCGCGACGCAGAAGACTTCTTCACCGGCAAGTTGTCGCCAAATACCGGTGCTGTTCCAAGCCGACTGCTCGGCCCCCAAACGACGTTAGAGCACCAACCACGCCGATGACAGCGACGGGACTGTTGGACGCTGATCGATTGCGGGCAGTTGCGTAGGGCGATGTGACTCGGAGCTCAGCGAACGATCGGCCGCAGCTCGTCGGCCGTGGCCATTGATCGGGCCATTGCACCGTCAATCCATGAGGGAGGCCTCTCCTCCGTCGGCCAATGCCGCCACGGCGATCGGGAGCGCGACAGACCGTAGGGCGTTCAAATCCGCCTTGTCCCCATGACTACAGGCTATGGATTGCTCTCCCCTCGACGCACGAGTCTTGTTCCAGATGCTTGTCGAATGCACCGGTCATTCCACAACTCGCGCCCAGGCATCTCGAACCGCGGCCAGCGCAGTCTCAGCCGTAATCACCAGCCGGGTCTGCCCGGCCAGCTGTGTATTCCAGTCGTCTTGGCTCGGTGCACGATCGAATAATTGCGGGCTGGGGAACCGGTTTGTCGGACCGTATCTCCTGTACAACACTCCCGCAGCACCGTCGATCGCACCGATGTCGTTCAGCGCCCAAAGGTCCCAGAGGTCGCGTGATGCGCGCCGGTTGTGCCATGTCGCGGTCTTCCCTGCAACGAAGGCCGGCAAAGTGGGCACGAACAGCTCGGCTGGCGGCACGTCGCTGTATCGCTGCTCGAGACCGCGGAGTTCGGTCGGCCACACCGTTCGGCCGCGTCCCGACAGCAACTGGATCTTGACGGACACACCGGACGCGGAGCGGAGGTTGGCGACTTCCGTGTCCGAGACATTGCTCAGCGACGGCGCCCATTCCAGCCGACCGTACCTCCGCGCGACGGATCGCGGCAAAGCTGCGTCGAGTTCGGCTGCCAGTACCGTTCGGTTGTCCAACGCAACCAGATCGATGTCTTCACTGAGCCTGCCGCTTACCAGATGCGTACGGGCAAGAGCAGTTCCGCCGATGAAGTGCAACCGGTCACCGAACCCTCGGCTAATTACCGCCAGCAGATGGGAGATCAGATGGTCGCGCTCGACCTGCTCCGGGGAAACTCCGAATTGAATTGCGACACTGTCACGTTCGTCGATGCTCATGCTCCGGCCCAACTTTCCACACGTCGAAGCGCCACACCCAGACGCTGATCATTAGCGAGCTGTATGAGTCTCGCCGAATCACTCCGGCGGTAGAGCGTCTCGATCGCTGAACGAACCTCCGTCTCGGCATTGCCCAGCTCCGGGCGCCGGGCAAGATCGAGCACGGTCTGTTCCGGAGTAGTGACCAGCGTTGGCCCCAGTGAAGTTTCGATACGCTCGGCGTCGAGAGCGTCGGTATCTCGGCGGACGAACCGAACCCGTGCCGAACGGTCGGTCAGTGCGATCGGCCGATGCTGACTCGGAACCGCGACAACCGCAGTCGCCAACGCACGAGGTACGGCTCCCAGCATGCGGGCCGCGCTAATGCCCATGACGACGATCTGATCCGCCCCGTAAATCGATGACGCGATACCTGCGGCCGCGGCCTCGAGACCGGGCAGCCAGGTCCGGCCGATGTAGTCCGGTGGGACGATGATGTAGTAGCCGTGAGCGACTCGGTGCAGCACTCCCCGATCAACGAGCCGCGCGATCTCGGGCCGCGGTTGGGCGTAGATGTCGGCCAAGTCCTGCGGCCGCACGGTTCGAAGCGGCGCCCGCCAGAGCTCACTGGGCAGCAGTGTGGTGCGACGCTCGGCCACCAGCACCACCTCCCGGCACTATGCATATAGTTGGCCATTACCCAACGAAATGCATACTACCGTATAACTGGCCACCGCCTCGTCTGCCATTCGGATTTGTCGCCGGCCTGCGGTTGCCAACGGACACTGTGCGATCGGCAGCGCTCAGACCGGGTATACCTCCGCGATGACCAGGCGTTTCCGGTTGCCCATGTTTTGTGTGCCCTGCCGAGGGCACGTGCCGACGCCGAGCCCGATCCATCGGCAGCCGCTCGGCCAATGTTCACCGTGAAATCCACACCGGACCAACGCAATCCGCCGCTCTCGATACGCCGGAGCCGCGGCAGCGCGAGGAACTACAGGTGTGCAGTTGGTGTGGATTGCCGCTCGGATGATCGACCTAGATCTGCGGTAGTTCGAAGTGCGCGAAGTCGTACGAAATGAACTTCGGTCGCCCCCGACGGAGGTATTGCGGTCACATGCCAACAAAAGGCCTCTACTGGAAGAACCGGTCAGGTCGTCGCGATCCAGTCGCGTGCGGCACTCCGAAGAGGTGCGAGGTTGACAGTGTGCAGTTGTGAACTGTCAACTATCATCGAGTGCGTCACGTGAGTGACACCGAGCGGGTGGGACGCCGCGCCTACGACGCCCCACCCTGGTGGGTTTAGCTAGCCCCCCAGACTCGGAGGATCACCATGAGCGCCCCGGCGATCACGGCAGCAATCGCAATGCTGATGCCGTAATCGACCGGGGCCTTGCTCTTTGTCCGGCGATGTTTCGCCATCTCCCACCACCTCCTCCCTCGGTGCGGCGCGGACCGGATCAGCTTCCACACCGCCCCTGAGCTGGAGGTGCGCCCAGCCTACTCGAGAGGGGCGACCGGAACGGCAAGAACCGCAAGCCCTTCCAGATTCCAGCGCCGTGTGCGTGGACCTCCCGCCGACGCGCGACCGATCTGGACATCAAGGGTCTTGCACCTGCGACACCTCCGCTGGCGTGTAGGGCTTCGGCTCAGTGATCTTGCCTCTGTCGACGAGGCCCGCGCCGTGGTCACCCTGGCAGCACGAGATCTGTGGTTCGACACCCGAGTGGGAGGTAGCGCCTCTACGATCGCGGAGTGAGCGCGCCCGAGATGGTTCTCGAGTACGTCGATACCTTGAAGTGGCCGGCGATCATCGCGGTGGTTGTCGTTATGTTCCGAGCGAATATCGCAAAGCTGATCGACCGGACTCGGTCGGTCAAGGGGAAGGTCGGGCCCACCGAACTGGAGATCGGGATCACCGAACTGGTCGATGGTCTTCAGGTCCTTCCAGGAAAACCCCTCACCGGGTCGGTCCTTCGTGCGGAATATATGTCCGAGCACGAACACACTGTTCCCGTCAGCGGGGAGACCACAGCGCCAGAACGAGTCCCTCGCCCGGAGCCAGGGGTGCGATGGGCGGCTTCGCTGGCACCCCTACCACGCAATCACGTCCGCCACGCGGTGAGATACCTGCATATGTTTGCCGATGGTTCAGTTGTCACCCCGCTGACGATGATCAAGGATCCGGCCGCGGCGTTGTATCAGAGCAGTCAGACCTTGCACAAGTTCGTGAAGGACCTCATGCCGCCGAATGCCGGGGATTTATGGCCGGAAACACCGCAGCGGCTCGTGCGAAGCTACCAGCGATTGGGTGATCTGGAGAAGCAAGCCCGGGAGAGCGCGGAGAGCGTAACACCAATGGCCGCACACGAATTCAACAAAGCCGCGAAGCTGTGGGCGCGAGAGTACGCCGAGTTCGTCGAGAACGCGCTGCGGCGTGCGGAGGAGTTGGCGCAACCAGCACCCGAGGGGCCGGACACTGTGCCGACATTCGAGAAGTAGACCTTGCGGGAGGCGGATAAGCCGCCAAGTATTGGAAAAACGTTCAGGCGCAACGGAATTGATAGCGCGGCGTCACGGTGATGCCGGGGAGGACCGTAACCTGGGTGTAGGCCTCACCGTCGAGCATGCAGCCGGACGGCACCGAGGTGACCTGGAGCTGATAGCAGCCGGGGGCGAGGTTGGTGGTAGCGGTGCCGTCCACGCCGGTGGTCAGGGTCGCGAGCACCGGTCCCGCCACGCAGGTGGTGACGCCCACCTCGACCCCGGTGACCGGGAGTTGGTCCGAGCCGGTGACCGCGGACACGGTGATGGATTCGGGCGCCTGGGCGCTCGCGGCACCTCCGGCCAGACCAGCGGCGCACGCGGCGCCGACTATCGACATCGAAAGCACTATCCCGCGCATCCGCGCATCCCTCGTTCGATCGCAGAGAATGCCGTCCATCCCTCGCCGCCAATGTAGTCGCACGTAGACGGCGCACGGGGAAGGCGCGGGCTCCGTGGGAGGCGAGCTCGCAACCGGAGGCGGCGTGAACCGGTCCGCGCCGTGCTGCCGGTACGCTCGCCGCATGACGTGCTGCGGACCGTCCCGCCGGACCCTGCTGGGCGCCCTCGGGCTGGCCGCGCTGACGCCGGTTGCCGGTCTGCCGCGGACGGGTTCCGCGCGCGCCCAAGGGAATCCGCTCATCGCCACCGATCTCGAAGTGGTGACGGTCACCGATCGATCGGTCATCCTGACGTGGACGACGGTGACACCCAACCCCGCCGGACGCCTGGTGCCGGTGCCCGCGGGCGGCGAGGTCCGGCTCGGACCAGCCGACTCCTCGCTCGCCCCGCCGCCGCGTTACGCCGATGCCGGACCCACCCCGTTCCACTATGCGGAGATCGATAGCCTGGAACCGGGCCGCCGCTATCGGTTCGAGGCGTGGTCCGACGGCGTGCGCGCGACCCCGGCGCTGAACCTCACCACGCTGACCCCCGGATCTCCGGAAACCACCGGCGAATTCACCACGCTGGTCCCGCCGCCCGGCCGTCGGCTGCGCACCCTCGCCCTCGCCAATGACGTGCACTACGGCGAAACGGTGAGCGGTTTGGTGCTCGGCGAATTCCCGCCGGGATTCCGTCAGCTTCCCGAGCTGCCGCCATATCCGGAGGTGATGCTCGCCGCGCTCCTTGACGACCTGCGCACACCCGACCGCGATGCGGAGCGGCTGCTGCTCGCGGGCGATCTCACCAACGAGGCGGCACCGCAGGAGTCGCGCGCGGTGCGCACCCGGCTCGACGCCTGGGGCACACTCGGCCGCGACTACCTGGTGGTGCGCGGCAACCACGACCGCCCGCACACCGGGGCCGACTATCGCGCGTGCCTGCCCGCCCCCGCCGACCACTACGATTGCTGGGGTGAGGTTTTCACCCCGCGCCAGCAGCTGATCGAGCACGGGGTCGGCGGTCTGCGGGTAATCGGCCTGGACACCAGCGAACTCGATACCGCAGGGGGGCGCATCGAACGCCCGCAATTCGACCATCTCACCGAGTTGCTGCGCGCCGATCCGGACCGTCCGACGCTGATATTCAGCCATCACCCGGTGACCAGCGAATCCGGTCTCACCAATACCGCGGGACCCGGTTTCGTGCTGAACGGCCCCGACAGCGCCGCACTACAGGCCCTCTACGCCCGCTCCCCGGGCGTCTTCCTGCACCACGCGGGGCACACCCACCGCACACGGCGCACCCGACCGGACGTGGATTGCGCCGTGGAGTTCCTGGAAGTGGCCTCGGTCAAGGAATATCCGGGCGGCTACTGCCTGCTGCGACTGTACGAGGGCGGGTACATGGTGAATTTCTACAAGACTCGCAGCGCGGCCGCGCGCCAATGGAGTGCGACCACCCGGGGCGAATACTTCGGGCTGCTGCCCGATTACACACTCGGCGTGCATGCCGATCGCAATCATGTTGTGCTACGGGATTTCTCCGGCCTTTCCTGATCCGCGCCGGAGACCTTCCGGTGTCCCGGGCGCTGGCGCTCGCGCCGGTGCCGGACCGATATCATCCGCGCACGTCGTACGGGGTATCTTCCTTAGGTAAGCCTCAACATAGGCGCGCCGGAGGATCCCCGATCCACCCGTGTCGAGGGATAGCTTCACAGGCGGTGGAAGGACCATGAGATGGCAGTCAGGTGGAAGGCGATATCCGGTGCGCTGGCGGTCACGATCGCGGCTCTCGGCGTTACGGCATGCTCGAATTCCAGCGACGACGCCAACGAGATCACCGTCTATAACGCCCAGCACGAATCGCTGACCAAGGAATGGGCGGAGGCGTTCACCAAGGAGACCGGCATCAAGGTGACGCTGCGCCAGGGCGGTGATACGGCGCTGGGCAATCAGCTCGTCGCCGAGGGGGCCGCCTCCCCCGCGGATGTCTTCCTGACCGAGAACTCCCCCGCCATGGCGCTGGTGGAGAATGCCGGACTATTCGCCGACGTCGATCCTCAGACCCTCGCGCAGGTGCCCGCGCAGTACCGGCCGTCCACCGGCAAGTGGACCGGGGTCGCCGCCCGCTCAACGGTTTTCGTCTACAACAAGGACCGGATCGCGGCGGATCAGCTGCCCGCCTCGCTGCTGGATCTGGCGCAGCCGCAGTGGAAGGGCCGCTGGGGCGCTGGTGTCTCCGGCGCCGACTTCCAGGCCATCGTGGCCGGTCTGCTGGCGCTGAAAGGTGAGGATGTCACCCGCGCCTGGCTGAAGGGTATGAAGGACAACGCGACCGCGTTCCCGAACAACGTGGCCACCATGAAGGCGGTCAATTCGGGCAGCCCCGACGGCGGCGTCATCTACCACTACTACTGGTATCGCGACCAGGCCAATACCAAGGAGAGCAGCGGCAATACCGCGCTGCACTACTTCAAGAACCAGGACCCGGGCGCCTTCGTCAGCATTTCCGGTGGCGGCGTGCTGAAGTCGAGCAAGAAGCAGGAGTCCGCGCAGAAGTTCCTGGCCTTCATCGTCGGTAAGGCCGGGCAGCAGGTGCTGCGCGACGGCACCTCGATGGAGTATCCGGTTGCCAGTGACGTCGCGGCCAATAAGGCGCTGCCGCCCCTGGCCGACCTACAGGCCCCGGCCATCGACCCGAGCAAGCTGGATTCCAAGAAGGTCACCCAGTTGATGACCGACGCGGGCCTGCTCTGACGATGGCCGTCCGGACACTGATTGCCGCACCCCGGGTCGGTCGACCCGGGCCGCTCGTCACGATCGTCGCCCTGCTTCTGGTGGCGGCGACCTGCGTGCCGCTGGGCTACATCGTGTCCACACTCTTCTCGACCGGACTGCACGAGGCCGCCGACTTGGTTTTCCGGCCGCGGGTCGGTGATCTGCTGAAGAACACCGCCGGACTGGTGATGCTCACCGTGCCGATCTGTGTGGTGCTCGGCGTCGGGCTGGCCTGGGTGGTCGAGCGCACGAACGTTCCCGGCGCGGCCTGGTGGGGTCCGGTCTTCGTGGCCCCATTGGCGGTGCCCGCCTTCGTGAACAGCTACGGCTGGGTCAGTGTCTTTCCCACCATGCACGGGCTGTGGGCGGGCGTACTCATTTCGACAATGTCGTATTTCCCGCTGGTCTATCTGCCCGCGGCGGCCACCCTGCGCCGACTCGACCCGGCGGTGGAGGAGTCGGCACGCGCGCTCGGCTCGGGGCCGCTGGCGGTGTTCGGGCGCATTGTGCTGCCGCAGCTGCGGCTGGCGATTCTCGGTGGCGGACTGCTCATTTCGCTGCATCTGCTGGCCGAATACGGCGCATTCGTCATGATCCGCTTCGATACCTTCACCACCGCCATCTTCGAGCAGTACCAGTCGAGTTTCGCCGGGCCCGCGGGCAGCATGCTGGCCGGGGTGCTGGTGCTGTGCTGTCTGGCGCTGCTCGGCCTGGAGGCGGCCGCTCGGGGTAGGTCGCGCTACGCGAGGATCGGCAGTGGGGCACCGCGCGCCGCCACTCGGGCGCACCTGGGGCCGAGCGCTGTCGCGGTGCTGGCCGCTCTGGTCGCGGTGAGCGTCGGCGCGCTGGGTGTGCCGCTGTGGACCATCGTGCGCTGGCTGCGCATCGGCGGCGCGGGGGTGTGGGATTTCACCGAGATCGGCGAGGCGCTCGGGCAGACCGTCGTCCTGGCCGCGCTGGCGGCGCTGATCACCACGCTCTGCGCCTTCCCGGTCGCCTGGATCGCGGTCCGCTCGACCTCGGCCTTCGCCCGAATCGTGGAGGGCGCCAACTACATCACCAGTTCGCTGCCCGGAATTGTGATCGCGCTGGCGATGGTGACGGTGACCATCCGCTGGGCCCCGCCGCTCTACCAGACGGTCACCATGGTGCTGGCCGCGTACGTGCTGATGTTCCTGCCGCGGGCGTTGGTGAGCGTGCGATCCGGGTTGGCACAGGTACCGATCGGATTGGAGGAGGTCTCGCGCTCCCTCGGAAGATCCGGGCCCGCCACCTTCTTCCGGGTGACGCTACGGCTCACCGCGCCCGCCGCCGCGGCCGCGGGTGCGCTGGTCTTCGTCGCCGTCGCGACCGAGCTGACCGCGACACTGCTGTTGGCGCCCACCGGAACTCGCACGCTGGCCATGCGATTCTGGTCGCTGTCGGGCGAATTGGATTACGCCGCGGCGGCGCCGTACGCCCTGATCATGATCGTCGCCGCCGTTCCGGTGACCTATCTGCTGTTCACGCAATCCAGGAAGGCGGCCGGAGTATGAGCAGACTTGTCGTCTCCGATGTTTCGAAGACATTCGGACACACCCTGGTGCTCAGCGGGATCACCCTCGAGGTGCCGAACGGCACCTCGACCGCGGTGGTCGGCTCGTCCGGCTGCGGGAAGACCACCTTGCTTCGGGTGATCGCCGGATTCGAGTCCCCGGACGCGGGTTCGGTGTCGATCGGCGCGGAAACGGTGACCCGGGAGCGTTTCTCGGTGCCGCCGCAGCGCCGCAATATCGGGTACGTCGCCCAGGACGGCGCACTCTTCCCGCATCTCACGGTCGGCCAGAACATCGCCTACGGACTGGGCCGCGGCATCTGCGGCGCAGTCCGTCGTTCCGGCCCGGGGCGGCACCGGGTGGGCGAATTGCTGGAGATGGTCTCGCTCGACCCGTCCTGTGCCGACCGCCGCCCGCACGAGCTGTCCGGCGGGCAGCAGCAGCGAGTCGCGCTGGCCCGCGCCCTCGCCCGCAAACCCGATGTGATGCTGCTGGACGAACCGTTCAGCGCGCTCGACGCCGGACTGCGGGTGACGACCCGGCAGGCGGTCGCCGACACCCTGCGCGAGGCGGGTATGACGAGCATTCTGGTCACCCACGATCAAGAGGAGGCGCTCTGCTTCGCCGAGCAGGTCGCGGTGATGCGGCAGGGCAGGTTCACTCAGGTCGGCGCGCCGGAACAGGTATACGCGGCGCCCACCGATCTGTTCACCGCCCGCTTCCTCGGCGACTGCGTGCTGCTGGACGCGGTGGTCGACGCCGACGTGGCCAAGTCCGCGCTGGGCCGGGTACCGGTCCAGCGGTCCGCGCCGACCGGCCCGGTGACCATCATGATGCGCCCGGAACAGCTTGTCGCCCACGTGGTCTCGGAGAGCGATCCGGGCAGCGGGGTGGTCCGCGAGGTGGAGTTCCGCGGCGCCGACGTCATGCTCACCATCGCCCTCGACGGTGAGGCCGAGCCGGTGCGGGTGCGCCGCGCCAGCGTCGCCGCACCGAGCCGCGGCGATCGGGTCCGGCTCGATGTGCTCGGCGCCGCTGTGGCCTTCGACGCGGATTCGCGTCGCGAGAAGTAAAAGCGGGCCCGGCTCGACGGTGGCGTTTCGTCGAGCCGGGCGCCGCGGCAGCGCACCCTTTGCCTGCCTCGAGCGAGCGGCGGGAATTGAACCCGCGTAAACGGCTTTGCAGACCGTTGCCTCAACCACTCAGCCACACCCGCCTCACCATCGAGAATGCCGTGCCGGTAGGCGCGAGCCAATACTTGCGCTCACGATGATCCGAAAGGCGACACCTGATTTCGCAAGCGCATCGGTCACGTACCGGGTACGGGCTGACCGGCCCACCACCTCGCCGACGGTCGCCGACGCGACAATCGCCGCACCCTTGCCTGGCCTGAATACGCGGAGAGGCGGATAAGCTCGAGCTCATGTCTCGGCCACGCCCACTCCCGCTCGACCCGATCGAGGAGGCCCACCGTCAGTGGGTCGGCCACGGCTGGGGCGAGGTCGCCGACGGCATGGCGGCGGTTACCTCGCTGGTGCGGGCTCAGCAAATCGTGATGGCGCGGGTCGACGAGGCGCTGAAACCGACCGGGCTGACGTTCTCCCGGTACGAACTGCTCATGTTGCTGAGCTTCAGCAAGACCGGCGCGCTACCCATGGCCAAGGCCAGCGCTCGATTGCAGGTGCATCCGACCAGCGTCACCAATACCGTCGATCGGCTGGAGGCGGCGCAGTTGGTCGAGCGGGTGCCGCATCCCAGTGATCGTCGCGCGACCTTGATCGAAATCACCGATGCTGGAAGGGAATTGGTCACCCGGGCAACCCAGGAGCTGAACGCCAAGGTCTTCGCGAGGCCCGGTCTGCCGCCGGACCGATTGCAGACGTTGCTGCAGCTGCTCTCGGAGTTCCGCCATGCCGCAGGCGACTTCGACACCGGGGCGGGCGCGGCCGTGTGGTCGGCTCGGGAAGGCTAGTCCAGAAACCGGACCGGTCAGTTCATTACGTTGCCGAATCGGACACCCGGTAACGTTCCGGCATCCAACTAGCGAATTACCCGCGCCGTTATCTTGGCAGCGGCCGGGAAAAGGTCCACCATGGAGTCCATGGTGCTGGTCCTCGGGGTGTCGGCGGGCGCTGGTGGCGCGCGCGCAGTGCTGACGCATTCCGATCAGCCGCATCTACCCCCGATCGATCACTGCGAGATTCCACGCCGCGCGGGCGGCGGAGTCGAGGAGCCGGTCTTCGAGGCGATTCGCCAGATGCGCCGCTCAGCGGACCGCCGCGGCGAACTCGTCACCGGTGCCGCTGTCACCTGCCGCTGCCCATTGCACGCCGATTCGATCCGGGCGAGCGCGGGCGACAAACCACTCACCCTCGTCGACGAACCGCTGGCCCAGCTTCGGTACCTGCGTTTCACCGGACAGCTGCCCGACAGCGGCTCGGTCATCCTCTACGACCTCGGCGCCTCCGGCCTGACCATCACCCACGCCGACTGTCGGACCAACGCCGTACTGTCCAGCAAACGCAGCACCGTCCTCAGCGGCGACGGCTACGACGCACTGCTGCGCTGGCAATTGGCCCGCGGCGGCGTGCTCACCGACAACCGCACCAGCCGCAGGCACCGCGAAGCACTGAGCAGCGCCCGGGTGATCACCGCGATGGACGACACTTCCGGTGGCCGCGCCGTGATCACCCGCAGTGACCTCGCCGAGTTGTGTTCCGCGGGTATCCATCACTCGGCCTCGTTCGTCCGCCAGCTCATCGTGGAATCCGGTATCCGGCCGCAGGGCCTGGTCCTGCTCGGCGGCTGCACCCGCAACCCGAGCGTCCGTGCGGAACTCGCGGAGCTGATAGATCTGCCCGTCATCTACGACCCGGAACCGGAGTATGTCTCGGCGCGCGGCGCGGTACTGCTGGCCGCGCAACGCCGTACCGGCGATGTCCGGATGGCGCGCCTGCGCGCCGGCGCCACACTGCCCGGCGCCATGACGCCCGCGACGGTGGGCCGCCGAAAAGTCATCGCCGCGGTGGCGGTCACGGTGGCACTCGGCGCGACGATCGCCGGACTGCTCGCCATGGAAAGGAATTCGGCGCGTACCCCGGAAGGGGGCATCGCGCCGACTCAGATCGAGGTCGGAACACCACCGCTGTCCAGCAATTGATTCCGCACTCCCCGCCCCGCGGCCGGGAAAGTCCCGGCCGGGCACCGATGCTCAGCGGTTGGTGAACTTCGCGGGACGCTTTTCGACGAAGGCGGTCATGCCTTCCTTCTGATCTTCGATGGCGAACAGCGAGTGGAAGACACGACGTTCGAAGCGCAGACCCTCGGCGAGGGTGGTCTCGAAGGAGCGGTTGACCGATTCCTTCGCGATCATGGCGACCGGCAGCGACATCGAGGCAATGGTGTTGGCCACCTCGACTGCGGTGTCGAGCAGCTCCGCGGCGGGGACGATGCGCGAAACCAGGCCCGCGCGCTCGGCCTCGTCGACATCCATATTGCGGCCGGTGAGCACCAGATCCATGGCCTTGGCCTTGCCGATGGCGCGGGTCAGGCGCTGCGAGCCGCCGATGCCGGGGATGACGCCCAGCTTGATCTCCGGCTGCCCGAATTTGGCAGTATCCGCGGCGATCAGGATGTCACAGATCATCGCCAGCTCACAGCCGCCGCCCAGCGCGTATCCGGCGACCGCGGCGATGGTGGGCTTGCGGAAGTTGGCCAGCCGGTCCCAGCGGGCGAAGAAATCGTCCATGAACATGTCCATGTACGACTTGGGCTGCATCTCCTTGATGTCGGCGCCGGCCGCGAAGGCCCGGTCCGAACCGGTGATGACGACCGCGCCGATTTCGTCGTCGCGCTCGAGTTCGTCCAACGCGGCGATGACGTCGTCGAGGACCTGCGCATTCAGCGCGTTGAGCGCCTTCGGGCGGTTCAGCGTGATCCAGCCGACCCGGCCCTTGCGCTCCAGCAGAATCGTCTCGAATTCACTCACTAGGCACCCTCTTGGTCGGAACGGTTACGGATGTCGGTCACGATAGCCGAGAAGTCCCGGCCGGAATCCGTCTGGTTGAACCGGGTGTAGATCTCGGCCGCGAGCGCGCCGAGCTGACCGTCGATACCGTTGGCACGCAGTGCGTTCGCGGCCAAACCCAGATCCTTGGTCATGAGCGCGGTGGCGAAGCCGGGCTGATAGTCGTTGTTGGCCGGGCTGGTAGGCACCGGGCCGGGGACCGGGCAGTAGTTGGTCAGCGCCCAGCTCTGGCCCGAGGCGGTCGAGACCACGTCGAAGAAGGACTGGTGGCTCAGGCCCAGCTTCTCACCCAGCACCAGCGCCTCCGACAGGCCGACCATCGAAATGCCGAGCAGCATGTTGTTGCAGATCTTGGCGGCTTGGCCGACGCCCGCACCGCCGCAATGCACGACCTTGCTCCCCATCACCCGGAGTACCTCGAGCGCGTCGGCGAAATCGTCCGCGCCGCCGCCGACCATGAAGGTGAGGGTGCCCGCGGCCGCACCGGCAACACCACCGGAGACCGGGGCGTCCAGCGCCCGGTGGCCCGCGCCGACGGCCAGCTCCGCGGCGGCCTTCGCGTCGGCGACATCGATGGTGGAACAGTCGATGAACAGGGTGCCGGGATTCGCGGCGGGCAGCAGATCGGCGTACACGTCGAGCACCAGCTTGCCGTTGGGCAGCATGGTGATCACGACATCACGGTCGGCGGCGGCCTCGGCCGCCGACTCCACCACGGTGGCGCCGTCCTCGCGCGCCTGCTCCTGCGCGGCGGGCACCGGGTCGAAGGCGAGCACGTCATAGCCCGCGCGCACCAGGTTGGCGGCCATCGGGCCACCCATATGGCCGAGTCCGAGGAAGCCGATTCGCTGTGTCACTGTTGTCCCTCCGTGGTGCTCGCACCCAGTTCTCGGTCGCCCAATTCGGCGAAATACGCGTCGACCTCCGCGGCGGTCACCTCGGCCAGTGTGGCCGGATTCCACCGCGGATTGCGATCCTTATCGATCACCTGTGCGCGGATACCTTCGACAAGGTCGTGCGAGGACAGCGATGCGATGGAGACCCGGTATTCCTCGTTCAACACCGCTTCCAGACTCGCCAGCTCACGCGCGGCGCGCAGCGAGCGCAATGTGACCTTCAGTGCGACAGGTGATTTGGCGAGAATGTCCTGCGCCGCCTTGGCCGCCTCGGGGACCTCGGTGGCTTGCAACCGGGCCACGATCTGCTCGACCGTCTCGGCGCGGTAGCAGTCGTCGATCCATTCCTGCTGGGCGACCAGCTCGGATTCCGGTGCGTCGGTGGCGAATTTGGCGATCGCGATATCCGCGGTTTCGGTCCGCAACGTTTCCAGCAGGGCCGGAATATTCTCCGAGGTCACGTAGTAGTCCGCGAATCCGGCGGCGATGGCGTCGCCCGCGCTCATTCGGGCCGTGGTCAGCGCGACGTGCGTGCCGATCTCGCCGGGGGTACGCGAAAGCAGATAGGTGCCACCAACATCCGGGATGAAACCGATACCGACCTCGGGCATGCCGATCTTGGAGCGCTCGGTGACGATGCGATGGCTGCCGTGACCAGACAGGCCGACGCCGCCGCCCATGACGATGCCGTCCATCACCACGACATACGGTTTGGGGTAGCGGCCGATCAGCGCATTGAGGATGTACTCGTCGCGCCAGAAGACGCCGGTCGGCGAATCAGCGACCGCGGTACCGCGCGTCGCGGAGCGACCATTCAGCACGAGCGCGTCATTGTGGATGGCGACGATATCGCCACCCGCGCACAGGCCACGCTCCCCCGCGCCGGTGACGACGACGGTGCGGACCTCGTCCTCGGTGGCCCAGGACCGCAGCGCATCGGTAATGGCAAGGGCCATCGGATGATTCAGCGCATTGATGGCCTTGGGCCGGTTCAGCGTGATCAGGCCGAGGCCGTCACGCTTATCGATGAGAACTTCGGGCTCACTCACTATGCCGCTCCTACCACCGCGCGGGCGACGACCACCCGCATGATTTCGTTGGTGCCCTCGAGGATCTGGTGCACCCGCAGATCCCGGACGATCTTCTCCAGTCCGTACTCGGCCAAGTAGCCGTAGCCGCCATGCAGTTGCAGCGCTTTATTGGCGACCTCGAATCCGGCATCGGTCGCGAATCGCTTCGCCATGGCGCACAACTCGACCTTGTCCGGCGCGTCGGCGTCGAGCGCGGCCGCGGCCCGCCACAGCAAGGTTCTGGCCGCTTCGAGCTCGGTGCGCATATCGGCGAGTTCGAATTGCAGTGCCTGGTTCTTCAGCAGCGGCTTACCGAAGGCGTTGCGTTCGGCCAGATACGGGACGGTCCTGTCGAGCGCCGCCTGGGCCCCGCCGACCGAACAGGCGGCAATATTCAACCGGCCGCCGTTGAGCCCGTTCATGGCGATCCGGAATCCGTCGCCCTCGTCCCCGAGCCGGTTCGCCGCGGGCACCCGGGCATCCTGCAGGATCACCTGGCGGGTGGGCTGGGCGTTCCAGCCCATCTTCCTCTCGTTCGGGCCTACGGATAGGCCCGGTGTGTCGGCCGGGACGATGAACGCCGAAATGCCGCGTGCCCCGTCCTCTCCGGTGCGCACCATCATCACATAGACATCGTTGGACCCGGCGCCGGAGATGAATTGCTTGGCGCCGTTGAGGATGTAGTCCTCGCCGTCGCGGACCGCCTTGGTGCTCAACGCCGCCGCATCCGAGCCCACCCCCGGTTCGGTCAGCGCGTAACTGGCCAGCTGCTCCATCGAGGTCAACCGTGGCAGCCAACGATTGCGCTGTTCGTCGTCGCCGTAGCTATCGATCATCCAGGTGGCCATGTTGTGGATGGAGATATAGGCGGCGATGGCCGGGCAGCCGGTGGCCAACTGCTCGAAGATGCGCACGGCGTCCAGCCTGCGCAGACCCGAACCGCCCGCATCCTCGCGGACGTAGATGCCGCCGAGGCCGAGCGGGCCGGCCTTGCGCAGCACGTCTACCGGAAAGTGCTTCTGTTCGTCCCATTCCAGCGCGTTCGGCGCCAGAAACTCGTCGGCGAATCCGCGCGCGGTGTGGCGGATCGCCTTCTCGTCTTCGTCCAGGTCGAACATCCGTCAGTCCATGGTGGGGATGACGAACGCGTTGCTCTCCTTCGAACCGGAGGGCCAGCGCTGCGTGACGGTCTTGGTCTTGGTGTAGAAGCGGATCGAGTCCGGGCCGTGCTGGTTCAGATCGCCGAAACCGGAACGCTTCCAACCACCGAAGGTGTAGTACGCGATCGGCACCGGGATCGGGACATTGATCCCGACCATGCCGACCTGTACGCGGGCGGCGAAGTCGCGGGCGGTGTCGCCGTCCCGAGTGAAGATGGCGACGCCGTTGCCGTACTCGTGCTCGTTGGCCAGGCGCAGACCTTCTTCATAGTTCTCGGCGCGGACGACGGCCAGCACCGGGCCGAAGATCTCTTCCTTGTAGATCCGCATATCCGGGGTGACATTGTCGAAAAGCGTTGCGCCGACGAAGTATCCGTCCTCACTGCCCTCGACGGTCAGACCGCGGCCGTCCACCACCAGCTCGGCCCCCTCATCGATGCCGACCTGGACGTAGTTGTTCACCCGGTTCACCCCGTCCAGTCCGACCAGCGGGCCGTAATCGGCGCCCGGGTCGTCGGATCGGCCGACATTGAGCTTGTGCACGCGCTCGGTCAGCTTGGCCACCAGGCGATCCGCGGTCTCCTCGCCGACCGGAACCGCCACCGAGATGGCCATGCAGCGCTCGCCCGCGGAACCGTAGCCCGCGCCGATCAACTGGTCCGCGACATCGTCGAGGTCGGCGTCCGGCATGACGATGGCGTGGTTCTTGGCGCCGCCGAAGCACTGGGCGCGCTTGCCGTTCGCAGTGGCGGTCTCATAGATGTACTGCGCGATCGGGGTCGAGCCGACGAAGCCGACCGCCTTGATGCGCGGATCGTGCAGCAGCGTGTCGACGGCCTCCTTATCGCCGTTGACCACGTTGAACACGCCGGCGGGCAGGCCCGCCGCCAGGAACAGCTCGGCCAGCCGCAGCGGAACCGAGGGGTCGCGCTCGGAAGGCTTGAGCACGAAGGCATTACCGGTCGCCAGCGCCGGACCGGCCTTCCACAGCGGGATCATGGCGGGGAAGTTGAACGGGGTGATGCCCGCGACGACGCCGAGCGGTTGACGCATCGAGTAGACGTCGATGCCGGTGCCCGCACTCTCGGTGTATTCACCCTTGAGCAGGTGCGGGATGCCGACGGCGAATTCGATCACCTCGAGGCCGCGCTGGATATCGCCCTTGGCGTCGGCGATGGTCTTGCCGTGCTCCGAGGACAGCAGCGCCGCGAGGGAATCCATCTCGTCCTGCACCAGGGTGAGGAACTTCATCAGCACCCTGGCCCGCTTCTGCGGGTTGAACGCCGCCCACTCCGGCTGCGCCGCCGCGGCATTGGCGATGACCGCCTCCACCTCCGACTTGCTCGCCAGCGGCACCCTGGCCTGCACCTGGCCGATGTTCGGGTCGAACACGTCACCGAAGTTGCCGGAGGTGCCCGGGACGTGCTGCCCACCGATGAAATGCGTGAGTTCGCGAACCATGCCAGTCCTGTTCCTGTAGACGACGCCGCGCACCGCGCGATCTGCGGTCATCCTATAGTTGGATGTCCAAGTAAATATACCGCCGTCGCCCCGATGTGATCCATCCCACGCATTCCGCCCGCCACCCGAGCGGGCCGCACCGAGCGATCAATGCCGCCGTGAGCTGGATGTTTGCCATCGACCCGCCACCTCGGCCCTATCCAGCACCAGGGGTTCCGGAAGGAGTCTCAGCGTCACCGCATGATTCGAAGCGCGGCGGCTCGGCGGTTGCCATCCTCCTCGGTCGGATCGTCGGCGATCCGGCGGATGCGCTCACCGACCTCGGGGACCGACATGTTCGCGTGGGTGATGCCGATTCTCCGCGTTCCGGGCTCGCAGTCGTCGAGGCATTCGGCTGCCCGTTCTGCGGCGAAATCCGGGGCCAGGCGGCTCAATGTCGTCGCGCACTGCGTGCGGAGATACGAGTAGACGGTGGTGTCGAAGATGTCCGCGACCGTTGCGATGCCTGCGACATGGTCCAAGCGACCGAGGGCGGCGACGAGGTCGAATTGGTCGTAGATGTGGATGTTGCCACCCGCTACGGCCTCGACCAAGAGCGAGAGCAGCCGAGGAGCGTCGGATGTTTCGGCAAGGTCGGCGAACAGGGGCAGAGCGGTCCACCCGACAGCACCGTCGAGGGCGGCATTCGCCCGGGCCCACGCCAGTGCGTCGGGTGAACGTAGTCTGCGCAGGCATCTACGCACGGCCATCCGTGTGACATGCGGAGATTCCTTGTCCTGGAGCAGATCCGGTGCGATACCCAGAAGTGTTGTCTCCCAGCGTTCCTCGGTCAGCCGCCGCACCGATGTCGCGGCGATGAGGTTCGACTCGACGGCGGCTCGCAGCACCCGTTCGCGTTCTGCCGCTTCCCGGGTGGCGCGGTCGAATACCGGGTGTTCGCGTGCCGACCGAGTCCGCTCGACCGCTGCGACGATCCGCTCGATGCGCGCGCTCGCACGCCGCCATTCCGGCCACGGCGGTGCGGACACATCGCCGAACCGACCGAACCGAGCCAGGGCGGACCCCAGCTGTTCGTCATCGGCCACCTCGAGTACTTCGTCGAGCAATCCTTGGGCCTCGGGGTGGTCGATGAACGGAATCAGTGCGTCCAGAGCCTGGTCGAGATCTCTCCTCGAACGCAGGTAGTGCCGCAGCTCGGTGACAGCGCCGTCGACACCGCGACGGGCGAGCAGCACGGCAACCCCGGTGGCGAGCCAGGCGTCGGAGTCTCCGCTCGGGTCCGCCGGTCCGGCGTACGCCGCGCGCAACCGCGACAGATCGACCCCCAGGTCGGCGACGAGAGCCGCGTACAGCCAACTGCGTTGCTCGACCTGGTGGTCCCATCGAGGATCGCGAACGACGCAGGCGACCACGAAATCGCCCGCCGACGCGGGCCGTGCCCGGGCGTCGCGGTAACAGGCTCCGCGCCCGCGCTGAATCATCCCGAGCAATGTGCCCGGCTCCGCCCACAATGATTCAGCGGACACGCGCTTTTGTCCCGCTCGGCTCAGGCGATGTCAGCGGGGGCGGCCAGCGCGGCTTGCATCGCTACCCCGTCGACATAGGAGTGCTTTTCCCGCACCGCGCCGCCCTCGATCAGAACCACATCCGCGAGGTCCACGTCGACGGCGCCGCCCGTGGCCGAGGTGCCTGTCAGCCTCCACTGGACCACCCAGAAGTCGTCGCCGACGCGCAGGTTGACCAGGTGGAAGGTGAGGTCCGGGACCAGGGCGAAGGTCTCCGCGGCGGCGGCGCGGATCTCGGCGCGCCCGCGAGCGGGTTGGCCACCGGAGTGCAGGTGGAATATCGAGTCGGGGGTGTGCAATTCGACGATGCGGTCGGGATCGCGGTCTACCCAGCAGGCGTGGTAGCGCTCGAACAGATCCATGGTGCTAGTGGACATAGTCGCAAATCCTTCTAATTTACAAACAGGATGACTGTATGTTCCAGGATGGTCGTATCACCGGTCAAGGGTCGAAGTGCCACGGATCGAAGAGAATTCGGCGCTGCCCTAGAATTCGACGTCGCCATGAACGCTGATCGCCGAACCCAAGCCGAACGCTCGGCCTCGACGCGCGGTGCGGTGATCCGCGCCGCGCGAGAACTGTTCGGGCAGTATGGATATGGCGCAGTGAGCACGATCGCGGTCGCCGAGGCCGCCGGTGTCAGTCGCGGAGCGCTCTATCACCAGTTCAGCGAGAAGCGGGATCTGTTCGAGGCGGTGTTCGAGGACCTCGAACGCAGCCTGGTCGAGGTGATCGGCGCCGCGGTCGCCGAGTCGCAGTCCGATGATCCGATCGCCAACCTGATCGTGGGCTGCCTGGCGTGGCTACAGGCCTCGACCGCTCCGGAAGTACAACGGATCGCGCTCCTGGACGCGCCCGCGGTACTCGGCTGGAGCCGGTGGCGGGAGATCGAACTCCGGCACACGATCGGTCGGGTGGAGAACGCCTTGGCCGGGGCCATCGCCGCCGGACGCATCAGAACCCAACCCGTGCGGCCGCTGGCGCTGGTCGTCGTGGGTGCGCTGGACGAGGCCGCGCAATACCTCGCACACTCCGCGGACCCCGCCGAGGACACCGCTGCCATCCGCTCGGTGATCGAGCAGCTCATTTCCGGTCTCGCGGTCGACTCGAAACCTTAGTCGTGCGACTGGTGCGGGTCCGCACGCCGCTGCGGCGCACATCGTGGGTTCAAGCTCGAACCTGTCCGCGTAGGAAGGCGGCCAGCGGTGTGAGGACCGCCTGCGGGTCGTCGATGAACGGCCAATGTCCTAGGCCCTCGAGGATGTGAATCTCGGCCTCGGGGAAGTGGATTCGCTGCTGCTCGGCGAACCGCACAGGAATGTACGGGTCGCCGTCACCCCAGATCACGCAGGTTGGTAGGGCGTTCGCCGCGACGCCGAGGTTCCTTTCCGGGAATGAGGCGGCAGGGTCACGCGAATTACGGTAGAGCCGAAGCACGGCCCGCTTGTGTCCCCAGTCCGCGTAGCCGTCGACACGGTCGATGTAGGCCCGTGGCAGCGGCTTGGGGTTGTCGTGGTTGAGCGCGGCGTGCATGGCGCGCGGTGTGCTCACCAACTGGAACAGTTCACCGAGTATCGGTGTCTGCCAGATCTTCGCGTACCGGTGCCAGCGGTAGCCGTCGAGTACACCGCAGTTGATCAGTGTGAGGCTGGCCAACCGCTCGAGGTGGTCCAGCCCCCACCGCAGTCCCCACGCCCCACCGAAGTCGTGCAGGACCAGATGTGCCCGCTCGACACCGAGTTGGTCGAGCAGCAGGCCCAGGAAGCGTGCGTGCCCGACAACACTGTGATCGAACGTTCGCGGCCGCTGCGCTCGCCCGAAACCCGGCATATCCATGGCGATTACGCGCGCGAACCCGGCGATCGTCGGCGCCAACTCCGCCCAGTCGTCCATGGGACCGGGATTGCCGTGCACGAACACCACGGCCTCCCGGCGATCGACGGGCCCGCTGTCGTGTACGGCGCAACGCACACCATCGACCCAATGTTCGGTGACCTCGAGCACCGACGCGGTTCCAGCCATCAGCAGCGTCCCCCTTGTCCGCGAATCCCCAACCGGCTGAACGACGCAACCGGCCCTGTGCCACCGACCGTACCGTTCGCGGACGTACCTGCCCAGGCTGAAACATGAACGCCCATCGGCGGACCGTCGGCGGCCGAGCAGACCGCTCGCTGGAGACCCGTGGGTCGATGCCCTACATTGCCGCTTCCAGGGGTGCGCCGAACCAGGTGGACAGCGCTTCCCGCAGTGCGAGGGCGGCGGTGTCGGCGGGTTCGTCGATGGTTGCGGCCCAGGCGATGTGGGCGTCGGGGCGGATCAGGAAGGCGTCGGCCGGGCGGTCATCGGCTTTGGCGGTGACGATGTCGATGCGGTGCTGCCAGTCCTGGGCGACCTCGCGCAGATCCGGGCGGTCGGCGAGGTCGAGGAAGATGGGTCGTGCGGTATGCATGAGTTCCGCGACGCTGGTGATGCCCCGGTCGGTATGCAGGGTGAGGTCGGGTGCGAAGGCGCCGGTCAAGGCGTGCTGGTCGGGGCCGGGTGCCGGGTAGCGGATGTCGGCGCCGCCGACGAGGGCTCCCATGCGACGCGATGCCGGTTCGTCGGCGAGCAGTTCCCGGAAGACTTCCCGAAGTGCTTCGGCGGCGGGGTCGTCTCCGCGCCGCAGTGCCACTTGGGCTCGGGTCTGTAGCCGTGCGCGGGCGCCGGCGAAGTGGCGCTCGTGGTGGTAAGTGTCCAGCAAGCCTTCGGGTGCCCAGCCGTCGATGTCGGCCGCCAACTTCCAGGCCAGGTTGACCGTATCGGTCATACCGGCGTTGAGCGCCGTGCCGGTGGCCGGGAACAGGTGAGCCGCATCGCCGGCCAGCAGGATCCGCCCGTCGCGGTACCGTTCGGCCTGCCGATCCTGAAAGACATAGCGCGACAGCCGCATCGGTTCGCCCAGGGGGAGATCCGCGCCGAGCACGCGGCGGATGCTGTCCTGGAGCTCGGTCAGGGTCATCGGCTCGTCATTGTCGTATTCGGTGGTCTCGTCCTCGGTGGTTTGGAGGAACAGCATCTCGGGGGTGGCGTGGAGTGCGAACATGCCGCGGTCTGTCCGGGTGAAACCCGCGGCGATCCTGCCTATCCCGGGGACGTCGAGGTGGCCGTCGCCGAGCACGGTCACCGAATCGGGCGTGGTGACCTGGCCGAGCCGGTTGACCTCCGGAAGTGTGGTGCCGGGGAACGCGATACCCGCCATATCGCGGATCCGGCTGCGCCCACCGTCGCAGCCCACCAGGTATCGGGCGGTCACCCGGTACGGCCCGTCCGGCCCGTGCACGTCCACGGTCACCACGGCGACGTCCTGGCTCACCCCGACCACCTCGTGTCCGCGGCGGATATCGGCGCCGAGTTCACGAGCGTGCTCATCGAGCACGCGCTCGATTCCCGCCTGCGCGATCGGCAGCGCCCGCATCGGGGGATCCGCCAGCTGGGTGAGGTCCAAATACACACCGCCGAACGGGAATCGGGGTGGCGGGTAGGGGCCGCTGCCGGCCGCTTCGAAGCGTTCCAGCAGGCCTCGATAGCGCAGCACATCCAGGATCCGCCCGCCGATACCGCTGGCCTTCGGGATTTCCCGGGGCTGCGGCTGCCGCTCCAGCACCAGCGGTCGCACTCCGGCCAGGCGCAGCTCACCGGCCAGCATCAGGCCGGTCGGACCGGCGCCCACGATGATCACATCGGTGTCCGTCACTCGCCCGCGCTCCTCGGAGTCTTTCGTCGCGTCCCCGCTCGTCCCGGTGGTCGACAACACACGCATGCTCGCTACTCCAATTTCCGCAGGTACTGGCTCCGGCCGACGATTCTGCGGCACAACCCGGGCCTTGCCGCAAGCCCCCCTGTGCGCTATAAGTTGAGGAGGGAAAGGAGCGGGTACGCACCTTTCCCTTCTTCGCCCGATGTGGATGGGCAACCTCCTCGCGAATCGGCTGCGCGCCGCACGAGCGCTGGGCCGCTGTCGCTGAACATTCGCCCATGGCCGCATACCACAAAGACCGGGCCCACCAAGGGTGAACCCGGCCAGTGCATCCGCTCCTACATCTCATCCGAATGACGCATGCGAACCGTGATCGGCTGGACGCCGGAGACGTCGACGGTGTAGCGGAACACCTTCTCGACATTCCGGGTGTAGGTCGGGTCATAGAACCTGAACTCGACCTCCCGAGTGTCACCGTCCCCTCGCTCGAAGGCGCTCTTCTCGATATCGATCGACTCCATCGATATGTCGTCGGCGAAGATCGTCGCGAAGTCACTCCTGGCCCACAGATCCGCGTTATTGATCGAGAAACCCTGGAAGACAGCGAAATTCAATGCACGATCACGAGACGTGACGCCGAGGTTGCGGCTGTCGAAGTGGATCCGGTTCAGGAAGCCGCGCAGCCTCGAGCGTTCCCGCTCATCGATCTCATTGTCGGTCAGGCTCGTCCGGTCTTGTGTACGATCGGCTTTCGTCTCCGCCGCCCCGGCGGTGGTCATATCCACGAGCTCACGGATATCCAACCCGTTGAGCCGGTCCGCCCGCTCGACCTCCAGGACGGGAACGATCTGGCCGGAACGCAACTCGATGGTCCTGCCACCCAGTCGACCGGCCACACCGATCAGCCAGATACACGCTTCGCTGTCTCCGGCCTTCATGCCGTCAGGCCCGCTGTCCGCGCCGTCCATCGCCGCATCGCCGCGCGCCTGGCCGTCCAATAGCTCGATGAGCCGCGCGTAGATCTCGCCCTCGTCGGTACCCGCGGGGGAAATGGCGTAGATCGGGGCCTGGTCGACGATCAGCGTCCAGATCAAACCCTTGGCTTCGGACGGGTTCTTTCGCAGATATTCGACCATCTGGCGTGGGTCGTCGGGATCGGATTCAAGCCCGGTGGGCTCAGCGGGCTTCTTGCCCCCGAGATCCGACAACCAGGACACGACCTCTTCGGCCGCGCTTTTCATCATGTACGTGATCTTCGCAATGAACGACTTACGATGATCGTCGCTGCTGAACTCGTAGCCCAGCGTCCCCAGTCCGTACACCAGCTGTTTCGACGCAACCGCCGTGACTGACCAACCGACGGACTCGGCCGGATTATGAGACATCTCATTCTCCTTCCTTGTCTTTGCGTGTCGACACGTGAACGAGAACAGGAAGCGCTCTGTGCGAAATACCCGACTAACTGCGCATATCGAGTCGGGACACAGTCATCGAATCCCTCTCACGTGGTGCAACGGCACAGTTCGGATCGAATCTCCGGAGGAGGTCGAGTAACCAGTAACTGCCGAAGCATTCAGGCGACCTGGCACTGGCGCTCGGTCAGCAAATCAACCATCCGGTAAAACGGTTCTGTCAGGCGAGCGGTTCGTACACATCTGGCAAACCGGATGGAATTGCGAATTATTCTGAAATCCCCCGGGAAGTTGGTGGATCCGCCCGAACGTTCCGACCCAATGCGAAGATAGAAGAGTTTTCCACCAGTCCGGAGCTACCGTCAAGACCCCTGGCCGAAGATCTTTCGTACCGCATCGCGTCGCATGCCGCCGGGCCGGTGAAGCTCGGATCTAGCTCGGCGATTTGTTGGCCCTGGCGAGGAATACCGCACCCGCGGCGAGTACGAGGGCGCCGAGGGTCAGGACCGCGAGCGAGGCGGTGAGGGCGCCGTCGGTCCAGTGGACGACCGCTTCCAGCACCGCGAGCGCGAGCGCACCCGCGCCGCCGATGACGAGTACCGGCAGGCGGTCGAATGCGTACAGGACGAAGGCGACCACGGCGACCAGGACGGTCAGCCAGGGTGTCCACCGCTCATCGTAGAAGTCGAAGGTTTGGGCGCCGACTATCGAAATGAGTACCGCGACAGAATATCCCGACCATGCCGGGACGAAGGCTCCCGCGCGGGTCAAAGCGAACCAGACGCCGCCGAGGACGCACAGACCGATACCGATCCAACCGTCGCTCGCAGTTGTCACGACGTCGAAGAACCCGATGACCAGCGCGCTCCCGAATCCGGCGCAGGCGAGCATCCCCAGCATCGAGGGCAGGCTCACGTAACCGAGTATCGCCACCACCGATCCCACCGCCGACGCGATCACCCAGGTCGAATCGGAGTTCCCGTCAGGCAGCCCGACGCCCACCGCGGCGGTCGCGGCGAGGGCAGACAGTACAAGCAGTGCGGTCGCGAGCCGGGTGCGGGGTGTCAGCGAGACGCCCGGCGTGGCGAACAACCCGGACATTCCACCCGCCAGCGCGACCGCACCCGCCATCAGGCCGAGCGCGACGACAATGAAGACCCCGACCCCGCCCGCGCGCCCCAGACTGTCCCACGACGCGGCCACCACCAAGGCGAAGCCGCCGAGCAGCAGCCCGGCTCCCACATACGCGGCGATCTCGGCGAAGAGCTTGGCCGGCGTCGGGCGAGGTGCCTGCTCCTCGGCCGCGACCGCCGCGAGCACCGCGTGCCGCTGCTCATCGGTCAGCACGGTTTCCTGGACCAACCGCTCCAATGCGGCCCGCACCCGCTCATCCACAACCACATGCCCAGTATGTCGGCCTCCCGGCCCCCGGCGGCGGTACCTCGTCCGGCCGACACCGCATCGGCAATGGCTAGCACTGTGACGGCCATCACCGTAGACTTTGTTTGACGTCCTAGTATCGGGCGCCAAATGGACTCGCCGGAGGAATCCCGTGGCCGAACATCCCGCGCTGCACGCGCCCGCCCATCCCGTCCGATTCGTGACATCCGCCGCCTTGTTCGACGGGCATGACGCGGCGATCAACATCATGCGCCGGATCCTGCAATCCCAGGGCGCCGAGGTGATTCATCTGGGGCACAACCGCGCGGTCAGCGAGGTGGTCGACGCGGTTCTCACCGAGGATGTGCAGGGCGTGGCGGTCAGCTCGTATCAGGGCGGCCATGTGGAGTACTTCGAATACCTCGCCGATGCGCTGAAAAAGGCCGGGGCCGAGCATGTCCGGATATTCGGCGGTGGCGGCGGGGTGATCGTCGCCGAGGAGATCGCGCGACTCGCCGACGCCGGGGTCACCATCTTCTCGCCCGAGGACGGTCAGCGACTCGGACTGCCCGGCATGATCAATCAGTTGATCCGCGAATGCGATTACGACCTCGCCACCCAACCGCCGGTGCTGGACGCGGTACTCACCGGCGAGCGCGCGGCCCTCGCGCGGGCCATCACCTGCTTACAACAGGACACCCTCCCCGAGGCCGACCGGCAGGCGCTCGCCGCGGCGGCGGCCGCTCGCACCGTCCCGGTGCTCGGCGTCACCGGCACCGGCGGCTCCGGAAAGTCCTCGCTCACCGATGAATTGGTGCGCAGGCTGCGCTCGGATCAGCAGGACAAATTGCGGGTGGCGATCCTGGCGGTGGACCCGACCCGCAGGCGCGGCGGCGGCGCCCTGCTCGGCGACCGGATCCGGATGAACGCGCTCGACGGCGACCACATCTTCTTCCGCTCGCTGGCCACCCGGGGCGGGCACGAACTGCCGCAGAACATCGACGGCATCGTGACCGCCTGCCAGGCAGCCGGATACGACCTGGTGATCCTGGAGACGCCGGGCATCGGACAGGGCGATGCCGCGGTCACCGAACATGTCGATGTCTCGATGTATGTGATGACACCGGAGTTCGGCGCCGCCTCCCAGCTGGAGAAGATCGATATGCTGGATTACGCGGATGTGGTGGCGATCAATAAATTCGAACGCCGCGGCGGCGCGGATGCGCTGCGCGACGTCGCGCGACAGCTGATCCGCAATCGCGAGGAATTCGGTGCGACCCCCGAGGATATGCCGGTCTTCGGCACGAGCGCGGCAACCTTCAACGACGACGGTGTGACCGCGCTGTACCAGCACCTCACCGGGCAACTGGCCGAATACGGATTGCGGCTCGAGCCCGGTGCGCTCCCCCGCGTACAGACCCGCGCCTCCACCAGATTCGCGCAGATCATCCCGCCCGCCCGGGTCCGCTATCTCGCCGAGATCGCCGAGGCGGTGCGTGATTATCACGCGGAAACGGCGCGGCAGATCCCCGCGGCGCAACGGCTGCAACGGCTGGAATTGGTGGCCTCGGAACTGCCGGAGGACGCCGCGGTCCACGAGTTGGCCGAACGCGCCCGTACCGAACTCGGCGCCGCGAATGCCGCACTCCTGGAGGAATGGCCACGGCTCGCGGCGTCGTATCGCGGTGACGAGCAGGTGGTGCGGATACGCGACAAGGAGATTCACACCCCGCTGCGCCGGGAAACGCTGTCGGGCAATTCGATTCCCCGCGTGGCACTGCCCCGTTTCACCGATCATGGTGAACTGCTGCGGTTCCTGCGCTCCGAGAATCTGCCGGGTCGTTTCCCGTTCACCGCGGGCGTCTTCCCATTCAAGCGCGACAACGAGGATCCCGCCCGCATGTTTGCGGGCGAGGGCGATCCGTTCCGCACCAATCGGCGTTTCAAGGTGCTCAGCGAACATTCGGACGCGAAAAGGCTATCCACCGCCTTCGATTCGGTGACGCTCTACGGCCACGATCCCGCCGAGCGACCCGATATCTACGGCAAGGTCGGCACCTCCGGTGTCTCCATCGCCTCGCTCGACGATATGACGGCGCTCTACGACGGCTTCGATCTGACCGCGCCGAACACCTCGGTGTCGATGACGATCAACGGCCCGGCCCCGACCATCCTGGCGTATTTCCTCAATACCGCGATCGACCATGCGCTGGAACGCTTCTCGGCTGCGGAGGGGCGTGAGCCCACAACCGGCGAGGCCGCCGATATCCGGGCGCGCGCGCTGGCGACGGTACGCGGCACGGTGCAAGCCGACATCCTCAAGGAGGATCAGGGACAAAACACCTGCATCTTCTCCACCGAATTCAGTCTGCGCATGATGGCCGATATCCAGGAATGGTTCGTGCGCAACGGCGTACGCAACTTCTACTCGGTCTCGATCTCCGGCTATCACATTGCCGAGGCGGGTGCGAATCCGATCAGCCAGCTGGCCTTCACCCTCGCCAATGGATTCACCTATGTGGAGGCGTATCTCGCGCGCGGAATGCGTATCGATGACTTCGCACCCAACCTGTCGTTCTTTTTCTCCAACGGCATGGATCCCGAATATTCGGTGATCGGCCGGGTGGCCCGGCGTATCTGGGCGGTCGCCATGCGCGACCGCTACGGCGCCGATGATCGCTCGCAGAAGCTCAAGTACCACATCCAGACCTCGGGTCGCTCACTGCACGCCCAGGAGATGAATTTCAACGATATTCGCACCACCCTGCAGGCGCTCATCGCGATCTATGACAACTGCAACAGCCTGCACACCAACGCCTACGACGAGGCGGTGACCACCCCCACCGAGGACTCGGTGCGCCGGGCCCTGGCCATCCAGCTCATCATCAATCGCGAATGGGGCGTCGCGATGAACGAGAACCCGCTTCAGGGCAGCTTCCTCATCGATGAGCTCACCGACCTTGTGGAGGAGGCGGTACTGCTCGAGTTCGAGCGCATCAGCGATCGCGGCGGTGTACTCGGCGCCATGGAGACCGGGTATCAGCGCGGCAAGATCCAGGACGAGTCCATGCGTTACGAACAGCGCAAACACGATGGTTCATTGCCGATCATCGGCGTCAACACCTTCCGCAACCAGCACGGCGAACCGCACCGCGTGCTGGAATTGGCGCGCGGTACCGAATCCGAGAAACAGTCCCAGCTCACCCGCGTCCGCGACTTCCAGAACAGGCACCGCGACGACGCCCACACCGCATTGGCCCGCCTGGAAGCCGTGGCGCGCACCGACGACAATATCTTCGAGGTCCTGATGGACGCCGCCCGCGTCTGCACGTTGCAGCAGATCACCGACACCTTCTTCCGCGTCGGCGGGCAATACCGCCGCAACGTCTGAAAGAGATATCGCCGACGCGGCCGTGCGGACGTTCTGTCCGCATACGGGTCCGGCTGATTCCGGACGGCACCACCCGCACCCGTGTAACAATCGCGAGGTCAATGCCTTCGGCGAGGTAGGGATGACAGCCATGGATCGCACGAATATCCGGATCATCGACGCACACATCCACCAGTGGGATCCGTTCACGACCCCGCGCGATTTCGGGCTGACGGCGAAGGCCTTCCGCATGCTGCCGATCTCGGTCGATATGGCGGCCAAACTGGCGCCACGGCGCGATCGGGAGTTCGTCGGCGATCCCACCGCGTACCTGCACCCGTATCTGCCGGCGGACTATCGGGCCGATGCCGCGGGCGAGCCCATCGACGCGGTCGCGCATATCGAGGTCGAATGGGCCGGAAAGGGCCCGCTGGGCAAGGTGGGCGAGACCGAATGGGTCGCGGCACTGCCCTTCGGCGGTGACGGACCCGCGCTCGGCGCGATCCTCGGCAGCGCCGATCCGGCCGCGCCCGGATTCGCCGAGCTGCTCGACGCCCACCGTGACGCGTCCCCACTGTTCCGCGGGATCCGCACCATGGTCGCCCACCACCCGGACCCCGGCATCCGTTCCTTCACCACGACCGGAAGCGCTCTCACCGCACCGGAATTCCTGGACGGCTTCGCGCATCTGGCCGAACGTGAGCTCTCCTTCGAAGCCTGGGTGTATTCGCACGCGCTACCCGATGTCTCCTCGCTGGCGGAGTGCTACCCCGGGGTGCCCATCGTGCTGAACCATCTCGGGACGCCCGCGGGCATCGTCGGACCGGTCGGCAAACAGACCGGCGCCAACCCGAGCCGTCGCAGGGAACTGTTCCTGCGCTGGCGCGACGACCTGGCCGAATTGGCCGGGCACCAGAATGTGGTCGCGAAGGTCAGCGGCCTGATGATGCCGATCCTCGGCCACCCGGTGCCACCGCGCGGCACCGCGACCCCGGTCCAGGACCTGCTCGAGCGCATCGGCCCGCTGCTGGACCACGCGCTCACGGTCTTCGGTGCAGAACGGCTGCTGTGGGGCTCCAACTTTCCGGTGGACAAACCGATTACCAGCATCACCAACAGCATCGACACCATCGCGGCCGCCGTCGCCGACCACGGTGGCGGCGCCAAGGAGCTGGACCAGATCTTCCACGGCACGGCCCGGCGGGTCTACCGGATCGAACCGTGACCGATCGCTCCGTCCTCGGCGCGCTCAGGCGCCGGTAATCACGTCCGGGGGCAGGAACTGGGCGCCGAGCAGGGCCCCCAGCCTGCTGGTGTGCTCGATGACGCGTTCGCCGTCGATATCGAGGGTGCCGGTGCGCCAGGCGGTGAGCAGTTCGATGAAGCCGCCGATGCCGACCAGGGTGCTCATGCGCACCTCGGTTTCATCGATATCGGGGCGCAGATAGGGGCGGGAGGTCACGATCAGCAGATCGGTCGCGTCCGACAGCATGGTCTTGCGGCGCTGCTCTAGCACGGCGCTGCCCGCGTGGTCGGCCAGCAGGATCCGGGCGCGACCCTGATCATCGGACTGGAGCTCAACCGCGCGGGTAACCGCCGCGCGCAGGATCTCCAGGGCCGGACGGTCGACATTCTCGGCGACGACCGAGGCGAGGTCGGCGAAGACCTCGGCGCACACGTCGTCCCAGGCCGCGGCCAGCAGGTCGTCCCGGTCGGCGAAATGTTCGTAGAAGTAGCGATCGTTGAGCGCGGTGCGCACGCAGACCCCGCGCATCGTGACGGCGGCCCAGCCGTTCTCGATCCAGATTTCCAGCGCGGCGTCGATCAGGCGCGCGCGGCGTTCGGCGCGCCGCTCCTCGGCGGTGCGGCCGCCCCAGGTCCGCGCCGGTGCACGCAGGTTCATGGTTGACAAAGTACCGCAATGCGCGCCTAATTGGTGGCAGGTGCGGACAATGGTGTCAGACGACACCAGATTGAGCCCACCGGCTAGCTCTCCGGGAGTTGTTATGCGGCTCAACCCCTTCGGTGGACCCCGCCGGACCGCCCACGCCGACGCGGTGGTCACCGGCTCCGGCAGCGGGATCGGACGGGCCTTCGCCATCGAACTCGGCCGACGCGGCGGGCGTGTGGTGTGCTCCGATATCGATCTCGACCGAGCCGCCGAGACCACCGAACTCGTGGCCGCGGCGGGCGGTAAGGCCGTCGAAGCCGCCTGCGACGTCGCCCGCATCGAGCAGGTCATCCGGCTGGCCGACACCGCGGAACAGTGGTTCGGCGGACCCCCGACGGTGGTGATCAACAATGCGGGCATCGGCGCGGGCGGACCGTTGATCGGCGACTTCCCACTCGCCGACTGGCAGCGCACCCTCGGCATCAACCTCTGGGGCGTCATCCACGGCTGCCACGTCTTCGCCCCGCGATTGCGCGCGGCGGGGCGGGGCGCGATCGTGAATGTCGCCTCCGCCGCGGCCTTCGGCGCCGCGCCGCGGATGGCGGCCTACAACGTCAGCAAGGCGGGTGTGCTCGCGCTCTCCGAGACCCTGTCCGCCGAGCTCGCGGGCACCGGCGTGAGCGTTACCGTGCTCTGCCCGACCGGCGTGAAAACCAATATCCTGCAGGCCGATTCACCGATGGACGAGCTCGCCGAGCGCCTCGGCGGCACCCTACTGCGCTGGACCGGACGACCGCCCGCCGCGATCGCACGCACCACCCTGGACGCGGTCGACGGCGGATCCCTCTACGTGGTGCCCCAGATCGAAGCGAAGCTGCTCTGGCAGACCAAACGGCTGCTGCCCGGACCGTACACCCGGGCGGCCGGTCTGCTGGGGCGCATCGTGCGGTAGCGCGTTATCCGGAAGGAGATCGAACAATGACGTTCGCCGGGAAGACCCCGCCGGAGGCGGTCCGCCCGAACCCCCATCCCAGGCCGGGCGGACGCGAGGCCTTCGCATACCCGGACATGCTGGCCACCGTCAAGGACAAGCAGTGGGCCTTGGCCGATATCGACTGGGACGCACCGGGCACCGAGCTGATCACCGACGAACAACGCCCGCGGCTGGCGGCGTTCATGGCCGATCTGGTCTGGATCGAACACGTCGGCCAGCGCGGATTCGCCGCGCTCACCACCAAGGCCCCGGAAAGCGCGCTGAAGCAGATCTACCACTACTTCGCGGCCGAGGAGCAGAAACACGCCAATGCCGAACTGGCGCTGATGCGCCGCTGGGGCATGCTCGACGGCGACGCGATGCCGGTGCCCAACAAGAATATTCGGCTGGTGATCGAATTCCTCGATCGGTACGCGGACAGCCTCTCGCTGCCGGTGCTCGGCACCGTGGTTCCGGCGCTGGAGACCGCACTCGACGGCGCACTGGTGAAATTCCTGCTGGACGAGGTGCGCGATCCGCTCTGCCACGAGGTGTTCCGGCATATCAACAATGACGAATCCCGGCATCTGGCCGTCGGATTCCAGGTGTTGGAGCAGCTCGGCGCCGGGCCGATGCGCACCCTGCTCATCGAGACCGCGGGCTACGCGATCCGCCCCTCCGTGGTGCTGGGCGCCGTGCTCTACGCCCCGCTGCTGTCGCGGATGGCGGGCAGCATCATGGCGATGGGCCTGGACGAGGAGAAGCTGTGGAATGCCGTTCGGCGCTATGAGCATGTCGGAGAACGCAATCCGAATATCCGCCGGGTGCCGCTCTATCACGTGGTCCGGTACCACGCCACGGCCACCATCAACCGCATGCAGCCGCTGCGGCTGATCTCCGGCACCCTAACCAAGGGCATCGACCTGTTTCCGACCCGGCTGCTCGGCAGACCGCCGTCGTGGACCGAGGATCTGACCTACGAGCCGGTCGCGAAATGATCGAGCTACGCGGCGCGGATTCCTATACCGGCGAATGGATTCGCAGCGATCGCTGGGATCATCGGCCGGATCTCACCGGTGAGCGGGTCGCGGTGATCGGCGAGGGCGCCGCGGTCGCCGAGGTGCTGCCCGCCGTCGTCGCGACCGCCGGGCGGGTACGGGTCTTCCAGACCGATCCGATCTGGGTGCTGCCGCGCAGCCCGATCCCCGGCACCGACCCGCTGCTGCGGCGGTTGCCCGCCCGCGGCCTCCGGCTGGCGGCACGGGCGAATCTGCGCCTACAGGTGCGTGATTCGTGGGTGCGCAGGCAGCTCACACCGGAGCGGCCCGGCGTGATCACGCTGCACGACCACTATTACGCGGCGCTGCGGCGGGACAACTGCAAACTCATCACATTTCCGATCGCCCGCTTCGTCCCGCTCGGGCTGCGCACCGTCGACGGCATCGAGCACAGGTTCGACTGCATCGTGCTCGCCGGTGATCCGGGCGCACCGCACCAGGAGGTGGCATGACCAGCAATGGAATCGACCACGAGGTGATCATCGTCGGTGCCGGATTCTCCGGTATCGGGGCGGCGATCAAGCTGCGAGAGGCCGATTTCGACGATTTCCTCCTCGTCGACGAGGCCGACGGGGTCGGCGGCACCTGGCATTGGAATACCTATCCCGGTGTCGCCGTCGATATCCCGTCGTTCAGCTATCAGTTCTCCTTCGAGCAGCGCGCGGACTGGTCACGGGTCTACGCGCTGGGGCACGAGCTCAAGGCCTACGCCGAGACCTGCGTCGACAAGTACGGACTGCGCTCGCGGATCCGGTTCCGCACCACCGTCACCGGAGCCGAATTCGACTCCGACCAGCACCGGTGGGTGCTGCATACCGACGGCGGCGGCGATCTCACCGCACGGTTCGTGATCAGCGCGACCGGGGTGTTGACCCGGCCCAAACTGCCCGAGATTCCGGGGATCTCGGCATTCGACGGCGTCACCATGCATACGGCGCGCTGGGATCACCGGCAGGACCTGCGCGGCAAGCGCGTCGCGATCATCGGAACCGGCGCGTCCGCGGTGCAGGTGATTCCCGAGATCGCGCCGAAGGTGGCGCGGCTCACCGTATTCCAGCGCACCCCCATCTGGTGCCTGCCGCGCCCCGATATCCCACTGCCGGCGCCGCTGCGGTGGGCGCTGCGGCTGCCGGGCGGACGACCCTTGACCCGGTTGATCAGCCAGACCTATGTCGAGATCACCTTCCCCATCGCCGCCCACTACTACAGCAGCCTGCCGACCGCGGCGGTCGGCGAACGCCTCGGCCTCGCCCACCTGCGACGTCAGGTCCACGATCCGGCGCTCCGCGAAAAGCTCACGCCCCGGTACGCATTGGGCTGCAAACGGCCCGGCTTCTCCAACGACTACCTGGCCACCTTCAATCGCGACAACGTGACCTTGGAGACAGATCCGATCGCCGGGATCACCGCGACCGGCGTCCGCACCGCATCCGGTACGGAGCACCCGGCCGACGTGCTCATCCTGGCGACCGGATTCAAGGTGATGGAGTCCGGCAATATGCCCACCTACGACCTGCACGGTGTGGACGGTCTCGACCTGGAGAAGTGGTGGGACGACAACCGATTGCAGGCCTACGAGGGCGTCAGCGTGCCGGGGTTCCCGAATTTCTTCTCGATCATCGGACCCTACGGCTACAACGGATCCTCGTACTTCGCGTTGATCGAGAACCAGACCAGGCATATCCTGCGCTGCCTGCGCCATGCCCGCGCGGGCAATGCGACGCTGATCGAGGTCACCGAGGAGGCCAACGACCGCTTCTTCCGGGAAATGCTGGCCCGGCGCGGCAACCAGGTCTTCTGGCAGGACAGCTGTGCGCTGGCCAACAGCTACTACTTCGACAAACACGGCGATGTTCCGCTACGACCGTCCACCACTGTCGAAGCAGCTTGGCGCAGTGGCCATTTCGACCTCGACGACTACCGGTTCGCGACTGCGGGGTAGGTCGCCGTTCCGCTAGCCTCGGCGGGCGGGCCACCGCGCCGGAACCGGCGCAGAATCCCGCGTAGTGCGGCGGCGATGTCCTGGTCTAGCTCCGTGCCGACGACGCCCAGGTGATCAGCGCCGCCTTCCGGGCGCTGCGGGCCAGAATGCCCGGGCTGGCGAAGATGCGCCGGACGCAGCACGGTTTCCTGAGGTGGCCGAGCTCCGGTGCGACGCCGCGAAATATGTTCGGCCACAAGGATGGCACCGCCAACCCACAGCCGGGCACCGCGACCTTCGACCGCACCGTGTGGGTCGACGCCGCCGACGAACCCGCCTGGTTCCGCGGTGGTTCCTACCTGGTCTTCCGCAAGATCCGGATGAAGACCGCCGAGTGGGACCGGCTGGCATCGGCCGAACAGGACCGGATCATCGGGCGACGGCGCGGCGATGGCGCACCGCTGGGGCGGCCGCGGAATTCGACCCCGTCGATCCCGAGGCCCGTGCCGCCGACGGTGACCCGGTGATCCCGATCGGGGCCGGGTTGGGGCTCTGAGTCCCGGCTTCCGCTCGGAGAGCACGGAATGTCGGTGCCGGTCATTACCATTCGCCGCATGAAAGCAACCGGCACCTTCTCCGTCGCCTCCTTCGTCCCCGCCGAGGTATCCCCGCAACCCGCCATCACCACCGCGCTGCCGGTCGGCATCGCCACCATCGAGAAGATCTTCGAGGGCGACATCGCCGGTCGCTCGGCCACGCTGTTCACCTCCGCGTTCGATCACGCCGCCGGCACCGGCAGCTATGTCGCGATGGAGTCGTTCGAGGGCACCGTCGACGGCCGCGCCGGAACCTTCAACTTCCTGCATTCCGCGACCACCTCCGGCGCGGATCGCAGCGATCCCTTCTTCCTGATCGTGCCCAACAGCGGTACCGGTGAGCTGACGGGCATCACGGGCACCGGGGATATCACCGTGGATGCGGAGGGTACCCACCACATCTGGTTCGACTACGAGCTCGGTACGGCGTAGGACCCGCACTCACCGGACAGCGGCGCGGGCCAATTGCTCGGTGAGTGTCGTACGCGCGGTTACGAGCGAAGGCCCGTACCAGGTGAGACTGCGCCCCTCGACCAGCGCGACGGGAATTCCCGGAAAGGCGTCGGGGCCATCGGTTTCGGTAAAGACGTAGGGTTCGTCGGGCAGTACCGCGAGGGATATGCCGCTGGTCAGCTCGTCCGCCGTGACTCGCGGATACCGGTCGGACCGGTCGGCGTGGACCAGGTGCAGGCCGAGGCGACCGGCCAGGTCACCGGTGAAGGTATTGCGGCCGACCACCATCCACGGGTTACGCCAGATGGGGATCACGGCATCCCGGCGCGGCGCGGGCGGGGGTGCTGACCAGGCCGATTCGGCGTCGGCGAGCCACCGCGGGGGCTCGATGCCGAGTGCGCGGGTGAACAGGCGGGTGAGCGAGGCGAACGCCTCGTCCACCGTCTCGATGGAGGTGACCCATACGGGTACTCCCGCGGCCCGGAGACGTTCGACATCGATCCGGCGGTTCTCCTCGCGATTGCACAGCACCAGGTCCGGGGCGAGTTCGATGATGCGGCGCACATTCGGATTCTTGGTGCCGCGGACCCGTTCGACGGCCAAGTCAGCCGGGTGAGTGCACCAATCCGTTACCGCGACAAGCAGTTCGGGACAGGTGGCGGCAACGGATTCGGTGAGAGAGGGCACCAGCGAGATCACGCGCCGCACCGGTGCCGGCATCGCCACGACGGATCCGAGATCGTCTACCCGCGCAACCCGATCGACGCTCATCGGACCGAGCTCCGCACCGATCCCGATGAGCGCGCGCTCACCATGGAAGCCGACGGCACAGCGGGCGCACCGCGGGCGCGGGCGCCTCGAGCGGCGTTTTGCTTGCCCCTGGCACCAGCGGGTAGAGAAACCGGCGCGAGCTGGTCGGCGTCGGTAGCGGCATATCCGGCGTCCCGCAGCCATGTGCGCAGACCGGTGGAGGCCACCAGCTTGTCGATGGTGAGCCCGGTCGGACCAGCGGTGCCGAGAATCACCGGCCCGGATTCCAGCCAGGGGTCTTGCCCGCCACGACACCCAGCCTATGACATAAGCTCTGCGTCGCGATGATTACCCCACCGACCGGGCGGTTCGGCCGCACCGCGAAGGACGGTGGAGGGGCAGCGACCGGGCATCCCTGGGGCAGTACCGCTCCGAAATCGGTGACCGCACACTGAGAGAGGTACCCGGCACCGGGAGTCCCGGCGCCGCCGGATAAGGTCCCGTCCCGAGCTGACCCGGCCGCCGACAGCCCCGCTGCCGGGTGCTCATCAACGAAATACGTTGTGCCCGTGACAATTCCGAACACAACGCCGATCACGCTCTTACCGCTCCATCGTATGCCCCGAACGTCGCCGTCACCGGCGGAACTTACTGCGGCCGTATCGGCTCCGCAGCGACGGCCGGACTATCACGCCCGAATGCCCGATGCCCGAACGGGCAGCGCGGGGACAGCGTTCGGGCATTTCCCGAGTGCCCCGACCACCGCAGACTGGATAGTGGCACCCGGCGCGAGGAAGCTACCGATCCGCAGCACACCGGGCGAAATCCGCCCGTTATGTCCGGGAGGCGTGGTCGGTTGCGCTGCCGGGTGCCCGGCGGAATCCGGTACCGCGCTCAGCCTCCCGACACCTTCAGCGCCCGAATAGCTTCAGTGCCCGAGCAGCTCGTACAGCGTGCTCAGCTCGCGGAGTCCAGCGGCGGCGGTCGGTTCGTCCTCGGCCACCATTCGCATCGCGCGGCGCAGCAGCGTGGGATCCAAATCGTCCAGTGCGGAACGGAAGTCCAGCTTCGGCAGGTCGGGGAGGTGGGCGTGATCGCCGTACGGGTCATCGGAGGCCGTCGGCTGCGGATCGCGTTCGATGCCGCCGATGAGGGTGTCCAGGTCCAGCCCGCGCAGTGTCAGGATTTCGCGCGGGCGCTCGTCCAATCGCTCCGCCAGCAGGTAGCAGACCGCGGCCACGTGTTTACACGGCCAGCCCGCGTCCGGGCAAGTACACGCGAAATCCAGGTCGGCGGCGGTGGTCGGCAGCAGATGCGGGCCCAGGCCGGTGGGCAGGGCGCCGGAGGCGATTTCGGCGAGCATGCCGGGCGCGGTGCGGATGGTGTCGATCAGCAGCTCGAGCTCCTCGTCGCGCAGCGGACGTACGGCGAAAACCGCGGTGAACGGACGCGGTTGGCTGCCTTGCACTTCCGCGGTCACCGCACCCGGCTCGATCCGATAGCTGACCACCTGACCGGCCCGGGCATAGGTGCGGCCGCGGGCGAGTCTGCCCGGCTCTGCCATCGCCTCCACCGCGTCGATCAGCGCCTTACCCCACCAGGTGCGGCCGAATCCCCCGCGTCTGCTGTGGGCCGCCACCCCGCCCTCGACCGGACGACGCTTGCCATATTTGCGGTAATCCTCGAAGGGGCTCATTCGCCGACCGCCTCGGCGCCGAGGGCGAACAATTCGTGCAGCTCGTCGGTGCCGAGCTCGGTGATCCAGTTCTCCCCCGCGCCTACCGCCAGCTCGGCGAGCATGCGCTTGCCGTTGATCATTTCATCGATCTTTTCCTCGATGGTGTCGACGCAGACCAGCTTGCGCACCTGCACATTGCGCTGCTGACCGATCCGGAAAGCGCGGTCGGTCGCCTGATTCTCCACCGCCGGATTCCACCAGCGATCCAGGTGCACCACGTGATTGGCGGCGGTCAGATTCAGCCCGGTACCACCCGCTTTGAGCGACAACAGCATCAGCGGCGGACCGTCGCCGGACTGGAAGTCCTCGACCATGGCGTCACGCCGTTTCTTGGGCACTCCCCCGTGCAGGAACGGAACCGTGGTGCCGAAACGTTCGGTCAGGTAGGGCGCGATGATATCGCCGAATTCGCGGAACTGGGTGAACAGCAACGCCTTTTCCCCATCGGCCAGCACCGATTCCAGCACATCCTCGATCAGAGCCAGCTTGCCGGAGCGATGATTGCCGCGCAGCAGAATCCTCGAACCATCACCGAGGAAGTGCGCCGGATGGTTGCAGACCTGTTTGAGCCTGGTCAGCGCGCCGAGCACAGCGCCCTTGCGCGCCATACCCTTCGCATCCTTGATCTTTGCCATCATGTCGTCGACCACCGCCTGATACAGCGCGGCCTGCTCGACGGTCAGATTGGCGCGGACGGTCATCTCCAGCTTTTCCGGGAGATCGGAGATGACGGCGGGATCGGTCTTCACCCGGCGCAGCACGAACGGCTGGGTCAGGAAGCGCAGTCGGGAGATCGCGTTCTGATCCTGTTCCCGTTCGATCGGGACGGCGAAACGGGCGCGGAAGGTCTGCGGGCTGCCGAGCAATGTGGGCATCGCGAAATCCAGGATCGAGCGCAATTCCTCCAGCCGGTTCTCCACCGGGGTTCCGGTGAGCGCCAGACGATGCCTGGCCGCCAACGCCCGTGCCGCGCGCGCCTGCCTGGTGCCCGCATTCTTGATGTGCTGCGCCTCGTCCAGCACGATCCGCTCCCAGGACTGCCGTCCCAGTTCCTCGATATCCCGGGCCAGCAGCGCGTAGGTGGTGATCACCAGGTCCGAATCCGACACCGCCGCATCGAGTTCCGCACCGGTTCGGCGTCCGACCCCGTGGTGTACGAGCACCCGCAGGTCCGGTGCGAACCGCGCCGCTTCGCGCTGCCAGTTACCGACCACGGACATGGGGCACACCAGCACGGTCGGCCCCGGCCGCCCTGCGGCATCCGGGGCAGCTTCACGTTCGTGCACCAGCAGCGCCAGTACCTGCACCGTCTTGCCGAGCCCCATATCGTCGGCCAGGATTGCGCCGCAACCCATTCGGCTCATGGTGGCCAGCCAGGTCAGCCCGCGCCGCTGATAGGGGCGCAGCTCGGCCTTCAGTCCGTCCGGCGGTGCGACCGGTTCCGGATCATGGCGCCGATCCAGCAGTTCGGCCGCCCAGCCGGTGGCGGTGACCTCGGTGATCGGCACCTGATCGACCCGGCCGCCCGCGAGCTCGCCGAGCATGTCGGCCAGGGTGATCGGCGAGGTGTCGGTATGGGCGGCCACATAGCGGGCCGCGGCCGCCAGCACCTTGTGATCGGCTTGCACCCACTCACCACGCAGTTGCACCAGATCCGATTTGGCGTGCACCAGCCGTGCCATCTCGGCGGCGGTCAGCACGGTATCGCCGAGCGCCAATTCCCAACGGTAGGACACCAATCCGCGCATGCCGACGGTGCTCTCGACGGCCGGGACCGCACTGTCCACCCGCAGCCGCATGGTCGGCGCGGTGATATTCCATGCCCGCGGCAGCAGCAGCCGGACACCGGCGGCCTGCAGCACATGCGCGCCGTGCTCGACCAGATCGGCGACGACCGGGGTGGGCAGCAGCAGGTCCATGGTGTGCGGGTCGCTCGGGAGATCACGCAGGCGCGGGTAGGCCCGCTGCGCCTCACCCAGCTTCTCGACCGCGGTCCGCACCAGACTCGGATCGCCGTGTAGCGGAATCGGATTCGGCGCCTCCCCCGCGACGCGCAGACAGACCTCCAACCGCCACAGCGCGACCGTCTCATCCTCGGTGCCGAATGCGCCGTCGGGTTCGAGCAGGCGAAGCACCAACTCGGGCTGATCCACGGTGAGGCTGGCTCGCCAGCGCTCCAGCACCTCGGCGAGCTGGTAGCTGCCGCCCTCCAGCGCGATATCGTCGACCAGCGCCGCGAGCAGCGGATGCGTCGACGTGGGTGTCTCGATCAGTTCCCGCGCGATCGGATCGGTGAGTTCGCCGACCAGATCGTCGAGGACGGCGGCGGGCCGCCCCGCCACCCGAAGCGCCGCGGGCATGGCGACCGCCAATTCGGCGAGCCAGGCGCGCTGCCGCTCACCGCCGAGCAGCCGCCAGCGCACCCACCACTGGCCGTCCTCACGTCGCAGCTCCGGCACGATCCGGCCGGCCCGAGCCCAGCGTTCGATGCCGTGCGCGACATGGGCGAGGAACCGCAGATCCCCCGTGACGGCTTCGGCGGGCAATCGCTGCCGCAACGCCGTCGCGGCGGCCGCGGGAGCCATCGCGTGCGCGCGCACCTGTCGACACGCGGACCCGTCCGCGCCGAGCACCTCGGCCCGATGCCGGAACTTGGACGACCGCAGCACACCGCCGAGGGGTTCGGGTACTGCAGCGGATTCCGCGTCGTCGGTCCACAGCAGCAGGCCAGATCCCGGCGACCACAGACCGTGCAGCATCCGACCATCCAATCAGGTGGGTCCGACAGCTCTCGCACCGCTTTCCCGGCTCCGCCTGCTCTGGATTTCTCGGCTACACCGGATAAAATTGAATATCCGCTGGTCATAGCATCGGAACCATCGCTAGGTTGCCACACGAACCTAGGCGTCCAAGGAAAGTGCAGGGCAGCAGCATGACAATTCTGCTCCAGGTACTCGAGCAGAGCTTCACGCCGACCGCACCATGGGAACGGCGCAAATTCACTTTCGTCAATACCGACAAAATCGTCGGAATGCGACTGGACGGTCAGTCGGGAGTCTGGCTGGACCTGTCCAGACCCGGCGAATCCCAGCGCCTGGCGCGCACCCTGGATCCCCGCGACGCGGTGACGTTCCTGCTCACCACCTTCGCCAAGATCGCCGAGTGCGAGGAGCGCGGCGGCTCGTGGTTGATCGGGCACGACGGCTCGCGCACCGAAACCATCGCGGCCACCAAATTTCCGCCGCAGATCGACAAAGTCGCCGAGGATGACCTGCTGGCCCGCGCCTGGTTGTGATCGGATTCCCGGTCTGAGGGCTTGATACAGCTGGGTACGCACGAATGTCGGTACACACGGGTACAAGTAGCACCGTGCGCGCGGACATTCGACGGTTTGTGCCGAGCGGCCCTGTGCTGCGCGGCGGGTTGCTGGCGTTTCTCGTCGGCGTGCCGGGCGCGACCGGCTGCACCGAACTCGGCGCGACGGGCACGCCCGCGCCGGGGAGCACCACCCGGGCCCAGGTGGAGCAGTTGCTCGCCTCGGTGCGGGTCATCGCCGCGCGCCCGTACCCCGGCGGCTACGAGCGCGGCTGCGAGGAGGGGCAGGGCTGCGTCTTCGGCCGGGCCTGGTCGGACGACTACGACGGTCCGGACGGGCATGACGGCTGCGACACCCGCAATAACGTGCTGGCTCGCCAGCTCACCGGGGTGACTTTCCGCGCGGGCACCCGCGAGTGCGTGGTGACGTCAGGGGTCCTTGACGATCCCTACACCGGACGGCGTCTCACGTTCGCCAAGGCCGACGCGCGTGACGTGCAGATCGACCACGTCTATCCGCTGGCCGCCGCCTGGGATATGGGCGCCGCGTCCTGGTCGCTGGAGCGACGCGTGATCTTCGCCAATGACGTCGAGACCAATCTGCTGGCCACCGACGCGGAGACGAATCAGGCCAAGGGTGACAGCACCCCGGCGGAATAGCTGCCGCCCGCGCGCGCCGACCACTGCTTCTACGCGGCGAAATACCTCACCGTCGCCGTGCGGTACGACCTGCCGGTGACCGCCGCGGATAACGCCGCGCTGCACGACGTCGCCCGCACCTGTCCGTGAGCTGCCATCGGTATCGACACACACGGGACGGGGAACGATCTACCGGTCGGCACCGGTGGCGACCGGGCGCTTCGGGTCATTCGACCACTGCGACCACGAACCCGGGTACAACGCCGCCTCCACCCCGATGACGGCCAGCGCCGCCACCTGATGGGCCGCGGTGACACCGGAACCGCAGTACACCGCGACCGGGCCGGAACCCAGGCCCGCGAACCGTTCGCGCAGTTCGGCGGCCGCGCGGAAGCGTCCGAAGGCGTCCAGGTTCTCGGTGGTGGGCGCGCTCACCGCGCCCGGAATGTGACCGGCCTGCGGATCGATCGGCTCCACTTCCCCGCGGTACCGTTCGCCCGCGCGCGCGTCGAGCAGCAGACCCCGCCATTTGGCAACGGCATTCGCGTCGACGACCGGCAATTGGCCCGGATTCAGTTCGACATCACCGGGTTCCGGATCCGGCTCGGCGCCCGAGACGAGTTCGCCGCCCGCCGCGGTCCATCCGGGCAACCCGCCGTCCAGGATCCGGACGTCGGCGATGCCCGCCCAGCGCAGCAGCCACCAGGCCCGGGCCGCGGCCATGCCGCCGGTCGCGTCGTAGACGACCACGGGATCACCGGTCCTGATACCCCAACTGCGGGCGCACTTCTCGAGCTGTGTGGGTTCGGGCAATGGATGCCTGCCCCGGGCCGGTGATGGCGGCGCGGCCAATTCGGTTTCCAGGTCGACGAAGACCGCGCCGGGAATGTGACCGTCGAGATAGTGCTGCGGGCCGTCCGGATCACCTAACGCCCACCTGACATCCAGCAGGCGAATACCCTTGTCCGTCAATGTTTCCCGAAGTTCATCAGGTGAAATCAGTACCGCGCTCAAGCCAAACTCCTCGTCCAGAATCGCACTTCGCGCACCGACCACTCCACCCTACGCACCACCGCGCGCCGATGTCTCGATACCCGCGTCAACCGCGGCCGTCCGACCAGCGGAAATTCAGGCCAGTTTCCCGTGACTGGCCGGTGACACACCGTCTGACCAGCGGCAAGATCCGGACAATGTCGAAAGTATCCGCGGCCGAAGACGCGCCATCCACCGCGCCCGAACCACCCGCCGCGGCCGACACCCGGATACCGCCCGAGGCCGGACTCGCCCAGCCACTCGGCGCCGGGGTCGTCACCGCGCTGGTGGGTTTCACCAGTTCGTTCGCGGTGGTACTCACCGGCCTGACCGCGGTGGGCGCGACCTCGGCGCAGGCCGCGTCGGGACTGCTGGCAGTGTGCGTCACGCAGGCCATCGGGATGATCCTGCTCAGTTACCGATATCGGATGCCGATCAGTCTGGCCTGGTCGACTCCGGGCGCCGCGCTGCTCGCGAGCACCGGCGCGATAACGGGCGGTTGGCCCGCCGCTGTCGGCGCGTTCGCGATCACCGGGGTGCTGATCGTGATCACCGGGCTGTGGCAACGCCTCGGGAATCTCGTGGCATCGATTCCGGTGGAGATCGCGCAGGCCATGCTGGCCGGGGTGCTGGCGCCGCTGTGCCTGGCGCCGGTGCAGGCGGTGCGGACCAGTCCGGCGGTGGTGGTCCCGGTGATCGTGGTCTGGCTCGTGCTCCAGCGATTCGCCAAGCGGTGGGCGGTGATCGCGGCCTTCGTGACCGCCGCCGCCGGGGCGGGCATCGCCATCGCGGTCCAACATCGGCGCCTGGATCTCACGGCCATGGCGCCGTCGGTGGAATGGACACTGCCGCACTGGAATTGGCAGGCGATGATCGGGGTCGCGATCCCGCTCTATATCGTCACCATGGCCTCGCAGAACATTCCGGGCACGGCGGTCATGCGATCGTTCGACTACCGGGTGCCGTGGCGGGCTGCCATGACCGTCACCGGAATCGGCACCATCCTCGGCGCCCCCGCGGGCGGGCACGCGATCAATCTGGCCGCGATCAGCGCCGCGCTGTCCGCCGCTCCCGCGGCGCATCCGAACCCCCGACGCCGTTGGATCGCGGCCGCCACGGCGGGTGTCGTCTACCTGCTGCTCGCGCTCGGATCGGCCGCGTTGGTCACCCTGATCGCGACCGCACCCAAGGGCACGCTGGAAACCGTTGCGGGACTTGCCCTGCTCGCCACGCTCGCCGCGGCGCTGGCCGGTGCGCTGAAGTCCGAACAGCACCGCGAGGCGGGCGTCGTCACCTTCCTGATCGCCGCCTCCGGCGTCGGATTCCTGGGCATCGGCGCCGCGTTCTGGGCACTGGTCGCGGGGCTGGTCGTGCGCGGTGTGCTCACCCACCGCGGCTGATCGTCCGGAATTCATTCGCCGGAGACCGCACCGGAAACGGTCGCGCCGAGTGCCGAGGCGTGGGATGTGGTGCGCTCAGCTGCGACTGAGCAAGGTGAGCGGATCCTCCAGCAGTCCCGCCACCGCGGCGAGGAAGCGGGCGCCGAGTTCACCATCCACCATCCGGTGGTCGAAGCTGACCCCCAGCGTGGTGACCCAGCGGACCGCGAGCTCATCGCGGAATATCCAGGGCCGCTTGCGGATCGAGCCGAGGCATAGGATGGCGGCCTCGCCGGGATTGACCAGCGGCACTCCGGTGTCGACCCCGAATACGCCGACATTGGTGATGGTGAAGGTGCCGCCCCGCAGGTCGACCGGGGTGGCGCTGCCCGCCCGCGCGGTTTCGGCCAGCCAGCCGATCTCCCGGCACAGGTCGCGCAGGCTGAGCGACTGGGCCTCCTTGAGATTGGGCACCAGCAGCCCGCGCTCGGTCGCCACCGCGATGCCGAGGTTGACGTAGTGCCTGGTGATGATCTCCTGGTTCGCTTCGTCCCAGGCCGTGTTGATGCCGGGGAATTCCGCGATCGCCGCGATCACCGCCTTGGCGACCAGCGACAGCGGCGTGAGGGTGAGCCCGGCGAAGGACGCCGTGGAGCGCAGGTGGTCGAGCAGTTCCATCGATGCGGTGAAGTCCACGGCGACGAAGGCGCTGGCCTGTGGGATGGTGCGAGCGCTGGCCACCATGGCCGCGGCGGTGCGCTTGCGGATGCCGCTGATCGGCGTCCGCTCCTCGCGGGCGGCCGGGCGGATGAGGCCCGCGTGTTGGTCGGTGACGGTCGGCGGCACGGGGGCCGTGGTTTCGTCCGCGCGGGTGGCCAGGGTGCGCGGCTGCGAAACCGGTACGGCGCCGCGCACATCCTCAACGGTCACCGCGCCCCCCGGACCGGAGCCCGCCACGTACCAGAGGTCGATACCGAGTTCCTTGGCCAGCTTGCGCGCGGCGGGGGTCGCGGCCGCGCGCGCGGTCATCGGTTCCGCCCGCACCGGAGGTGGATTCTCTGCGGCGGCAATGGGTTCCGCCGTCGGAGTGGGCCTGCGGCGCCGAGATATGCCCTCGTCCTCCGGTCCGTACCCGACCAGTACCGAGGTGCGTCCGTTCTCGCCCGGACCCGGGGTTTCCGCCGCGGGCGGTGCGGCCCGGCCGGTGCGCACCCGGATCAGTGGCGCACCGACGGGAACCGTGTCACCCGGTCGCGCCAGCAGTTCGACGACCTGTCCGGAGAAGGGAGACGGCAGCGCCACCACCGCCTTCGCCGTCTCCACCTCCGCGATCGTCTGATTCAGCTCGACCGTATCCCCGACATCCACCGACCAGGACAGCAATTCGGCGTCCGTGAGTCCCTCCCCGAGATCCGGGAGCCGGAATTCCAGGACGTGGCCGTCATCGTGCACGGGGGCACCTCTCACTTGGCGGTCGAGGCGTCAGGCGGCCAGCGAACGGTCCACCGCGGCCAGGATGCGGTCGGGGTCGGGCAGGTGGTGCTTTTCGAGCTTAGCGGGGGGATAGGGGATGTCGAAGCCACCGACGCGCAGTACCGGGGCCTCCAGGTGGTAGAAGCAACGCTCGGTGATTCTGGCCGCGATCTCGGCTCCGAGCCCGCCGAAGACCGGCGCCTCGTGCACCACCACCAGCCTGCCGGTCTTCGACACCGACTCCTCGATGGTGTCGGCATCGAGTGGCGAAAGGCTGCGCAGATCCACGACTTCCAGCGAATGTCCTTCCTCGGCCGCTATTTTCGCGGCGGTCATGGCGGTGGCCACGGTGCCGCCGTAGGCCGCGATGGTGACATCAGAACCGGTGACGCAGATCCGGGCCCGATCCAGTGGCAACTCCGGCGCGGCGTCGAAGTCGACGTCGGCCTTGTCCCAGTAGCGGCGCTTTGGTTCGAAGAAGATCACCGGGTCGTCGAGCGCGATCGCCTGGCGCACCATGTGATACGCGTCGGCCGGATTGCTCGGCGTGACCACCCGCAAGCCGGCGGTATGGGCGAAATACGCCTCCGGTGACTCCGAATGGTGTTCCACCGAACCGATCCCACCACCGAACGGGATGCGAATCGTGATGGGGGCGGTCACCTTTCCCCCGGTCCGATAGTGGATCTTGGCCACCTGCGAGACGATCTGATCGAAGGCCGGGTAGACGAAGCCGTCGAACTGGATCTCACAGACGGGTCGATAGCCGCGCAATGCCATACCGAAAGCCGTTCCGATAATGCCGGATTCGGCCAGCGGGGTGTCCACCACCCGGTTGTCCCCGAAATCCTTCTGCAGCGTGTCGGTGACCCGGAAGACTCCGCCGAGCCTGCCGATATCCTCGCCCATCAGCAACACCTTGGGATCGTCCTCCAGCGCCCGGCGCAGCCCGGTATTGATCGCGGCGGCGAAGGTGGTGATCATGAGCGGACTCCTTCCGATGGCGCGGAGGATGGACCGGGATCGCCGGTGAGGTACTCCGCGTAGGCCCGCCGCTCCTCGGTGATGAGCGGATGCGGGGTGGTGTAGACGTGATCGAACAGCTGCATCGGCGCCGGATCGGGCATGTCGATGGTGGCGGTGCGCACCTGATCGGCGACCTCGTCGGCGCGGGCGGCGACCCGGCGTTCGAATGCCTCGTCCCACAGCGCCTCGCGCTCGAGTAGCCTGCGCATCCGGTCGATCGGATCGCGACGCTGCCACTGCTCGGTCTCGGCGGCGGAGCGATAGCGAGTGGGGTCGTCGGCCGTGGTGTGCGGGCCCATCCGATAGGTCAGCGCCTCGATGAAGGACGGTCCGCCGCCGGTGCGCGCACGCTGGACGGCCTGCCGCGTCACCGCGAGCACGGCCAGCACATCGTTGCCGTCGACCTGGACGCCGGGGATTCCGTAGCCGTAGGCGCGGCGCACGATCGGAGTCTCGCTCTGCACCCGGACCGGGGCGCTGATCGCCCACTGGTTGTTCTGGCAGAAGAAGACCACCGGCGCACTCCAGCTGGCGGCGAAACCCATGGCCTCGGCGATATCGCCCTGGCTGGACGCACCGTCGCCGAAGTAGGCGATGACCGCGATCTCAGCGCCGTCCAGGTGGGCGGCGTAGGCGTAACCGGTGGCATGCAGGCCCTGGGAGCCGACCACGATGTTCGGGTTGGTCATATTGATGGCGGCGGGATCCCAGCAGTGGTGCGCGGTGCCGCGCCACAGGCGGGTGAGGCTCCCGGGGTCGACGCCGCGACAGTAGGCGACCGCCGCCTCGCGATAGCTACAGAACACATAGTCGTCGGGCCGGAGGGCACGAGCCGAGCCGACCTGGGCCGCTTCCTGGCCGAGGAGCGGGGGCCACAGGCCGAGCTGGCCCTGTCGTTGCAGCGCGGTTGCCTCGGTATCGATGCGGCGGGTCACCACCAGGTCCTCGTACAGCGCGCGCAGCTGTTCCGGGCCTATATCGGCCACCGATGCGGCATGTTCGCGATCGAAGACACGGCGGCCGTCGGGCTGGACCAATTGGATCGGGTATGCGGATTTCTCCGACATCGTCGACCGCCTCCTCCGCGTAGGCGCTGTGCTCTACTTCACAGCATCCACGAGAAGGCGATGTGCGCAAGCGACCGACAAGCGAATGAGCAGAATGCTCAAATCGGAACGCCGTACGAGTGTCATACTGCGTACTATGACCAGCAGGGAACCGGTCGACGCGACCTTGGACGCCACCGATGCGCGATTGTTGCTCGAACTGGTCGCCAACCCGCGCGCGACCGGCGTGGAACTCGCCACCAGGCTGGGGCTGTCCCGCAATACCGTGCAAGCCCGGCTCTCCCGCTGGGAGGCGGGCGGCGTACTCGGCAGTTTCGAGCGGCGGGTCGAACCGCGGGCACTCGGGTACCCGCTGGCGGCCTTCGTCGCGGTGGTGGTCGACCAGCATCGGCTGGACTCGGTGGTCGACGAACTCGCCGAGGTGCCGGAGGTGACCGAGGTATGCGGTATGACCGGGCCGACCGATCTGACGGTGCGGGTGGTCGCGCAGGATGCCGACGATCTCTATCGGATCGCCGGCCAGATCCTGAAGATTCCCGGGGTGGAACGCACCAATATGGCGCTGGTGATGCGCTCGCTGGTCGGTCCACGCACCGCGCCGCTGCTGGACCGGCTCGCCGGGCCCGGCTGATCCACCGGAGCCGGGACGGTACGGCGAATACCCTTGACCTCGAGTGCGATCGAGGTTCCAGGATGGCAGGGTGCCGTCAGGAGGTGCCCGTCCCGCGCTGCCCGCTAGGGTGCGACCTATGGAGATTTCGGGCAAGGTCGCGATCGTCACGGGGGCGGGCGCGGGGATCGGTGCGGCGCTGGCGCGTCGGCTCGCCGCGGGCGGGGGCCGGGTGGTGGTCGCCGATCTGGACGCCGAATCCGCGGCCGCGGTCGCCGCGTCCATCGGGTCGAATGCGGTCGCCGCGAGCGGCGATGTCGCCGACGAGAAGGTGATCCAGACCCTGATCGACCGTGCCGAAGCCGAATTCGGTCCGGTGGACCTGTACTTCGCCAACGCGGGCATCGGCGGCGGTCCCGGCCTGGACAGCACCGATGAACAGTGGTCCGCCGCACTGGAAGTCAATGTTCTCGCCCATGTTCGCGCCGCCCGCCTGCTGATGCCCGGCTGGCTGGAACGCGGCGCCGGATACTTCGTCTCCACTGCCTCCGCCGCGGGTCTGCTCACCCAAATCGGTTCCGCCCCGTACTCGGTCACCAAACACGCGGCCGTTGGATTCGCGGAATGGCTTTCGGTCACCTACGGCGACAAGGGTATTCGCGTCAGCTGCGTCTGCCCGATGGGTGTGGACACCCGCCTGCTGCACGGCGAACTCATCCCCGATGACCCCGCCGCCGCCGAGCTCGCCGTCAAGGCCGTGACCACCGCGGGCGCCGTCATCACCCCCGAACAGGTCGCCGACACCATCGTCGACGGCATCGGCACCGAGCAATTCCTGATCCTGCCCCACCCCGAAGTCCTGAAGATGTACCGCCACAAGGGTTCCGACTACGACCGCTGGCTCGACGGGATGCGGCGCTTCCAAGCCGCCCTCGGCGGCTGATATGGTGCCGCTGCGCTGATTCGACGGCAACGCCGGACCCGCGGTCCGCCCGTCAGTCGGTGACGAGCGCGGTCGCCGCGGTCCGGATGACCTCGGGAATCTCGACCGGCTTGCGGGTCTCGGAATCCACGTAGACGTGCACGAAGACACCGGTGGCGGCGAGTTCGAGGACGCCGTCGGCCTCCCGGAAGATCGCCAGATCGTAGGTGATGCTGGAGCGGCCGAGCCGCGAGACGCGCAGGCCGACCTGCACCCGGTCCGGGAAGCTGATCGAACCGAGGTACTGACACGAGGTCTGAGCGACCACGCCGAGCGCGGGCAGATTCCGGATATCGGTGCCGGTGGCGTCCATCAACCACGCGTTGACCGCGGTGTCGAAGTACGAGTAGTACGTCACGTTGTTCACGTGGCCGTAGTGGTCGTTATCTGCCCACCGGGTCGGCACCGGCCAGAGCACTGGATACTGCTGCGTCACCCGGCCGACGTTATCGCACCCACTCACCGGCTCAGCCGGCTGCCGCCCCCGAGTGCTCGGCCGGGGTCGCGCCTTGACGATGGTCGCGCGGGCTCACGCCGAAGTGCCGCTTGAAGGCCGCACTCAACGCGAAGGCGCTGCCGTATCCGACCTGGCGGGCGATGGCCTCGATGGTGGCATCGGATTCCTGCAATAGATCGGCGGCGAGCGCCAGCCGCCATTCGGTGAGGAAGGCCATCGGCGGTTCGCCGACCAGATCGGTGAAGCGGCGGGCCAGCGCGGCGCGCGACACTCCGACCGCGTCGGCCAGACTCGCGACGGTCCACCCGTGCGCCGGATTGTGTTGCAGCAGCCGCAGTGCCTTGCCGACCAGCGGATCGCTGTAGGCGTGGTACCAAGCCGGGGCGTCTTCGCGGGCGAACCAGGCGCGCAGCGCGGCGATCAGCACCAGGTCGAGCAGGCGGTCGAGCACCGCGCCCTGCGCGGGTTCATCCTTGGTGGCCTCGTCGGCGAGCAGGTCGAGTAGGCGGCTGTCGAAATCGCCGTGCGGCAGCACGATGATCGGCGGCAGCGCCCGCAACAGCCGCTGACTGGCGGCGCCCGCCGATTCGTAGGTTCCGGTCACCATCATGGTGGCGCCCTCGGGGTCGGTCCCCCACTGACGCACGCCGAGACTCAATGTCTCGCAGAGAATTTCACCGTCCGGCGTCTTCGTCACCTGGCCGGGGTGAATGATGATCTGCGGCTCCGTAGCCGGCGAGTCGGCCACCGTATACGGTTGCGGCCCACGGAAAATCGCGACATCGCCCGCGTTGAGCTGGCGCGGCGCCGCTGCCCCGTGCTGCTTCGGCCCGGCATCCGGCAGGATCCAGGCGGTCCCGCGGATCATCGACAACACCGTCAGCGGGGCCTCGTCCTGGATTCGCAGCGACCACGGCGGGTCGAGCAGCGAGCACATCAGGAACGCACCTCGGGCGCGTGGACCTTCGAGCAGACTGGCGAGCGCATCCACACCACTCAGGGTAGACGCTGACGCATGATCGCGAGCGGCTGAACCATGTTCCGTCTCGGCAAACGCCGATGAAATAGAGATATGACAGTCAACGACACCCACCGCCCCCGCATCCTCGTCACCGGCGCCACCGGCAAGACCGGCAGCCGCGTGGTCACCCGGCTGCGGCAGGCCGGGCATCCGGTCCGGCTCGGCTCCCGCACCGCCGACTACCCCTTCGACTGGACGAACCGGAATACCTGGTCGGCGGCATTGGAGGGCATCGAACAGGTCTACCTCGCCTTCCAGCCGGATCTCGCGGTGCCGGGCGCACCCGATGTCATCCGCGCCTTCGTCGCCGCCGCGAAGACGAACGGCGTGCGCAAACTGGTGCTGCTGTCCGGGCGCGGCGAACCCGAGGCCGTGGAGTGCGAGCAGATCGTGCGGGAATCCGGTCTGGACTGGACCGTGGTGCGCTGTAGCTTCTTCGCCCAGAACTTCAGCGAGGGCGCCTTCGTCGACTACATCCTCGCCGGCGAGGTCGCCCTGCCGAACGGCGATGTGCCGGAACCCTTCGTGCACGCCGACGATATCGCCGACGTCGCGGTGGCGGCGCTCACCGAGGAAGGACATCGCGGGCAGATCTACGAGCTGACCGGCCCGCGCGCCCTGACCTTCGCCGAAGCGACCGCCGAGATCGCCGCGGCCACCGGACGCGAGATCGCGTTCATCCCGATCTCGCGCACCGACTTCGTCGCGGGCCTCACCGAATACCAGCTGCCCACCGATGTGATCAGCCTGCTGGACTACCTGTTCGGCACCATCCTGGATGGCCGCAATTCGGCGACCGCCGACGGGGTGCGGCGCGCACTCGGCCGGGCGCCGAGGGATTTCCGCGACTACGCCCGGGAAACCGCCGCCACCGGGGTGTGGGCCGCTCAGGAGGCGCCGGTGCACTGAGACCCGAACCGATAACCTCCCGCGGACGTGGATTTCAACGACGAACTCCACGCAACCGGAACCCGCCGGGCCGACGATGTCCCGGACCGGATCCGCGGGAGGCGTCTGCGCCCGCGAATAATGATCGGTACCGTCGAACGGATGCCGACCACGACCGTCGACCACGCGCTGCGCCTGGCCCGCGCCGCGGTCTTCGCGGTGTTCACGCTGAACGGATTTCTGGTGGCCCTGTGGGTGGTGCACATCCCGGTCGTCACCGATCGCACCGATATCGCGAAATCCACCCTCGGCACCTTCATCCTGATGTTGACCGGGGCCGCGCTCGTCGGCATGCGGATCGCCGGCCCGCTGGCCGACCGCTTCGGTAGCCGCACGCTGGTCGGTGCGGCGGCGATCCTCGCCTCGGTGACCGTGATCGGCCCCGGTCTCGCGACCGGCCCGGTCGCCCTCGCCATCGCCCTGGCCTGCTTCGGATTCGGCAACGGCGCCCTGGATGTCTCGATGAATACCCAGGCCGTGCATGTCGAACGGGCCTACGGCCGCCCGATCATGTCCGCCTTCCACGCACTGTTCTCCGGCGGCGGACTGCTCGGTTCGGTGCTCGGCGCGGCGGCCCAGCGCGCGGGCATGGATATCCGCCTGACCCTGACCCTCGGCGCCGCCGCGTCACTCGCCCTCACGGTCGCGGCGCTACCGTTCCTGCTGCGCGACACCAGATCCGAATCGCATTCGCCGGTCGCCGACGCGCACACCGACTCCGACGCGGCTGCCGATGCCGGGTCGATGCGTTCGGCCGGCCCCGGCACTCCGTCGTCGGCGACCGTCGCGCGCGGCATATCCGGCCGAAACCGAAAGGTGCTGGGGTTGGCGGTCATCGCGTTCATCATCCTGATGACCGAGGGTGCGGCCGCGGATTGGAGCGCCCTGCAAGTGCGCGACCACCTCGGTGCGGACGAGGCGACCGCCGCTCTCGCCTTCGGCGCATTCTCTTTCACCATGACCGCGGGCCGATTCGCCACCGACCGGATCGCCGGGGCATTCGGCCGCGTGGCCGTCGTCCGCTATGGCACCCTGATCTGCGCGACCGGCCTCGGCCTTGTCATCCTGTCGGCCTGGACCCCGCTGACCCTGCTCGGCTGGGCGCTGGTCGGCCTCGGCCTGTCCGGCAGTATTCCGCAAATATTCACCGCCGCGGGCAATCTCGGCTCCGCCACGGCCGCGACCGATATGTCCCGGGTTTTCAGCATCGGCTATCTCGGCCTGCTCGCCGGACCCGCTCTCATCGGCTGGCTCACCGCCCTGGTTCCCCTCACCACCGCCCTGGCCGCCCCCTTGATCGCGGTACTCCTGTGCAGCTGGTTCGCGGGGGTCGTCGCACCACCCGGCAAGTCCTCGGCATAGCGTTGCGCGCCGAAATCTGAGGTGGTACACCGGTTCCGCACGCTCGGTTGAACTGCTACGCGATAGGTAGGGTCGGGGGATGTTCGATAACGGCAGACTCGAGGCCAAGATGGATCGCATCGAGCGGAAGCTGGATCTGATCATCGAACACTTCGGCATCGTGGAGCCCGAGGCGGGAACCGGGATGGCGGAGATCGATGAACTGTTGCGGCATGGCAAGAAGATCCAAGCCATCAAGCGATATCGGGACTTCCACCCGGCAGCGGGACTGAAGGAAGCCAAGGATGCGGTCGAGGCGCGGCAGCGGCACGAGCTCTGACCCGAGTTCCGATACCCGAGTCAGCTCGACGGGTGAGAGTCGATTCGACTACCGAAGCCAGAAGCGGTGACGATTCCCACACACCGCATCGGGCGAACGCCGGATAACGTCCGGTGCGGTGCGGCCGTAGTCTTCTGTCTCGGAATGTCTTTTAAGGATGAGGAAGTTCGATGAAGGGCTCTATCAAGGCACTGCTATGCCTATCGGCGGTGCTGGGGCTCGGTGGTGCGGGGGCACTGGGTTTCAACGGTGCGACGGCGGTAGCCGAGCAGACGGCGGACAAATCCCGGACGGTCACCACCGAGGATGGGTGGGAATTGCGGATCACCAAGACCGCCGAGAATGTGGACCGTCAACCCAATCTGGCGAATTCGCCGCTCAGCCGCGAGGCATTCGTGAGCCTGTCGGCCGTCGCCGATATCACCGGCAGCGGCCGGGTAGCGGTGGATTCGGGTTCGGTCCAGCTGGGCTACCAACTCGGTTGCCAGGTGGACGTTTCCAGCGGACTCACCATGGGTCTCGCGGTCGCGACGGGGCCGAGTATCGGAATTTCGGCGGGCGGGGTCAATGTCGGCCTCGGCGCGCAGGCCATTCCGAGCGTCTCGATGACCGCCAAGCCCGGCACCATCGTCAACCTTCCGTTCGGGACGAAAACATTGGCGGGCGCGCACGGTTCGATCACCACCGACCAGGTGCAGATCAAGGTCGACGGCTGCCTCGGCTCGGTCAGCCTGCGTTCCTTCGCGATCGTGTCGATTTCGACCGCCACCGCGGACAATTCGGTATCCGTCTACGGCGATCCGGTGTGGCTGTGAGGCGCGTGAACTGGCTGGCGGCGACCGGCGCGCTGGTCTCGGTCCTGGCGATCTACCCGCTCGCGCAGGCCGCGCCGATCGTGCCCGCCGCCCCCGAACCGGGCTGCGGTACACCGGCGGCCGGATCCGAACCATCCTGCGCGGCACCGGTGGAGACGACTCGCCCCGCCCCGCGCCCGCCGACCCTGCCACCGGCGTTTCCGCCCAGCATGCTCCCGCAACCGAGGCCCGCCGCACCTGGCGCCAATCCTCCTGCGGGAGCGCTGGTTCCACCCGCCGCCGGCTCAGGACGCGGCACCCCGATCGTCCCGGCCGACTGATCGCGGGTCGTCAGCCGCGCGCGACGGATGCCCGGCATCGTCGGCTACTTCGCGCGCGGCAGCAGTTCGGCGGCGGACAGGGTGATACGCACCAGGTCGTCGAATGAGGGGCGCAGTTCGGCGCGGGGTTCCTCGAGCCATTCGCGCCGCGGGTCGTGCGGACCGGGCAGCATGATCAGCGCTCCGGCGACGGTGCGGATGGCCTGATAGGCGGACAGCGCGGCGAATATGCGCACCGGTCGTTCATCCAGGGTGTCGGCGCCGTGGGACAGGAAGGTCCGGTTGCGGGTCGCGGTATTCACAATGACCGGTGTCGGCGAACCGCGGGAGCGGAGTTCGGTGTGCACGAATTCGGCGAGCGGCTGCGGCATTTGGATGCCGTCGACCGCTCCGGCCCGCAAGATGATGTGCCCGTGGGCGTCGACGTAGACGTCGAGGCCGTGGTCGCAGCGGTAGCGGGCGGCAAGGTCTGCCGCGGTCAAGGGTGTAACCATAGTTCCTCGCAGGGCATGCGTCGGGTCGGGATAAGGCCGTCGAGGACTTCGGCGGCACTGAGATCGGGGTGGTGGCTGTCGGCCCATTTGTCGAGGAAGTTCGCGACCGCGGTGCGACATCCACGAAAGTCGAAAACGATATCGCCCGTGGTGAATCGGAGGTGCAGGTCCGGTTCGTCCGGGCGCGGCGAGCCCCCCGCGGGCATCGGTGCTCACCACAGCCTGCACACGCGTATCGCCTCGACGACATCCTCGGGAGCGGGCCGGTAGGCATCGGCCGGGTTACCGTCGAGCCAGCGGCGCGTCGTATCGCGCGGAGCCGGTAGCCGGATCTCGTGGCCGTACGGGACGAGGCGCGCCCGCGTGGCCGCGAGCATCGCGAAAGTGGCGCAGTCACACAGGTTGTGGTGCACCGGCGCGGTGAGCATCGTCCACCACTCCTGGGCTCTCTCGTCGACCGCGACGACCACCGGTCCGGGATGAGCAAGCCGCGCCAGCACCCGCCTGCCCAACTCCGACGGCATTTCGACCGCACCTACCGCCCCGGCCCGCAGCACGATCTCGCCGGTTCTATCACGCACGAACGCATCCAGTCCGGCAACGTCGCGGTAGAACCCGGTGTGCTGTATGGATTTATCGACTCGGCTCGGTGCATTCATCGCGGACCCCTGGTAATGGACGATGTTCAGATGCGCGGTATCCGGCGATTCGGCCCCACAGCCCGTGGCCGTGGCGTCGCTCGGAGACGGTCACGAGCGGTGCGGGTTGCTCCCCGCCACCCCGGATACCGCGCAGCCACAACAACATCACCACCTCTGACTTGGTACAACGCGCACACGGAATCCCGTGCGAGATTTTCCGTTTCGCCAGGTACGTTTCCGCTACCCGTGACAAACTGATTCCGCTCCCCGCTGTCCGCCGTTCCGCCTACGAGGGGTAACTAGAGATGGCCGACGAAGACAGCACACTCCCCCGGCGTCAGCTGGGTCGACAACTGCGTGAGTACCGTGAGGAAATGGGCATGACACTGGCCCAGGCGGCCAGGCTCGCAGAAATAGGTACGTCGACACTGCACCGGCTGGAGAAAGGCCAAGCCGACAAGGTTCGTGTCCGGATAGTGCTGTACCTGTGTGAGATATACGAGCGGTCCGCCGAAGAGATGGCGGCAGCGAAGCACCTTGCCGAGCAGGCTGCGGTCAAGAGCTGGCACGCCGAGTACAACGAGTTCCTGCCGAACAACTTCGACAACTACGTCGGACTGGAAGCCGCTGCGCAGCATCTGGTTTCGTATCAAGAATTGATGCCCGGTTTGCTACAGACCGCGGATTACGCCCGAACGATGATCCGACACTACTATGTGAAGGAATCGGATAGCGACATCGATCGCCGAGTCGAACTGCGGATGAAGCGGCAGATCATCGTCAAGCGGAAGGCCGAGCCGGTAAAGCTCGATGTGGTTGTACATCAATCCGCGCTGCATCGCGTTGTAGGCAACCACAGGGTCATGGCCAATCAGTTGCGGCACTTGGCCGATGCCAGCACGTGGCCGAATATCGAATTGCGGATCCTGCCGTTCGCGGCGGGCTTGCCGATGGGTGTATTGCCGGGAGGATTCGTCATCCTCGATTTCGGGTTCGATACCAAAAGGCGACCAGTGGAGCCTCCCGTGATCTTCGTCGAGAACGTGCTCACGGCGAACATCTACCTGGAGAAACCGTACGATGTCGACCGCTATCGTGAACTGTCGGCAACTCTGCACCAGGCTTCGCTGGATGCTGCAGACAGCAGAGCACTGCTGAGAAAAGTAGCGAAGGAGTATCAAAGTGGACATGAACCTTGCTGGCGCTGAGTGGTTCAAGAGCCGCCGCAGCCAGGCAGGCCAGGAGTGCGTCGAGGTCGCCTGGCTCAACAACGGCAACGTCGGTGTCCGCGACTCGAAGAACCCCACCGGCCCCGCGCTGATCTTCACCCCCGGCGAATGGGACGCCTTCACCGCAGGCGTCGCCGACGGCGAATTCAACCGCCCCTGACCACAGTCGAGAGACGGCCCTGCTCCGATCGCGTGTTGAAGCAAGCCATTGTCGCGTCGTGGTGACGGCCGTATCGTCGGTGATTCAACCTATTGCGTGCCAAGGGAGTTCGTGTGAGCGGCACATATGACATCCACCTGACGGGCGCCCAGTGGTTCAAAAGCAGCCGCAGCTCAGGCGGGAACGAATGCGTCGAAGTCGCATTCCTCGACGGCGGCCACGTCGGTGTCCGCGACTCGAAGAACCCACCGGCCCCGCACTGATCTTCACCCCCGCCGAATGGGACGCCTTCACCGCAGGCATCACCGACGGCGAGTTCGACCGCCCTTAGTCGATCAGCTGCGCAAACCCCGTGGTGACCGAAACAGCGAAACGGCCCCCGTTGGTGAACGGGGGCCGTTTCGGTGAAATGCGGTGTCTTACAGTGCCTTCAATTCCTCGGTGACCGCACCGACGGACTTCTTGGCGTCGCCGAACAGCATCGAGGTGGTGTCGGCGTAGAACAGCGGGTTGTCGATACCGGCGAAGCCGGAGTTCATCGACCGCTTGAGCACGATGACGCTCTTGGCCTGGTCGACATTGAGCACCGGCATGCCGTAGATCGGGCTGGAGGCGTCCTCGCGCGCGGCAGGGTTGGTGACGTCGTTGGCGCCGATGACCAGGGCGACATCGGTGCGGCCGAACTCGCCGTTGATGTCGTCCATTTCCTTCATCGCGTCATAAGACACCTCGGCCTCGGCCAAAAGGACGTTCATGTGCCCGGGCATACGACCGGCGACCGGGTGGATGGCGTATTTGACCTCCACACCCTTCTTCTCCAGCAGCTCCGCCATTTCCTTGACCGCGTGCTGGGCCTGCGCCACGGCCATGCCGTAGCCGGGGACCACGATGACCTGGTTGGCGTAGGCCATCTGGATCGCGGCATCGGCGGCGGAGGTGGCCTTGGCCTGCTTCTGCTCACCACCACCGGCACCGGGAGCCGTACCGCCGCCACCGAATCCACCGGCCACGATGGCGGGGATGGACCGGTTCATGGCCTTGGCCATCAGGTTGGTCAGGATGGTGCCGGACGCGCCGACGATCATGCCCGCCACGATCATGGCGGTGTTGTTCAGCGCCAAACCAGCCGCGGCGGCGGACAGACCGGTCAAGGCATTCAGCAGTGAGATCACCACAGGCATATCCGCGCCACCGATCGGCAACACGACCATCAGGCCGAGCACACCCGCGGCGAGCAGTAGCAGCACCATCCACCACCACGGCGCGCCACCATCGGAGGCACCGATACCGATGACCACCGCGGCCGCCACGGAAACGATCAGCAGCAGCAGGTTCAGCGGCTGCTGCAACTTGCCGACGCCGATCGGCTTACCGGGCAGGATCTCCTGCAACTTGCCGAAGGCGATCAGCGAACCCCAGAACGACACCGAACCGATGATCGCGGCGAACAGCGAGCCGACGATGATGTGCACGGTCGGCTCTTCACCGTGTTTGAAGTCGGAAAAGCCGGTGGTGTCGAGGAATTCGGCCCACGCGATCAATGCGACCGTGCCACCGCCGACACCGTTGAACGCGGCCACCAGCTGCGGCATGGCCGTCATCTTGGTGTACTTCGCGGGCGGCACACCCAGCACGACACCGAGCACGAGTCCGGCCACGATCAGGATCCAGTTACCGGTGTCACGCACCGCGATCAGGGTCGCCACCACGGCGATACCCATACCGACGGCGGCGATCCAGTTACCGCGCACCGCCGTCTTCGGGCCGGTCAGGCCCATCAGGCCGTAGATGAACAGCGAGAAGGCGACGATGTAGAGGATATTGACGAGGTTGTCCATGACCTACTGACCCGCCTTCTCAGCCGCTGCGGGCTTCTTGCCCTTGAACATGCCCAGCATGCGGTCGGTCACCACGAAACCACCGATGACGTTCAGTGTTCCGAAGACCACGGCCACGAACAGGATGATCTGGATCCCGATCGACGGGTCCTCCATCTTGCCGAGGGTGACCAGCGCGCCGAGCACGACGATGCCGTGGATGGCGTTGGTGCCCGACATCAGCGGGGTGTGCAGCGTGTTGGGAACCTTGGAGATGACGGCGAAGCCGACGAACCCGGAGAGCACCAGGATCGCGATATTCGCCAGCAGTTCGGTATACATCAGGCATCCACGCTTTCGCTCGTCTGTTCGCTCGGCAAGCCTCGCTCACGTGTGACACAGGAATCGGCGAGCACCTGATCGCTGAAGTCGGGGGCGAGTTTGCCGTCGACCAGCATCAGCTCCAGCAGTGCCGCAATATTCTTCGAGTACAGCTCGCTCGCGTGCTCGGGCATGGTGGCGGGCAGGTTCAGCGGCGAGGCGATGGTGACCTCATGCTTGACCACGGTCTCGCCCGGTTCGGTCAGCTCGCAGTTACCGCCGGTCTCCCCGGCCAGATCGATGATCACGCTGCCCGGCTTCATCCCCTGCACCGCGGCGGCGGTCACCAGCCGAGGCGCCGGACGGCCGGGGACCAGCGCGGTCGTGATCACCACGTCGAAACCCTTGATCGCGTCTTCGAGGGCCTTCTGCTGCTGCGTCTTCTCGTCCTCGGTGAGTTCGCGGGCGTAGCCGCCCTCACCGGCGGCATCGATGCCGAGGTCCAGCCACTGCGCACCGACCGAACGCACCTGATCGGCGACCTCGGGACGGACGTCGTATCCGGTGGTCCGACCACCCAGGCGCTTGGCCGTGGCCAAAGCCTGCAAACCCGCGACACCCACGCCGAGCACCAGTACGGTCGCGGGCTTCACCGTGCCCGCGGCGGTCGTCAGCATCGGGAAGAACCGCGTCGATTCCGACGCGGCCAGCAGCACGGCCTTGTAACCGGCCACATTGGCCTGCGAGGACAGCGCGTCCATGACCTGCGCACGCGAAATGCGCGGGATGGCCTCGACCGCGAAGGCATGCACGCCCGCGGTCTTCAGCGCGCCGATCTGATTCTCGGCATTGCGCGGCGCGAGGAATCCGATCAGCGTCTGCCCGGCCGTCAGCTTCGCCACCTCGGCATCGCTGGGCGGGGCGACCTTCACGACCACCTCGGCCGACCACGGATCACCGATGGTCGCACCGGCTTCGATGTAGGCCTCGTCGGGGATGAGCGCACCCAGTCCGGCGCCGGTTTCCACGACCACCTCGACGCCCTGCTTCAGCAGCGCCGGGATGATCTTGGGCACCAATGCGACACGCCGTTCGCCCGCGTTAGACTCGCGAACGACTCCGACACGCGCTCCGCGCGGCGACGAATCGCCTACGCCCTGCGTTGTCTCCACTTGTCAGACTTCCTTCTCGTGCTGGCAATAAGCCACCGAACGACGGTTGAACGAAGTTACTTGTGAGTAGGTTCGTCCAAATCCTCGCAACTGTACCCGGCCGACAGTGAACGTAGCTGAGATGCCAGTCACACCGCCGAGCCGCATTCCACCCATCGGACCGCCGCGCGGCCGGGCGGCGGACCTCTCGGGCCTGTTCATCACTCTCTGCTTGTTGGGCCGGTGTCGATGTCGATGGTGGTCTGCGCAGGTGAGCGCCACAAGCCCCTACGTGGAGGTCCCTTACGAACCTAGAGGTTGGTGAACAGCTCAGGGGCGTGCGGCGCACCCACCCAGTGACGTGCATCATGCCGAATGCCCGATTCGGGGTGTTCGCCGCCTCTCGTACGCCGTATGGTCGCGGTGTGAACGACTGCGTCTTCTGCCGCATCGTGGCGGGCGAAGCTCCGGCGACCAAGGTCTACGAGGACGACACGCTGTGCGCCTTCCTCGACATCCGGCCCATTGCCCGCGGGCATACCCTCGTCATCCCCAAGCGACACGCCACCGAACTGGAAGACCTCGACGCCGATCTCGGCGCCCATATCTTCCGGGCCGGGCACCGGCTCGCACTGGCTATGCGCCGCAGCACGCTCGCCGCGGACGGGGCGAATCTGGTACTCAACGACGGCAAGGCGGCGTTCCAGACCGTTCCCCATATCCACCTGCACGTGATCCCGCGCCGACACGGCGACAAACTCAGTCTCGCGAAGGGCTTCCTGCTGCGCAGACCGCACGATCCCGTCGCGACGGCCGCCGCGATCCAGGCCGGGATCACGGCCATGGAGCAAGAGGACACCGCGGACGACGTGTCGACCGGCACCGAGGAAGGAACACAGGCATGACCGACCCGACCCTGGACCGGACCGAGCTCACGGCACTGCTGTCCCAGCAGTGGGACGCCATCGCGGCCCTGGTCGCCGACCTGGACGAGAACGGTTGGCGCACATCGTCACCACTGCCGGGCTGGACGGTCTTCGACGTGGTCGCCCATGTGATCGGCACCGAATCGTGGTTGCTCGGTGAGAAGCCGCCCGCGCACGACCCGAACCGCCCGAAGACCGATGTGCGCACGCTGCCGCATGTCCGCAACGAGACCGCGGTGCTCAACGAGATCTGGGTCGACCGGCTGCGGCCGCTGCCGGGCGCCCGGCTGCTGGAGTTGTTCGGCGAGGTCACCGACCGGCGGCGCAAGACGCTCGAGTCGATGGAGGATGCCGCGTGGGAGACCCCGACGCCGTCGCCGATCGGGCAGGTCGGCTACGGCCGGTTCATGCGGGTGCGGCTGTTCGACTGCTGGATGCACGAACTCGATATCGCCGACGCCCTCGGCACCGCCGTGGACGAGGGCGGCAGGCGCGGTGCGGTGGCCTTCGCCGAATTCGCCGGAGCGATTCCCCGGGTGCTCGCCAAATTGGGCAAGGCCCCGGACGGATCGCGCGTGACCTTCGAGGTGACCGGGCCGTTGGCGCGCACACTGCATATCCAGGTCGACGGTCGCGCCGCCTACGTGGACGCCCTCGACAGGCCCGTCACGGTGACGATCCGGCTGGACTCCGGACTTCTGGTGCGGCTGGGCGGCGGGCGCACCACCGCCGACGCGCACCGCGACGAAATCGCGATATCCGGCGACGAGGAGCTCGGCCTGCGGCTGGTGCGCAATCTGGCCTTCACCATCTGATCCTCGATGCGACTGTTCCTGTCCAGCTATCGATTCGGAGCCCACTACGACCGGCTCGCCGCACTCGTCGGCAGGCCGGGCCGGGTCGCGGTGATCCCCAATGCCTGCGACGCCTGGCCGACGGCCTGGGCGAGCGCGGTCACCAGCGACGTGGTCCCGCTGCGCACGCTGGGGTACTCGCCCGAAGTACTGGATTTACGCGACTTCGTGGGACGCCCGGCCGAATTGGAGCGCAGGCTCGCCGAATTCCCGCTGGTGTGGGTGCGCGGCGGTAATACGTTCGTGCTGCGCGCCCAATTCGCCCGCAGCGGAGCCGATCTGGTGCTGCCGCGGCTGCTCGCGGCGGATGCGCTGGTCTACGCCGGATACAGCGCGGGCGCCTGCCTGCTGGCGCCGGATCTGCACGGATTGGAGTCCTGTGACGATCCGGCCGAGGTCGAACCCACCTGCGGTATCGAACCACGCTGGGACGGACTGGGTTTGGTCGATCGCCGGATCGTGCCGCATCTCGCCTCCGCGACCGACCCCGACGGTTTCGGCGATCGGCTCGCGGCCGACTACCGCGCGGCCGGGATCGCGTACTGGGGCTTGACCGATAACGACGCGGTGGTGGTGGATGGCGACCGCATCGAGGTCCTGCGATAGCTCAATCGACCCGCGCCGGTTGCGGTTTCGCCGCACGGCGGCGAAAGACCACCCAGCGCATCGCGCAGTACATATATATCGCCTCGCAGGCCCCCGCCAGCAATCGCGACAGGTGGTACTCGAGGCCGAGTTCAGTAAGACCGGTGCCGACACCCAGGATGAAGGCGACGTAGTTGACGGCGACCACAACCACATACACCGCGGCCTGCCTGCCGACGGGTGCGTGCGAATGGAAGTTGAAGGTCCGGTTCAGCACAAAGCTCAACCCGAACGCGCACACGTAACCGAGGGTGACCGCCAGCCACACCGGCCAGCCCCACCACCCGTGGAAGATCGTCAGCAGGGTCAGGTCGACACCGAAGGTGAACCCGTTGATCAGCGCGAACCCCAGGAAGGTCGGCGGGACGAGACGATCGAGGCCGAAGGGCAACCGTGCCACGACGGCTTCGCACCAGCGGGTGAACCGGTCAGCGAGCGTTTCGGTGGTGGTCGCCAGGTCGGGCACGGCGCCAGCATGGCAGCGGCAGGTGTCCGTCAGGTGAGCACGGGGCAAACCGGCTGGTGGATCAGCCGATCTGGGTGAGCGGTTCGGGCCGATCCAGCGCCGACCACGCCGCCAGCCAGCGCCGCCGGGTCATATCATCGACGCCGGAGAGCAACGCGTCCAGCAGCGCCGCAGGCTCATCCCGCCACTGCCGGGAGAGGTTCGCCAGCGCGTCCTTGCCGAAGAGTCCCGAACGATCCAGCGCGGTGAGCCACTCGCCGAACTCCCCCGCGTGAATGCGCCGTAGAAGCGGCACGTCCACGACACCGTCGACGATCTCGTCGGCGAATGCCGCGGCGACCAGTTCGCGGTAGTCCGGCGAAACGCTGCCCATCCGGAAAACCCTCCCGTGTTGTTGTGGTCCCGGGAAACCCGGATCGACCCTGCTTCGATATTCCGGCCCCGACACCGTGGCACACGATGACGTGTCCCGGCACACACCGTAGCCCGCCGCGGCCGGTCGGGTAACCCCGCAATTCCGTGGTCAGCCGCCACTCCGGCGAGAAGTTCCGCGACGACCGCTCATACACCGGCCGGGAGGCTACCGTAGCGATTGTGGAACTGCATGACCTGATCGAGCGGCTGCCCGACGGTGCGATACTCACCGATCCCGACCTGCTGGCCGGGTATCGGCAGGACTGGGCGCGCGATCCCGACGCGGGCACCCCGCTGGCGGTGGTGCGCGCCACCGGGACGGCGGATGTGGCCGCGACGCTGCGCTGGGCGCACGAGCATCGGGTGCCCGTGGTGCCGCGCGGCGCCGGATCCGGGTTGTCCGGTGGCGCGACCGCGGTGGACGGCGGGATCGTGCTGACCACCGAGCGAATGCGCGATATCACCGTCGACCCGGTCACCCGCACCGCGGTGGTGCAGCCCGGACTGCTGAACGCCGAGGTCAAGCGCGCGGTCGCCGAGCACGGTCTGTGGTATCCGCCGGATCCGTCCTCCTTCGAGATGTGCTCGATCGGCGGCAATGCCGCGACCAATGCGGGCGGGTTGTGCTGCGTGAAATACGGCGTGACAACCGATTACGTGCTCGGTATGGAGGTGGTACTCGCCGACGGCACGGTGGTCCGGCTGGGCGGGCCGCGACTCAAGGACTCCGCGGGGCTTTCGTTGACCAAACTCTTCGTCGGCAGCGAGGGCACCCTCGGCATCATCACCGAGCTGACATTGCGCCTGCTGCCCGCGCAACCACAGCAGAGCACGGTGGTCGCGACCTTCGCGACGCTGACCGAGGCCACCGAGGCGATCCTCGGCATCACCGGGACGCTGCGCCCGTCCATGCTCGAATTCATGGACTCGGTGGCGATCAATGCCGTCGAGGACGAGATGCGGATGGGGCTGGATCGCTCCGCGGCCGCGCTGCTGGTCGCCCGCTCGGACGCGCCCGGCGAATACGCCTCGCGCGAGGCCGAGCTGATGGTGGCGGCCTGCGAAAAGGCCGGGGCCATCGAGGTTTTCCACACCGAGGATCCGGAGGAGGGCGAGGCCTTCACCGCGGCGCGTCGCTTCGCCATCCCCGCGGTCGAACGCATCGGCCCGCTGCTGCTCGAGGATGTCGGGGTGCCGCTGCCGCGACTCGGCGACCTGGTCACCGGCATCGCCGCGATCGCCGAACGCAATGAGGTGCTGGTGTCGGTGATCGCCCACGCGGGCGACGGCAACACCCACCCGCTGATCGTGCACGACCCCACCGACCCCGCGAATACCGCACGTGCGCACCGCGCCTTCGGCGAGATCATGGATCTGGCCATCGCGCTGGGCGGCACCATCACCGGTGAGCACGGCGTGGGCAGGCTCAAGAAGGCGTGGCTGCCCGATCAGCTCGGCCCCGACGTCATGGCCCTGACCAAGCGGATCAAGGACGCCCTCGACCCGCACGGCATCCTGAACCCCGGCTCCATTCTGTGATCAACTGACCGGACCTACCCCTCGGGCTCGGAACATTTCCGGCCGCAAAGGAGTTTTCTCAGATCATGACGACCAGGCTCGAGCACAACGTCGCCGACACCCGTTACGAGATCTATATCGATGACACCCTTGCCGGGTACGCCGACTACGCCGAACACGAGGATGCTGATCCCGCCCAACCCGTCGGCTCCGCCGACCGCCGTCACCGCAAGGTCCGCGACTTCCACCACACCATGACCTTCCCGGAATTCCGCGGCCGAGGTGTGGCGGGCAAGGTGGTCGAATACGCGCTCAACGAGTCACGCGAGGCGGGCTACTCGATCATTCCCACCTGCTGGTACGTGGAGAAGTACGTCACCGAGCATGCGGAATACGCCGACCTGGTCGCCTGATCACGCACCGCTGGCCCGGAGGGTCAGCGGAGGTGCTCGGCGACGATCGGGCCGATGACGGCCAAGGCATCGGGGCCGGTCAGTTTGTTGTGTTCGTAGTCCACCGGGTGGTCGGTGATCGCGCCGGTGATGTAGGGACGCCAGGTGTCGACATTGGGAGCGATGCCGGGGCGCCCGTTGACGCTGCTGAAGAAGAGCATGTCGCCGTCGAAGGGTTCGGGGCGGTAGGCGGCGGCCTCGCGGACCAGGTTCAGGTAGTCGGTGTAGAGACGCTCCAGGTCGGTGGCGGTGAGCGCGGCGAAGGTACCGCCCGCGGCCCGCAGCAGTTCGGCGGCGCGGTCGGCCAGGGCCGCGTGATCGCCCTGTTCGATCTCGGCGCTACCCGGCAGGTCCGGGAGCAGCGCCGGGTCGATGCCGCCGAACTCCGCGAGCAGGGCCTCCGGCGGGGGCATCTCCTCGGCACTCATGGGTTCGGGATCGGCGCGGCCGTCCATGATGATCAGGCTCGAGACCTCGCCGCCGCGACGCTGGAGTTCGACCGCCACCGCATGTGCGATGGGGCCGCCCGCGGAGTAACCGAGGAGACGGTAGGGGCCGCTCGGCTGGGTCCGCTGGATCTCGTCGGCGTAGTGGGCGGCGCGTGCGGTCAACGGCCGGCCAGGTTCATCGGAACCGGTGACCCCGGGTGACTGTAGGCCGTACACCGGGTAGTCGCCGTCCAGATGCTGCACCAATCCGGCGTAGCACCAGGCCAATCCAATGGCCGGATGGATGCAGAACAGGCTGGGGCCCGCTCCGGTCGGCCGCATCGGCAGCAGGGTGCGCAGCGCGGGATCGACCGCGGTCGGGTCGGCGCCCTCGATGATCCGCTGCGCCAGCGCGCCGGGACTGGGATCACCGAACATCCACTGCACCGGCATCGGGAATCCGATGCGGTCGCGGATCTCGGCCACCAGCCGGGTGGCGACCATCGACGTGCCCCCGAGCTCGAAGAAATTGTCGTCCAGGCCGACCCGTTCGGCCCCGAGCACCGTTTCGAAGGCGGCGACCATCGCGTGCTCCGTCGGCGTCACCGGCGGCCGGTACGGCATATCCTTGCGGTGCAGCGAGATCGGCGGCGGGTACACCGTGGTCCCCGGCGGGGCCGTCATATCGAGGTCGCCGAGCACCAACTCCGGATTCGCGGTCAGCGCGCCGAGCAGCTCGACGAACCGTTGCGCCAAGTTATCGGCGGTCGCGGGCTCGAACAGATCGAGGGCGAAGGTCAGGGTGCCGCTCATACCCGCGGGCGCGCCGTCGGCGTCGAACTCCTCGGCCAGCATCCACTCCAGATCGAATTTCGCACCCACCGAGGGCATCTCGACGGGCTTGACCTCCAGGCCCGGCATGCCGACCGGTTCCCGCTCGAAGTTCTGGAAGACCAGCAGCACCTGGAACAGCGGGTGGTGCGCGGTGGAGCGGGCCGGAGCCAGCACCTCGACCAGTTGCTCGAAGGGCACATCGGCATTGCTGAAGGCATCCAGATCGCCGTTCTTCGTTGCGGCGAGCAGGGTTTCGAAGGTGGCATCCGGCTCGACCCGGCTGCGGAGCACAAGAGTATTGACGAACATTCCGACCAGATCGTCGAGTTCGCCGTCACCGCGGCCCGCGATCACCGAGCCGATCGCCACGTCCCGCTGGTCGGACAGGCGCGACAGCAGTGTGGCCAGGGCGGCATGCGCCACCATGAAGGTGCTGACACCGTACCAGCGCGCGACGTGCCGAACCTGTTGTTGCACGGTCGCATCCACGGTGAACTCCACCAGGTCCGCGCGATGGGTCAGCACCGCGGGCCGTGGGTGGTCGCTCGGCAGCGACAGCACATCCGGCAGCCCGTCCAAGGCGGCCCGCCAATGCTCCAGCTGCTGATACGCGACGCTGCCCGGATCGTCCGCGGCACCCAGCAATTCCCGCTGCCAGAGCGCGTAGTCGGCGTATTGCAGCGGCAGCGGCGCCCACTGCGGCACCGCACCGGAGCGGCGCGCCCCGAATGCCACCATGACGTCGCGGGTCAGCGGAGCCATCGACCAGCCGTCCGAGGCGATGTGGTGCAGGACCACGACCAGGACCCATCGACGCTCGGCGAGGCGCAATAAGGTCACCCGCAGCGGCAGCTCGGTGGTCAGATCGAAGCCGTGCGCGCACGCCCGCACCACCGCGGCGGGCATCGAGTCCTCGGCATCGAGTTCCGAGACCCGTACCGGCACATAGGCATCCGCGACGGACCGGATGTCCTGGAACGGCTCGCCCTCCGCATCCACCGGGTAGACGGTGCGCAGCGACTCGTGCCGGGCCAGCACATCCATCAGCGCGGATTGCAGCACGACCGGGTCCAGCTCACCGTCGATCTCGACGGCGATCGGCACATTGTGCGCGGGTGAGGCGGGGTCATAGCGGTTGAGGAACCACATGCGGCGCTGGGCCGCCGACAGCGGCGTGTGCTCCGGCCGCCTGCGCGGACCGGGCCGCGGACCGGGCGGCGCGGCGGCGGTGCGCACGGCATGGGCGAATTCGGCCACGGTAGGCGCGTCGAAGACCATACGGACCGGGATCCTGGTGTTCAGCACCACGCCGAGCCGGGACACGATGCGCGTGGCGATGAGTGAATTGCCGCCCAATGCGAAGAAATTGTCATCGAGTCCGACCCGCGCGACGCCGAGCAGTTCACCGAAGGTGTCGGCGATGGCGCGCTCGGTGGGCGTATTCGGTGGCCGGTAGCGTCCGGCACGGATATCGGGAGCAGGCAGGGCACGGCGATCGAGCTTGCCGTTGCCGGTGCGTGGCAACGCGTCGATGGTCATGATCGCCGCGGGCACCATATACGAAGGAAGTTGTTGTGCCACGAGGGTTTTCAGCTCATCGGCCGATACCTGTGCGTCCGGCGCCGGCACGACGTAGGCGACGAGTAACTCACCCACGGCCGGATCGGTGTACACGGTGACCGCCGCCTGATGGACCGAAGGGTCGACCAGTAGCGCCGACTCGATCTCGCCCAATTCGATGCGCAGACCGCGCAGCTTCACCTGTAGATCGGAGCGACCGAGATAGTCGAGGTTGCCACCGCGCCGACGCACCAGATCGCCGGTGCGATACATCCGCTCCCCCGGGCGTCCGTACGGATCGGCGACGAATCGGGTAGAGGTCTGTCCGGTGCGCCCGTGGTACCCGCGAGCCAGCGCGGGGCCCGCCAGATAGAGTTCGCCCGCGACACCGTCGGGCACCGGGCGCAACCGCTCGTCGAGCACCACTGCGGTCATCCCCGCGACCGGCCCGCCGATGGTGATCGCGTCGCCGGGGTACAGGGCGTCGCTTCCGGTCGCCCAGATCGTCGCCTCGGTGGGGCCGTAGTCGTTGAAATGCACTCGGCCCGGCGCGGCCCACCGCTCGACCAGTTCCGGCGGGCACGGCTCACCCCCGGTGATGATCGCTCGCAGCGCACCGCGACCGGGAACATCGTCATCCTCGGACACGAGCACGGCCGGATCCACCGACGCGAGCGCCGACGGGGTCAGCGCGATATGCGAAACACGCTCTCGGGCCAGCAGTTCACCCAGTTCGACGCCGCCGAACGCGGTGCGGCCCGCCACCACCAGGGTGCCTGCCGCGCCCACCGCGAGCAGCAGTTCCAGGACCGCGGCGTCGAAGCTCGGCGATGCGACGTGCAACACCCGGGACTCGTCGGTCAGGCTCAGCCGGTCGCGTAGTGCCGCAACCATATTCGCCAGACCGGAGTGGGTGACGACAACGCCCTTCGGCCGTCCGGTGGAACCGGAGGTGAAGATGACGTAGGCCGGGTTGTCCGGTCGCGGAGTGATTGTCCGCTCCGCCGCGTCGATCGGTGCGCCCACGGTCGCGGCGAGCGTATGGGCGGTCTGCGGATCGTCGAGTACGAACCACCGCACCGCGTCCGCCGCCCCCTCGGCCACCGAATCATCCGACCCGCGCGCGGAATCGGGTAGCTCGGCCGCGACGTCGCGCACGGTCACGCCGAGCCGGGCACCCGAGTCCGCGAGGATCTGGGTGATGCGTTCGGCCGGATAGGCGGGATCGACCGGAACGAAGGCCGCGCCGGTCTTGGCCACCGACCACACGGCGAGCACGGAATCGATCGACCGGCGCAGCGCCACCGCCACCAGCGTCTCGGGACCCGCACCGGCCCGAATCAGCTCGCGAGCCAGTCGATTCGAGTGCGCGTCCAGATCGCGGTAGGTGAGCGCCGTCGCGCCGTCGACCACCGCGACACCATCCGGATTCGCGGCCACCGCGGCGGCGAGCAGATCCGGCAGGATCGCGGGTTCGGCGACAACCGGGGCGGGCGTCGCGACCAACCCCGCCAGCTCGCCGGGTTGCAGCAGATCGATATCGCCCACGGGGATCGCGGGATCGGCCGCCACCGTGCGCAGGATCCGCACCCAGCGGTCGGCGAGGCGCTCGATGGTGCCCGCGTCGAACAGGTCCGTGGCATAACCGAACCGCACCGCGAGCCCCTCCTCCTGCTCGGCCACCGTGACGCTGAGATCGAAACGCAGCGTCTGCTGGTCCAGATCGACCGGCTCCACGGTGAGTTCGGGCAGGGTCAACCGCACCGGGGCCAGGTTCTGGAAGACCAGCATCACCTGGATCAGCGGATGCCTGGCCGTCGAACGGGCCGGGTCCAGCACATCGACCAGGTTCTCGAACGGAACGTCCGCGTGCGCGAAGGCATCCAGATCGGTGCGACGCACCTGATCGAGGAGTCCGGTGAAGGGCTGCGCGGACGCGACCGGGGTGCGCAACACCACGGTATTGACGAACATCCCGACCACGTCGTCGAGTTCGGCCACACCGCGACCGGCGATCGGCGTGCCGATGGCCACGTCCGCGGTATCGCTCAACCGGGCGAACAGCACCGCGAGCGCACTGTGCAGCACCATGAACAGCGTGGACTGCCGGTCACGGGCCAATGCCTCCAGCGCGGTGGTGAGTTCGGCGTCGAGCTCACTACGGACGGTGCCCGCCCGCAGCGACGCGGCGATCGGGCGTGGCCGGTCCGCGGGCAGGTCGAGCCGGTCCGGCAGGCCGTCCAATGTTTCGGTCCAGTAGGCGATCTGCTGCGCCAGCCGCGACGCCGGGTCTTCGGCCGATCCGAGCCGATCCCGTTGCCAGAGTGTGTAATCCGCGTACTGCACGGCGGGCGGCGACCACCCCGGCGCGTTGCCGTGCATCCGGGCCGCGTACGCCGTCATCACATCGCGGGCCAGCGGCCCCATCGAGAAACCGTCGGCGCTGATGTGGTGCACGACGAGCGCCAGCACACAGCATTCGGGGTGCTCGATGATCCGGAACAACCTCAGGCGCAGCGGAATCGCGGTGGTCACATCGAATCCCGTGACTACACAGTCGATCACGGATGCGGCGAGATCCGCCTCCCGGACCGCGACCGTATCCACGTCGAGGGCTACCTCGTCGGCAGGCACCACGACCTGGTAGCCGATCCCATCATGACTCGGGTACACCGTGCGCAGCGATTCGTGACGTTCGAGCACATCGCCCAGCGCGGCCCGCATGGCGTCGAGATCGAAAGTTCCGGTGACGCGCAGCACGATCGGAATGTTGTAGCCGCCGGAACCCGGATCGTACTGGTTGACGAACCACATGCGCTGCTGTGCGGGAGACAGCGGAATCCGGTCCGGTCGCGGACCCCGTCGCGGGCCCATCGTATCCGCGGCCGCCGGGTCTGCGGTCAGCGTGCTCAGCCGGGCCGCCAGACCGCGCACGGTCGACGCCTCGAACAGCAGCCGCACCGGCACCTGAGCGTGCAGTTCGGCACTCAGCCGCGCGACGACCCGGGTCGCCGACAGCGAATCACCGCCGAGGGCGAAGAAGTCGTCGGCGGCCCCGATGCCACTGCGGCCGAGCACCGCGCCGAATGCCTCGGCCACGGGCTCTTCGATACCGACCGGCGCGACATACTCCGCCACCGGGCGTTCGGGTTCGGGCAGCGCACGCAGGTCCACCTTGCCGTTCCCGGTGAGCGGCAAGACCTCCAGCACCGTCACCGTCGACGGAACCAGATGCCGGGGCAGTCTGCGCGCCAGATATTCGGTCAGGTCCGAGACGGTGAGCTCCGCACCGGCGGCGGGCGAGGCATAGGTAGCCAGCACCCGGTCTCCGGAGAGACCCGGGCGCGGCACCGTGACCGCCAGGGCCACCCGCGGATGGCCGCGCAACACCGCGTCCACCTCGCCCGGCTCCACGCGGATACCACGCAATTTCACCTGGGTATCGTTGCGGCCCAGGTATTCCAGCCTGGTGTGCGAGACCCGGCGGACCAGATCACCGGTGCGGTACATCCGCTCCCCGGGGCTTCCGAAGGGGTTGGCCACGAACCGTTCCCCGGTCAGCCCGACCCGGCCGGTGTAGCCGCGGGCCAGCCCCGGCCCCATCAGATACAGCTCGCCCGCGGTCCCCATCGGCGCCGGTCGCAGCCAGCGGTCCAGCACCGCGAGGCCGACCCCGGGCAGGGGACGGCCGAGACCGGCCTCCTCACCCGCGATGAGCGCCGTGGTGAAGGTCGCGGCCACGGTCGCCTCGGCGGGGCCATAGGAGTTCAGCAACGCGCGCCCCGAGCCGAGCCGGGCGGTCAACTCCGGCGGGCAGGCCTCGCCACCGGTGACCAGCACCCGCACCCCGGACAGCGCGTCCGAGGGCAAGGTGGCCAGCACCGCGGGCGTCGAGAACACATGGGTCACCTGTGATTCGGCGATCAACGCGCCCAATTCGGGGCCCGCGTTCACCTCGGGCGCGGCGACGACCAGCGTCGCGCCCACGTAGTACGTGGTCAGCCACACCATGATGGCGGCGTCGAAATTCGGGTTCATGCACAGCAGTACGCGATCACCGCCACGCGCCTTCACCTTCGCGGCGACACCGGCCACCAGCCCGCTCAGTCCGGCGTGCGTCACCACGACGCCCTTCGGGGTTCCGGTGGAGCCCGAGGTGTAGATCAAGTAGGCGGGGTGCCCGGCCCGCAGCGGTCGCAGCCGGTCGGCATCCGAAACCGGAGTGGCCGCGGCCGCGGCCATATCGTCCTGCGATTCGTCGAGTACCTGCCAGCGCACCGTATCCGGCATCCGCACCCGCCAGTCGGCCACCGTGATGCCGAGCTGGGCGGTGCAGGCCATCGCGATGGCCGTGATGCGCGCGGCCGGATGCTCGACATCCACCGGCACGAAGGCCGCGCCGGACTTCGCGATCGCCCAGGCCGCCACCAGCCAATCGGACGAACGCGGCACCGCGAGCAGGACCGCGATCTCCGGACCCGCACCCGCGTCGATCAGGACCCTGGCCAGCCTGTTCGACAGTTCGTCCAGTTCCCGGTAGGTGAGTTCGGTGTCGCCATACCGGAGCGCGGACCGATCGGGGCGGCCGGTACCGGTCAACAGATCCGGCAGCAATCGCATCGGCTGCGGCCGGGATCGCAGCAGGTCGACCCGGTCCATCCCGCGTACCGCTGCCGTGGGCCCGGCCGGATGCTCCGCGATCCGGGTCAGAATGCGGGCGAGCCGTCCGGCGAGGCCGGTGGCCGCGGCGGCATCGAAGAACTCCGCCGAACAGGTCAGCGCTATGTGCAGCAGCCCGTCGCGGGCCTGCGCCGCGATCGAAAGCGGATAGTGCGTTCCATCACGTCCGGTGAATCCCCGGACCCGCAGCTCGGCCCGCTCGACGGCGGCCGCCAGCGACGCCACGTCGACCGGATAGGACTCGAAGACGATGGTGGTGTCGAACAGCGGTCCCAGCCGGGCCGCGGTTTGAATCTCGTTGAGCCCCAGCATGTGATGGTCGATCAGGGCGCCCTGCTCGCGTTGCACGCGGACCAGCAGCTCGGCGATCGGCTCCGCGGGCGCGAGGGTGATTCGCACCGGAATGGTGTTCACCATCATGCCGATCATGCGATCGGCCCCCGCTACCTCCGGTGGCCGCCCGGAGACCGTCGCGCCGAAGACGACATCGGCCTCGCCGGTCAACTCCGCGAGCAGCAGCGCCCAGGCGACCTCCACCAGCGTATTCGTCGTGACGCCGTGCTCGGTGGTCATCCGCAGCAGCGCAGCCGAATCCGCGTCGTCCAGTGGCACATCGAGGATGTGCTTGGCCGGATCCTTCGGCCCGGCAACGGGTTCCCGACCCGCGGTCACCAGCGACGGCGCCGACAGCCCGTCCAGCGCGGCGGCCCAGGCCGTCCCCGCCGCGGCGGTATCGCGTCCCGCCAACCATTCCAGGTAGTCCCGATAGCTCGGAGGCTCGGCGAAACCCGTACTGTCCCCGCTGGTTTGGTACAGCGCCAGCAGTTCGCCGAACAGCAGCGGCATCGACCAGCCGTCCAGCACCAGGTGGTGGTTGGTGACCACGAGACGGACATCCCGCTCACCGCAGCGCACGCACAGGAACCGGATGAGCGGCGGCCGCTCCGGATCGAACGGCCGGTCCAGCTCGGCCGCCGCGAGATCGTCGCATTCCGCCGCGGTCGCGGTGACGGTCCGCCAGGGCACCTCGACGTCGGCGAGTACCACCTGCGCCACCGAATCCGCGCTGTGCACGAAGGCCGTGCGCAGTACCCGGTGACGTCGGACCAGTTCGGCCGCGGCGGCCGCCAGACGCGCGGTATCGAGATCACCGTCGAATTCGAAGACCGATTGCACCGAGTACGCGTCGGCGTGCTCGGGATCGAGCTGCGCGTGGAACAGCAGCCCGCGCTGCAACGGAGCCAGCGGCCAGACATCCTCGATCGCCGGGTACCGCGTGGCCAAGGCATCGATCCCCGCCTGGGTCAGCGCAACCAACGGCAGATCCGAGGGTGTGAATCCACCCGTGTCCGGGTCACGCAACAGCTGGGCGATTGTCGTGAGTTCGGAATTCCATTGCCGCACAAGCTCTTCGACCCGATCGTGATCGATCGCTCCGGAGGCGAAGCGCCAGACCGCGTGCAATACCGGGCCGTCGGCGGAGTCGACGGTCATCGCGTCGATCGTGAGCAGCGCCGCCGCGGGCAGGTCCTCGTTCCCGGCCCCACCCAACTGCGCGGCCAGCGAGACCGGCAGCCACGGCATTGTTTCCGCGGCCGTTCCGGTCGCCTCCGCGATCGCACCGATCGCGGTGACCTGACCGAGATAGTTGAACCCGATCTGAGGTGTCGGTGCGGCACCGAGGTCCGCGGCGGTCTGCGGGTTCAGGTGGCGCAACATTCCGTAGCCGATACCGCCGTGCGGCACCGCGCGCATCTGTTCCTTGACCGCCTTCAGCGCCACCGCCGGATCCGCGGCGCGGCCGATGTCCAGCCGGAGCGGGAATTGATCGGTGAACCAGCCCACCGTCCGCGACAGATCCGCACCCGGGACCGCACTCTCGTCGCGGCCGTGGCGCTCCAGCATCACCAGTTCGGGCCCGCCGCGCCCCTGCGCCAGCGCCGCGGCCAGGGCGGTCAGCAGCGCCTCTTCGACGCCGCACCGGAAGGCCGACGGCATGCGCTCGATCAATACCGCGGTGAGTTCCGCGGGCAACCGCATCTCGACACGGTCCAGCGTGCGCCCCACATCGACGACGGGATCGAGCGCACGGTGGCCAAGCGGCGCGACGGGTGTCTCGAGCACCTGTGACCAGTACGCCGCTTCGGCGGTCCACTCCTCGCGCCGCGCGGCGTCCGCCAGCGCATGCGCCCAGGTACGCATCGAGGTGCTCACCTCGGGCAGCATCGGCGCCGTGCCCGCGGCCACCTGCGCCCACGCGGTCATCAGGTCGGCGATCAGGATTCGCCAAGAGACCGCGTCGACGGCCAAATGGTGCACCACCAGCACCAGGCGGCCCATGTGGTGCGCGCCGGGGTCGAGCCAGGTCGCGGCGACCATGACACCGGCGGCCGGATCGAGCCGGTCGGTCGCGGCGGTGATCACGGATTCTGTCGCGGTGTCGTCGATCTCCGTGACGGAGAGTCGCCGCAGGACGGTCGCGGCGTCGACCGCACCGGGGGCGGAGACCTCCAACCCGTCGGCGACCATGCGGGCACGCAGCATATCGTGTCGATCGAGGACGGCCTGGAGGGTCTGCGCCAGCCGGTCCCGGTCCATGCCGGACGGCAGCGCCAGCACCATGGATTGTGCGAATCGCTCCCAGCCCGGCTGCTCGAGCAGCCACGCCACAATCGGTGTCGACGGGACGAAACCTACACCACCGCCGGTCATTTCGCGCAGAAGTTGACGACCGCCCGGCGCCGTGACGACGGTCGCCAGCGCCGCGGGGGTGGGATGTTCGAAGACATCGCGAGCCGAGAAGACCAGGCCGTCCGCCCTGGCTCGGGACACCAGCTGGATCGACAGGATCGAGTCACCGCCGAGGGCGAAGAACGACGATTGCGCGCCGACCCGCACGCCACCGAGCACCTCGGCGAACAGCGCGCACAGCGCACGTTCGGTATCGGTTGCGGCAGGGGTGAATACCGGCTCCTCGATGACGGGCTCCGGCAGGGCACGGCGATCCACCTTGCCGTTCCCGGTGAGCGGCAGCGCATCGAGTACGGTGACCGTCCCCGGGACCATATGCGCAGGCAGCCGCCGCACGCAGAACTCCCGCAGCTCCGCCACATTCACCTCGGCGGCCCCGAGCGATTCGCCCCGATGCACCGGCACCACATACGACGCCAGCATCGTCCGCCCGGTCGCGGCGAGACGCGGCACGGTGACCGCGATCTCCACCGCCGGATGCGTGGTGAGCACCGCGTCCACCTCGCTCGGCTCCACCCGCATCCCGCGCAGTTTCACTTGAAAATCGGTGCGGCCCATGTACTCCAGCACGACGTCCACCGGCCGCTCGGCGACGGTGGCGGGATCCGCTCCATTCCCACTGATGCCCACCCGTCCCGAATGTTCCTCCACCACAGCCGAATCTGCACCACCCCCATCGACGCCCGCGCGACCCGAACCGCCCCCCACCACAGCCGGACCCGCACCATCCCCATCGACACCCGCCCGTTCCGAACGGTCCCCCACCACGCCTGGACCCGCACCATCCCCGCCGACACTCGCACGACCCGAACGCTCCACCGCCACAGCAGAATCCGTGCCATCCGCACCGACGCGAGCCCGCGCGGCGCCCTGCCCGGCACCTTCCGTCGCCCGCCACCGGACCAGGTCGCCGGTGCGGTACATCCTGGCGCCCGGCGGACCGAAGGGGTTGGCGACGAAGCGATCGGCGGTGAGTCCGGCCTGCCCGACATAGCCGCGGGCGAGGCCGGCGCCCGTGATGTAGAGCTCGCCGAGCGCACCGACCGGCACCGGCCGCAACCTGCGGTCCAGCACCAGCAGCCCGACACCGGGCGCGGGGTGGCCGATCCCCGCGGGCCGGTTCTCCACCAGTCCCTCGGTGCTGGAGGCCGCGATGGTCGCCTCGCACGGGCCGTAGGAATTCATCAGTCTGCGACCGGAGCCGAAGCGCGTCACCACCTCCGGCGGGATGACCTCAGCACCGGCCAACACGGCGCGCACCCCGTCCAGTGCCCCCTCGGGCAGCGTCGAGAGCATCACGGCTGTGCAGACCAGGTGCGTGACACCGTATTCGGCGATCACCTCGGCCAACCCGGCGCCGACCACCGCGTCACCCTCGGCGACCACCAGGCTCGCACCGACGCTGAATGCGGCCAGCAGCTCGAGCAGCGACGCATCGAAACTCGGATTCAGGCAGTGCAGCACCCGCGACCCGGGGCCCGCCTGATAGGAATCGGCCACGGCCGCAACAAGTCCCGACAATCCGGAATGCGTCACCGCGACGCCCTTGGGCACGCCCGTCGAACCGGAGGTGAAGACAATATAGGCCGGGTGCGCGGCCAGCACGGGTGCGGCGACCGTATCCGCGGCCCCCTCGGCCACCAGTTCGGCAGCGGGATCGTCGAGCAGAATCCAGCGCACCGAATCGGGCAGGGAATCGACCAGCGCCGAAACGGTAATACCCAGGCGGGCACCGCATTCCGTCGCCATCGTGGCGACCCGCTCGGCCGGATTACCGGTGCCGACCGGCACGTACGCCGCCCCGGATCGCGCCACGCCCCAGAACGCGAGGACCGACTCCACCGACCGCGGCAATGCCACCAGCACGCTGGTCTCGGGCCCGGCCCCGGCGGTAATCAGCCCGCGCGCCAAGAGATTCGACCGTTCGTCCAGTGCGCCATAGGCCAGCGTGCGCGAACCCGCGTACACCGCCACCGCATCCGGGCCCGCCGCACGCAGTCCGCTGTCGAGCACCTCGGACAGCAACCGCGGCTCCGGCGCGGCCGGGCCGTGCGTGCCATCGAGCAGATGTCGCTCGTCGTCCAGGAAACATCCGAGCTCCCCGACCGGCGTATCCGAATCGGCGGCGAGCAGGGATTCGAATACGCGCATGAACCGGCGATGGTGCCTGGTCAGTGAATCCTCGTCGTAAAGATCGGGATTCGCGGAGAAGTCGATGCGAATGGGACTCTGCGCGCCGAGCTGGTACAGGTTGACGAACAGGTCCTCGATCGGGCCCGAGGTCAGCACATGCGGACTCGACTCGATACCGGTGAAATCGACCGCGCGCGGGAACAGCATGATGTTGAAGACCGGCCCGACCAGTCCGCGCCCGGCCACGGGCACTACGGATTCCGACCCGCTCTGCCGGATATCCTCGTACCGGAACCGCTGGTGGCGCAGCGCGCCGGAGACCTCGATGCGCACCGCGTCGATGATCTCGGCGACGGTGCGCCGCTCGCCCACCTCGAGTCGCAGCGGCACCACATTCGCCAGCATGCCGCCGGAGCGGCGCAACATCGCGGTGGTGCGCCCGGAGACCGGCAGACTCAGCACCACCTCGGGCGAGGCGGTCATCCGGGCGTAGTAGATCGCGAGCGCGGCCATGGCCAGCGCCGGTGACCCGACACCGAACCGCGCGGCAGCGGTGTCGAGTTGTTCGGTCATGGCCTCCGACATCATGATTCGATGCTGTCGCCCGAGCGCATGCGCGGGGGCGGCCGCCTCGACCAGGCTGCACCGCCGCGGCATATGGTCGATCCGCTCGGCCCAGTAGGCGGAGTCGGCGGCGAACCGGGTCGACCCCAGATAACTCGCCTCCGCCTCGTACACCTCGCGCAGACTCGCCGCCGCGGAAGCCTTCGGTTCCACCCCCGCCAGTGCCGCGTTGTACAGCTCGGCGACCCGGTACATCACGGTCGACGAAGCGAAGCCGTCCAGCACGATGTGGTGGACCCGGGTGTACCAGAACACCCGGTCCGGCGCGACGCGGAACAGCACCGAGACGCCGAGCGGATCGGCGACCAGATCGATCGGCGCGGCCACATCGGCGCGCATCCACCGCATGGCCTCCGCATTCGGATCGTCCGAACCGGACAGATCCAGATACCTGATCTCGTGTTCGATGGTCGGATCTATGACCTGACGCGGGCCGGAGCCATTGTCGACCAGGCGCAGCATCGAGGATCCGATTTCGCGGGCCGCCCGGTAGGAGGCCGCCTTCAGCAGTTCGATATCGAGCCGGCCGCGCATCTCGAGGTACGACGCCTCATAGAGCGGTACATCGGGATCCAGTAGCTGGGCGTACCACATGCCCAGCTGGGCGGGTGAGAGCGGGAACTCCTCGGCGGCGCCGGAGGCGGTGCCCAGGGCGGGCGAAAGTCCTTGGGTCATAAGGAAAATCCTGAAATCAGTTTATGCGATCCGGTGCCACGTGGACCGGCCCGCCGTTGGTGTTGCCGCGTGCGGCGGGGACCGGCTCGGCCCCCGGTTGGATTTCGTAAGCCGGGACTTCGTCTCGGACGCTCGTGATCAGCCGGTCCACCACGACATTGCGCACGTGGGCGGGTAGGGCGGGCGCGAACTTCTTCACATAGGAAGACATCCACTCCGGCCGCTCCAGCAGGAACGGGAAGTCGGTGGCCATCATGGTGCGGACCACCAGCATCGGAATCGGCGCATCGAGTGGACGGAAGTCCTTGTTCCACAGCCCCGGCTGACTGCAACCCGGATAGAACTGACCGAACATGGTGCCGCGCTCCACGAAGCCCGTCTTGAGCTCCTCGTGAATCTCGTCGATCAGCGAGAAGTCCCGCAGATCCGGAAACACGGTGATCAGCGTCCGCAGCACCGCGCCGCCGCCCTCGGCCGGCGGGAGCTTCGGAAACAGCTCGAGCGCATCGTCGAATACGAGCCGCACGAAGGATGGCCAGGGTCGAGCACCCGGGATGCTGCCGATCCACATCAGGTCCCGCCGGACGGACGGCCCGACGTAGGGGCACACCGGCCCGTCCCGGCCCAGATCGGGATCGGGCGCCGTGAGATATTCATGGGCCCACCCTCGTACGGTATCCACTGCTGCATTAGTGAATGCGCACGATATTTCAGTCATGGACAGCGGGACCCAATTCATCCCCGACCGCGGCCCAATAACGATCTTGGTCATCACTCACCTCGTCGCGTAACGAAGCCGAGTATCCACCCACCGACCATCGGTTCACACGAGTAATGCCCTACCCCAATACTCGGGGTAGGTCATTCCAATACCGAGGGTTGATATTCGTAACATGCGATCAGTTCTCGACGACGCTACAAGGAAGACCTGGTCACAGGTAGTGCAAGGCTGACGGATCGACTTCTTCCACATTCCTTGACTGGTCATCGCAACCCTCCGCGACCCTGTTAACAGATAGCTATCGTCTACGCGGTCTCCGAATTACGCATATTCGGACACGAATAAACAACCGAACGGCCTCGATATTATTTCGCGGTTGCGTGAGCGCCTAAAAAACGGGCGGTCCGCGGCGTGCGCCGCGGACCACCCGGTCGTTATGAAATGCGAGTAATTCAGCCTCACAGCAGTGCGGGGCGACATCACGAGTCTGCCGTTGAAGTTGAGCTCGTAATGCCTGCTGAGTGTTCGAGTTCGTTGGTTGGACTCGACCTTGGGGAAGGTCCGTGCGGACGAGCTGCGAACGCGGCCGCGGCGGTGGAGGAGTTCTCGATATTGTCAACATGGTGCCGAATCGGGCACGACGACAACACTTTTGCTAGGGGAGAGCGTGAATCTGGAAGCACAGATGGAGATCGATCAGGAGATCGGACAGTGCGTGCTCGCGGAGATGTACGAGGATGAAACCGAAGCGGAGCTATCCATCGACATCGTGGGCGAGCAGTACCGGGTTGTGGTGCGCTCGGATACCCGATCGGCGATTGCGCCCTCCGATGACCTGCTGCAGGCCGCGGGCGCACTGGTCGACCTGCACAGTCGAGCGGGCACCGGGCTAGCGGGCATGGTGTACCAGTATTCGAAGAACGAGGATGGCAGCTGGGCCATGGGAAGCAGCTTCGAATACGGCGAGCCAGCACCTCACTTCGGGCTGTCGCAACAGCGGCGTGGATGGCGTCGCTGGTTCGGGCGCGGCTGAGGATTAAGGCTCCCTGGCCTTGTTACCAGGTCAGGGGGCCTTTTGCCGATGACTCAACGACGTTTATGACCCGAGCGGGTGGGACCACGGTGACGGCTACCGCGGCCGCGCCTTCGACTCGCTCGCCGAGTTGGCCGGGGCGGTGGGCATGTT
>NZ_JBFAHV010000025.1:54885-110433 GCF_040654375.1 Nocardia sp. NPDC050710 | reverse complement strand
TGGCCGCCGCGATCTGGCACAACCACGCCATCAGCGCCCCAACAAGCCGATCACTAACCGCCTACGACCACTGACGTTAGGAATCACTCGTCTAGTCGACGATTTCGATGACGCCCTCGTCCACGGCCCACTTGATCGTCTTCTCGAGGTGCGGGCAGGTGTCCGGGCGGCCGGGGGCATTGCCGTCGGCGCTGAGCTTGGCGAAGACCGGGCAGTGGGCGGCCGGATTGTCCTTCCACTGCACCGAGGTCTGATGCGAACTGCTTTTGCGCACCAGGACTTCGCTGTGGCAGGCCTGACACCGCAGCGGGGTCAGGCCGTCCTCCAAATAGCGCTGTTTGTCGACCACCGTCTGGGCCCGCACCGCGGCCCGCCGAGCGGGCTGGTCGGCGAAGTCGGGTGCTTTAGCCCAGGTCGCGGCCATCAGACACCCGCCTCCGCTTGCTTGGCCTCGGCCGCGTCGTCTTCGGCCTTGCGCCGCAGATTCTCCGCGACCTCGGCCTCCCACGCCTCATTCGCCTTGGTGGTGTCCACCTCGAATTCGAAGCGTTGCGTCATCTTCTCGGTGACATCGGCCGCGTCCACGTAGAACTGGTCGTACCAGCGACGCAGCTGATAGACCGGGCCGTCCTCCTCGCAGAGCAGCGGGTTCTCGACCTTGGACTTGTGCTTCCAGATCTCGACATCCTGCAGGAAGCCGACACTGATGCCCTCGGTCATCTTCGCGGCCAGCTTGTCCGCCATCTCGCCGTCGACGCCCTGCGGCTTCTCCAGCGTGATGCCCCATTGGAGTACGAACGAATCCTGCGTCACCGGGTAGTGGCAGTTGATCAGGACGCTTTTGACCTCGTATCCGCTGTAGATATTGATCAGCGGGTTGATCATGTAGGAGGGCCCGAAATAGGACGCCTCCGACTTCAGCAGCGTGTCACCGCCGTACTTGGAGGCCATGCCGATATCCGGGCGGCCCTTGGTCTCCAGGAACTGGGTGGCGATATGACCTTCGAAGACGTTCTTGAAGTACGTCGGGAATGCGAAGTGGATGTAGAAGAAGTGCGCCATGTCGACCACGTTGTCGATGATCTCGCGGCAGTTGGCGCCCTCGATCAACATCGAGTTCCAGGTCCAGTCGGTCCACCCGCTGTCGAGCTGTTCGGTCGGGTTGCCCTCGGCATCGGTATAGGGGCCCTTGATATGCGGGATGGTGACTTCCGGCGGTGGCGGATTGCCCTCGTGATCGTGCCAGACGAACAGCTGTCCGTTGCGCTCCAGCGTGGTCCACTTGCGGGTGCGCGCCAGCGGCGGCACCCGCCGCGCGTAGGGAATCGCCGAACATTTGCCGTTCGTGCCGGACCAGCGCCAGTCATGGAATGGGCAGGCGATGTCGTCGCCCTTGACCTCACCCATGCTGAGATCGCCACCCATATGCCTGCAGTAGGCGTCGAGCACGCGCAGTTCACCGTTGCTGTCGGCCCAGATGACGAGCTTGGTGCCGAAGACGTTCACCGCATGCGGCTTGCCGTCCCGGAACGTCTTGGCCAGGCCGACGCAATGCCATCCCCGCGCATACCGGGTGGGTGCGGAGCCGACATCGAGCTCCCTGACCCTACCCGCCCCGCCGGCTCCGCCGGCTGCCATCCCCCTTTCCCTCGCACCGCTCCCCTGTGGGGTAACTGCCATCGCGATTCCTCCTCCTTCTGTACTAGAACACGTTACAAAAATGTCGCGTTAGAAGCCAGCGATTCGGCCTACTTCCAGCACATGTCCACGTCGGGCCAGCGATGAACACCCGTTCTCGACAGAAATAAGAACCTGTTCTAGTCTCAGAGGCAAATGAGTACCGGTTACCAATCCGACCAGGCAGGAGCAGGTCCCGAGATGACGCAAGAAGTGACCGAACGGGTCGAAGCGCTGTTGCCGACGCTGCGCGAGCGCGCGCAGGAGGCCGAAGACCTGCGGCGCCTCCCCGACGAGACCGTGAAGGCACTGCAGGAGACCGGATTCTTCCGGCTGCTCCAGCCCAAGCAGTGGGGCGGCTACGCGGCCGATCCGGTCGTCTTCTACGACACCGTCCGCAAGATCGCCAGCGCATGCGGTTCCACCGGCTGGGTCGCGGGCATCATCGGCGTGCACAACTGGCATCTGGCGCTGTTCACGCAGGAAGCCCAGCAGGAAGTCTGGGGCGAGGACACCGAGGTTCGCATCTCCTCGTCGTACGCGCCGATGGGTGCGGGCACCGTGGTCGAGGGCGGCTACATAGTGAAGGGCGCGTGGGCCTGGTCCTCGGGATCCGACCACGCGGATTGGGTGGTCGTCGGCGGCCCGGTGATCAAGGACGGCCGGCCGGTCGACTTCGGCAGCTTCCTCATCCCCCGCACCGAGTACCGCATCGACGATGTGTGGAATGTGGTCGGCCTGCGCGGCACCGGCTCCAATACCGTTGTGGTGGAAGATGTTTTCGTGCCGCGGCACCGGTTCCTGAGCTTCCGGACGATGAGCGAACTGAAGTCGCCCGGCCTGGAGCAGAACACCGACCCGGTGTACAAGATGCCGTGGGGCACCATCCATCCCACCACCATCTCCACCCCGATCGTCGGCATGGCGTACGGGGCCTACGCGGCGCATGTGGAACACCAGGGCAAGCGCGTACGCGCCGCGTACGCGGGTGAGAAGGCCAAGGACGATCCGTTCGCCAAGGTGCGGATCGCGGAGGCCGCCAGCGATATCGACGCCGCCTGGCGTCAACTCTCCGGCAATGTGGCCGAGGAGTACGCGCATCTGGTCGCGGGCGAAGAGGTTCCGTTCGAGCTGCGACTGCGGGCGCGGCGCGATCAGGTGCGCGCCACCGGACGGGCCATCGCCTCCATCGACAAGCTGTTCGAGAGCTCCGGCGCCACCGCGCTGGCCAACGGCACTCCGCTGCAACGGTTCTGGCGTGACGCGCACGCGGGCCGGGTGCACGCGGCGAACGATCCCGAACGCGCCTACACCGTCTTCGGCTCGGGCGAATTCGGCCTGCCGATCACCGACACCATGGTCTAGGAGGACCTTCCGTGACTTCGACGGTGGAACTCACCTACGAATCCACTTCCCGGTACGCCCAGGTGCGGCCCGATCTGCAACTGCACTACCACGAGGCGGGTGTCGGAAACGGCCCGACGATCGTGCTGCTGCACGGCGGCGGGCCCGGAGCCTCGTCCTGGTCCAACTTCGCCCGCAATATCCCGGTGCTGGCGCAGAATTTCCATGTGCTCGCGGTGGATCAGCCGGGATTCGGACTGTCGGACAAGCCGGTCGACCACCCGCAGTATTTCGTGCACAGCGCCTCGGCGCTGAAGGATCTGCTCGATCACCTGCAGATCACCGATCGCGTTCACCTGCTGGGTAATTCGCTCGGCGGTGGGGCCGCGGTCCGGTTCGCGCTCGACTACCCGGACCGCGCGGGCAAGCTGGTGCTGATGGGTCCGGGCGGGCTGAGCGTCAATGTCTTCGCGCCGGATCCGACCGAGGGTGTGAAGAACCTGGCGAAGTTCAACTACGAACCGACCCGGGCGAATCTCGAGGCGTTCCTGCGGATCATGGTCTTCGACCAGTCGCTGATCACCGAGGAACTCATCGACGAACGGTTCGCCTCGGCGAGCAGGCCGGAATCGCTGGCCGCGACCCGGGCCATGGGTAAGTCCTTCTCCGGACCCGATTTCGAGCAGGGCATGCTCTGGCGCGAGGCCTACAAGTTGCGTCAGCCGGTGCTGCTGATCTGGGGCCGCGAGGATCGGGTGAATCCGATCGACGGCGCCATCATGGCCACCAAAATGATTCCACGGGTACAGCTGCACGTGTTCGGCGGTTGCGGGCACTGGGCGCAGCTGGAGAAATTCGACGAATTCAACCGGCTGGCAACCGATTTCCTCGCCGGTTCGCGCGGCAAGGAGGGATGATGAGCTACCAACGCGCAGCGCTCATCGAGACCGACCGGGTGCGGGTGTCCCGCAGAACACAGGAGGGGTAATGGGCATTCGATCACTGGGGTATCTGCGCATCGAGGCCACCGATATGGCGGCCTGGCGCGAGTACGGGCTCAAGGTGCTCGGCATGGTCGAGGGCAAGGGCGGCGACCCGGAGTCGCTGTACCTGAGAATGGACGAATTCCCGGCCCGGCTCGTGATCGTGCCCGGCGAGAAGGACCGGCTACAGGCCTCCGGCTGGGAGACCGCCAATGCCGGTGAGCTACAGGACATCCGGAACCGACTGGACGCGGCGGGCGTGCCCTACAAGGAGGGCACCAAGGCGGAGAAACAGGATCGCCGGGTCGACGAGCTGATCCGGTTCGAGGACCCCTCCGGCAATACGCTGGAAGCGTTCCACGGTGTGGCGCTGGAGGCGCGGCGACTGGTCACCCCGTACGGGCACCGGTTCGTCACCGAAGAGCAGGGTCTGGGCCACGTGGTGCTCAGCACCTCCGACGATGCCGCGGCGCTGACCTTCTACCGCGACGTGCTCGGCTTCCGGCTGCGCGACTCGATGCGGCTGCCACCGCAGATGGTCGGGCGGCCCGCCGACGGCGAACCGGCCTGGCTGCGCTTCTTCGGCTGCAACCCGCGCCACCACTCGCTGGCCTTCTTGCCGATGCCCACACCGAGTGGCATCGTGCATCTGATGCTGGAAGTGGACAAAGCCGACGACGTCGGCCTGGCACTGGATCGCGCGCTGCGCAAGAAGGTGCCGATGTCGGCCACCCTCGGCCGCCACGTCAACGACAAGATGCTGTCCTTCTACATGAAGACACCGGGCGGCTTCGACGTCGAATTCGGCTGCGAGGGACTGGAAGTCGACGATCATTCGTGGATCGCCAGGGAATCCACCGCCGTGAGCCTGTGGGGTCACGACTTCACGGTGGGCCAGCGACCGCAATGAGTACAAACGGCCGGGAGCCCGCTGGGCCGGACGGCGAACACGCTGTGGATTCGACGGCGGCGCCGGTGATCGATCCGCGTCGATTTCGGAATGTGCTCGGCCAGTTCTGCACCGGCATCACTGTGATCACCACATTCGATGGCGATGCGGCCCCGATCGGGTTCGCCTGTCAGTCGTTCGCCGCCCTATCCCTCGAACCACCCCTGATCCTGTTCTGCCCGACCAAGACCTCGCGGTCCTGGGCGGCGATCGAACGGGCGGGCCGGTTCTGCGTCAACGTACTCGCCGAGGAACAGCGGGCGACCTGTGCCACATTCGGTTCCCGCGAACCCGACAAATTCGCCGGAATCCCCTGGCGCACCTCAGAGCTGGAGCTACCGCTCCTGGACGACGCCCTGGCCACGATCCAGTGCACAGTGGACAGCGTCGTCGACGGCGGCGATCACTACATCGTGATCGGCCGCGTGCAGGCCCTGTCGGAGTCCACGGACTCCGGCAGGCCCCTGTTGTTCTACCGAGGCCAGTACACCGCCATCGAACCGGAGAAGACCACCCCGGCCCCCTGGCGCGCCGACCTCGACCACTTCCTCACCACCACCACCCTCGATACCTGGCTGTAGCGCTCGCTACGGCTTACGCGCCAGGCCCGCGACGATGAGCCGTGCCCGGACGGTCATCTCGCGGTCCGCCGCGCCGATGGCGGCGGCGCCGTTCCACTCCGGCGCGCGCTATCCACAATCCGGCGCGGCCACAACGGAATCGGTGCGGATCGTACCGATGACGCCGACCGTACGGCGCTCAGGCGGACGAGGCGCGCAGTGCGAACCAGCCGTCCGTGGGGTCGGCGTAGCCGTGGTACAGGAGGGGGATGCGCTGATCTACCTCGAAGTGACGGTAGATGGCCAGCATGGCGTGGCGGACCGCGTAATCCTGGAAATCGTCGACCCTGCGCGGGTCGATCGGGTGCTCGGGGAGCAGGGATAGGCGCGCCATATCGTCGGGGTCCGCGGTATCGAGGCCGATCGGGGCCGGATCGGCGATGAAGTGGTCGTGCAGAATCGCGCGGGTGCGCCGGTAGTCCGGGAGCCGGGTGGTGAAGGCCCGGAATTCCGGACGCACCGAACTGTGCGGTTCGACCTGGGTCTGGATCAGCTCCGTCAAATCGGGCCTCGGGGTGGTCGACCCCGCACTCAGCGGCGTCTGCTCGAGCAGGTGCAGGATGCAACCCCCGCGCACGAGCGGATCCGGAACCAGGAACGCCGCCAGCACGGGATCCGGGTACTCACGGCAGGTCAGACAGATTTTCCAATGAGTCGGATCGGTCATGCTGCTCTCCCTCCGAGAGGGGCGTCGGCCGCTCGTCCCGACTCGTAAGCGACCACCATGGGGTTATCCATTGTGCGCCGGACGCGGATAGTCTCGCGGCGCCCGACCAGCTGTGCCCTTGTCAGTATAGGAGCCCGGTCGGTCCACCGAAACGCCCTGATCTCGGCCGATCCGGTCGGCCGCGGTCAGCGCGGCAGGTCCGCACAGGTCTCGGCCTCCGGCAATTCCGCTGCCAGGAATACGGTTTGGGCCATCATCTTGAACCCGGACATGCGCTCGCGGAAGACCTCGATCGATTCCTCGGGATGTACCGAATCGATCACCGCGTGCTCGCCGATCGCATTGAACTGGTGGCTGACGCCGCGCGGGATCTGCATATCGACGAATGAGCAGGGCGGCACGATCAGGTTGTACCGGGTGCGCCGCACGCCAGGGGGTGTGTCGGGTAGTTCGTCGGAGAACCGCTCGGGACGGAACGGGGTCACGCCCTCGACGTGGGTCACCTCGAACGGTGACAGGCTGCCCACCCGGATGCGGGTATCCGGGCCGGTCATCATGCGTACGAAGCGCAGACCGGTGTGCAGATGCATGCGCGAGCAGATGCCGCGCTCTTCGACATTGTAGAAATCCATCAGGTAGCGATCGGCGAAGAAGCCGTCGAAGGGCTTCTCGATCATGTACACATCGCCCTCCTCGAATGTCTGCGAACGGACGATGCCGTCGGCGTCGGGGGTGGTGGCGGCCCGGCTGATCTTCGCATTCCGGACAATCTCGGCGAAGGCCCCGACGACGACCAGCGCCACCTCCGCCGGGAATCGCGCCACCGGGGTCACGGTATTGCGGCCCGCATCCGCGAATGCGGCGACATCGTGGATCTCGTTCTCATCGTCCGCGGTGTACTTGATTCGGGGATCGGACATGCGGTGGAACTCCTCGGGTACGTCGGCAAGAACAGGGCTGGCGGATCATGGGCCCACTTCGAAGGCGCGCAGCCACAGCTCCAGTGACAGCACCAGCCACAACTTGCCGCCCTGGCGCGGCAGCAGCGCGCCGTCGCCGCGCAGCCAGGATCGGATGGTGTCCTCGCGGAACAGGCCACGGGCTCGAGCCGAGCGGCCGAGCAGCAGGTCGTGGCCGAGATCGCGCAGCGGTCCGGAGAGCCACTGCTGCACCGGAACCCGCATACCGCTCTTCGGGCGATCCACGATGGTCGCCGGAAGCAGATCGCGCACCGCCTCTTTGAGAATCCACTTCTCGCTGGTGCCCGCGAGTTTCCACCGTGGCGGTATCCGGAAGGCGTAATCGATGACGGCGCGATCGAACAGCGGCGCTCGTCCTTCCAATCCGCTTGCCGTGGTGAGTCGTTCGACCTTGGTGAGAATGTGATGCGCGCCCTTGGTGCGCAGGTTCGTATGCAGTAATTGATTGAGCAGGCTCGTCATTCGGCCCGGACGCAGACAGGGCGCGACGAGCTCGGTCAGCGGCGGCGCGCCGGTCAGCGCGGTGCGCACATCGGGACTGAGCAGGACCGGCAGGTCGCCGTAGCACTTGCGATAACTGTCCAGGTAGGCCAGTGCCCTGGCGTCCGGATCCGGATCGTCGCGGGCCAATTCGAAGATGAGCATCGGCAGATTCTTGGGACCACCGAAGACCGGATCGCCGCCCTCGCCATTGAGCACCACCCGGACACCGTCCGCGGCGGCCGCCTCGGCGAGCAGCAGATTCGGCACGGTCAGCGGATCGCCGACCGGGCAGTCCAGCAGCGCGACGGTCTCCGCCAAACGCGCCGCGACGGTCTCGGCGGGCACGGTGAGCACGCGGTGCTCGGTATGGCAGTGCGCGGCAACGAGACCCGAATAGGCGAGTTCGTTCGGCGTGGTTCCGGTGAAACCGATCGAGTACGAGCGCACCGCCTGGTCGTGACGCTTCGCGGCGAGCGCGGTGACCAGACTGCTATCGATACCGCCGGACAGCAGCACCCCGACCGGGTCGCCGACCGGGAGTCTGCGGGCGGTGGCGTCCTCCAGCAGAGCACGCAGTGCCCGCGCGTGCTCGGCGGCGGGGCGATCGTCCTCGATTTCGATCGGCTCCCAATAGATTTGCTCGGTCGAGGATCCATCGGCGTGCAGACGCAGGCAACGGCCGGGCAGCACCTCGTACACGTCGCGCAGCAGGGTTTCCCGACCCGGCAGGTAGGCGAAGGTGAGGAACGATCGCACGGCGGGCAGATGCAGTCCGGTCCGCAGGGCGGGCCAGCGCTGGAGTGCCCGTAGCGAATTCGACGCTCCCCATGCCGTGCCCGCCCTAGCGTAGAAGAGGGTGCGGGTGCCGACGTGGTCGCGAATCAGCACCAGGTCGGCGCCGTCGGCGATGGCGAGGGCGAACATGCCGTCCGCGCGCGCGATCCCATCGATACCGAAACGTAGGTAGCTGTGCAGCAGGAGTTCTCCATCGGCACAGTCGCGCGGCACGGTCGCACCGAGGCGGGCGCGCAGCTCAGCGGCGTTGAACAGCGTGACCATACCGACGGCGGTCAGCTCACCGGCGGTGAAGTGACCGGCCGCGGGGCCGTCGAACAGCCCCCGCGCGGAGCGCCCCGTCGTCGGTACGGAGTCACGGCTGATGGCCCGGGCCTGGCCGGATACGACAGTGAGACCGTCGAGCGGCCCGTGTGCATAGCGCCCGTTACCCCGGACCGGACCGGACGCGACGGTGCGACCGTCGAGCAGGCCCAACGCGTACCGCCCGGTCCCCGACACCGGACTGCCGCCAACGGCCCGGACTTGACCCGACGGATCGTCAGTAGTCGAAAAGGCACACCAGTGCGACATCACTGCCCCTAGCCGAAATCGCCGCCGTCGTCACCGGAATCGTCATCCCAGGAACCATATTCGGAGCCGCCGCTATCGGAGCCGGTCGACTGCGCGGCCGACTGCCGCCGGAGTTCCTCCTCCTCGGCCGCGGTGAGCGCGTCCGGGGGCATGACCAGACCACCGAGCAGCGCGCCGCCCGCCACACCCGCCAAGATGACGCCGAGGCGGCCGCCGAATGAGGACCGGTTGACGGTGAGCAGGCCGTCGCCCCACAGGGTGCGGCCGTAACCCGCCTCGCGCCCGTAGACCACGGATCCATTGCGGTAGACGCGTTTCACCAGCTTTGGGCCGAGCGGTTCGTCGGTGCCGGCGTTGCCGCGGTCATCGCGCCAGGTCACCACGCCCGGCCCGCGCACCCGCCACTCCTGGCGGCCATCGGAGTAACGCCGGTGCGCGGTGCCGTCGGCGAGCAATTCATCGGTATAGGTGATCTGCCGTTGCACCGGCATGCGCTGTCCCTTTCATACGGTGGGCCAGGTCAGGAAGCCCGCGGTCCGGGCGCTGCGCAGCTGTGCCAGAGTGCTCGGGGGCGAACGCACCTCGCGCACGAGACGATGCACGGTGCGTAGCAGCGAGGCCGGGCGCACCGCGTCCACTTCGACGAATCGGCCGCGGTGCAGCCAGGCGCGCTCCCACGGATCGACCGCGCACTCCAGGGTGAGCGTTTGATTCGCGGGTAGCGCATCCATCGCACGCCGCCGCGATTCCAGCTGCGCCGGCTCGGTAATGTCGGTGAGTTCGGACTCCGGAGCGGACGTTGGATCGTTGCGGTGGGTCAGGTGCGCGCCCACCTCGTGCGGCCACAACCCCGGCGGCGGCACCTCGGGGCTCCGCCCGGGGGTATCGGTGAGTTCGGACTCCAGGGCATCGCGGTGGGTCGAGTGCGGGTCGACCTCGCGCAGCCGCGACCCCAACGACTCATCGAACCCCCACTTGGGGATATCGGCGAGTTCGGGGTTCGCAGTCCCATTGCGGTGGGCCAGGTTCGCGCCCATCTCATGCGGCCGCGATTCCAGCGGTACCGTGCGCACGCCGTCGGGTATGAGTGCAGACTCGGGCGAACCGCGGCGGTGGGTCAGGTGTAGAGCACCGGCCTGGCGTGGTCGCAATCCGAGCGGGACCACACGCACGCCCTCGGGGATATCGGTGAGTTCGGCCAGACGCGCGGGGAAGGCGAGACCCCGCGGGCTCGCGTCGTGCAGCAGGTAGACGCTGGCGCGCTCGACGCAGGCCATCATATCCGCGACCCGCGGATCCAGCGGCAGTTCGGACGCGCCGAGTACCGGGCAGGCCGATTCCATCGGAACGCCGTTGGCGCGCAACATCTGTGCGATCGCGTCCGACTCGCAGACGAGCAGCCGCGGCAGGCCGTAATCGAACAGGTCCGGTTCGGGGGTGTGCCGCCCGGCGGTGCGGGGACGGGCGGGGGCGGGCGTCAGCAGGCCCGGCACCTCACCGTGGCGGCGCAGCGCGGCCTGGAAATCCGGATACCGGACCGGTGCGGGGAGCGTGAACGCCGGATGCCGCACCCCGCGCGGCAGCGGCGACAGTGCCCGGCACACTTCGTAATAGAGCTGGCGTTCGGTGAAACGTAATCCGCTGGGTGCGCCCGCTCGCACGATCGCCACCCGCAGCGCCCGGCCGAGTATCCGCTCTCTCACCCGGTCGGCCACGTCAGGAAACCTACCGCGCGGGCACGACGCCGATCCGGGTCGCCCGCCTCCTCGACGCGGTGCACGGCACTGCCGAGCGCCGCAAGCAATTTCGCGGGCGGTACCGCCGCCAGTGGCGACCACCACCCCTCGGCCAACCACACGATCTCCGCCTCCGACAGCGGTTCCCGATGCAAGCGCGCCACTTCCGAGGGCTCCGGATGACCGTCGCGCAACCGCAGCGGCTTCTCCTTCCCCAGCAGCGCACGCGGAGCCAATCCGACCTGAACGGCCCTGGATCCGAGCGCTTCGCGGGCCCGGCTCGCGAACAGGACACCGGGCAGACTCGCATCGTGCAGCACCAGCACCGGAAGCTCCGGCGGCAACCGATCGATCCGATCCGCCAGCACCATCCCCCAGGTGTGCGAAACATTATTGGCCGCAAGGCAGGTGAGCACGCCGCGATCCGGGCACAATACCGCGAACCGGGGCCGCTGCGGCGCGGGAGGCAGCGCGGCGCCCTCGTCCACCGCGCCGGGCGGCGGCCCACCGTATACCTGCGACCACCGCCCGACCACCTCCTTGCGGAAGCGGTCGTACGGCACCGGCATGCGCACCGGCGATGTGCGCAGGAACCGCGGCCGGACGGCCCGCAAGGCGAGATCGGCGACGACCAGCGCCACTATGCCGGTACCGAGCACGACGAATCGGTTGAAAGCGCCGCTCACCATCGCGAAGAACGTGACGGCGACGAGCGGGATATACACCCCGATCCGCCACCCGTTGAACCGCTTCGCCAAATCCGGCATCTTCGCACGCGACGCCGCATACCAGAGCTGCGGCAGCGTATAGACCAGATTCCGCCCGTCACCGAGCCGTTCGCCCAGCTTGCGCATCCGAATATCGTGCAACCCGAGCGGACTCTCCTTCGGCTCGAGCGCGAATACCCGCTTGCATTTCGAGCACCGCCGATCACCCCGCTCCCGGCGCAGCAGGTTCTGGTTACAGTGCGGACAGATCACGCTTCACCGCCACCGTCCGAATATCCCACGACAACCCACGCCGCAGAACCCGAATCTTCACAGCTCCGGCATACCCGATCCCCCCGTCCCCCGCGACCCGGCAAATTGAACTGCCGAGGGCGAACCGGCCAACAGTCACCCCGCCACGAACTCCGCAGCGGGGTCCGCCAGCCGCGCCGGAATACGAACATGTCGCGGACGCGCTGGTTGAACCGTGCGCTTCACGAGGCGCAGGAAGCAGACGAGTTCTTCGGCGAAGGCCCCTGGCGGATTCAGTGCGGGGATACAGTAGGACCATGTCGCTGCTCGACCGCATCACAACGAATCCCGAAATCTGCCACGGTAAGCCCGTGGTGCGGGGTCTGCGGTACCCCGTCGAAATGTTGCTCGAGCTGCTCGCTTCCGGCATGACCGCCACCGATCTCCTGGACGACTATCCAGACCTCGAACACGAGGACATCCTGGCGGCGCTCGAGTACGCTGCCGTGGTGACCGCGCAACGGACCACTATCCCGTTCAACGCCGCGTGAAGTTCCTTGTAGACGCGCAACTACCTCGTCGGCTTGCCGCGTTCCTGGCGTCCTCCGGTCACGACGCAGTGCATACGTCGGAGCTATCCCTGGGGAATCGCACACCGGATCATCAGATCGCGGCGCGCGCCGACCACGACGGGCGCGTGGTCATTACCAAGGACCGCGATTTCTGGGTCAGCCATGTTCTCCACAACTGTCCGCGAACCGTCCTGATCGTGGCCACCGGCAATATCACGAACTCCGCACTGGTCGCGCTCTTCGCCGATCATCTCGATGACATCGTGGAGCTGTTGGCCGCGTGCGCCGTGGTCGAGATGAGCAGCGACCGGCTGGTCGGACATGCCGATAAGCCGCCGATCGCTGAGGAATCCGTCGTAGCGCCACGAGACGACTACGCCCGCATGCGCCAGGAAGCCGACGAGTTCTTCGGCACCGAGGATCGGCTTGGTGACGACGATGTCGAGTGGTGGCGTCCATAAGCGATGGGCATGCCTTTGGCGGCCTTTCGATGATGGTCGGAATGCCGCAAAGGCCGCGACCAGAGGTTCCGGTCGCGGCCCATGTGGTGCGTTCCCGTCAGGCGGTGACGGGGGACTGTTCGCGCTGGAGTTCCAGGGCGATGTCGATGAGCTGGTCTTCCTGGCCGCCGACGAGTTTGCGCTTGCCCGCGCGGACGAGCATTTCGGCGGCGGAGACGCCGTAACGTTCGGCCTGGCGTTCGGCGTGCTTGAGGAAGCTGGAGTAGACGCCCGCGTAGCCCATCATCAGGGCCTGGCGGTCCAGCAGGCATTCCTGCGGCATGACGGGGCGGACCACGTCCTCGGCGGCGTCGGCGATCGCGAAGAAGTCGATGCCGGTTTTGACGCCGAGCTTGTCGCAGACGCCGACGAAGGCCTCGACGGGGGTGTTGCCCGCGCCGGCGCCGAATCGCCGGGCACTGCCGTCGATCTGCTCGGCGCCCGCACGCACCGCGTACACCGAATTGGCCACGGCCAGATCCAGATTCTCGTGGCCGTGGAAACCGACCTGGGCGTCATCACCGAGTTCGGCGACCAGGGCCGCGACGCGATCGGAAACCTGTTCGAGCACCAGGGCGCCCGCCGAGTCCACCACGTAGACGCATTGGCAGCCCGCGTCGGCCATGATGCGGGCCTGTTTGGCCAGCGCCTCCGGCGGCTGGGTGTGCGACATCATCAGGAAGCCGACGGTCTCCAGCCCGAGCTCGCGGGCCAGGCCGAAGTGCTGGATCGAGACGTCGGCCTCGGTGCAGTGGGTCGCGATGCGGCAGATCGAGGCGCCGTTGTCCTGGGCGACCTTGATGTCTTCCTTGACGCCGACACCGGGGAGCATGAGCACCGCGATCTTGGCCTGCTTCGCCGTCTCCGCGGCGATTTTGACCAGCTCCTGCTCGGGGGTCTTCGAGAAGCCGTAGTTGAAGGAGGAGCCGCCCAGTCCGTCGCCGTGGGTCACCTCGATGACCGGCACGCCCGCACCATCGAGCGCGGCGACGATATTGCGCACATCGTCACCGGTGAACTGGTGACGCTTGTGGTGCGAGCCATCGCGCAGGGAGGTATCGGTCACCCGGATGTCGAGTTCTGTCGAGTAAGCCATGGTTTGAAGTCCCTTCTACACCCGGGCCGCTGAGTCGGATTGGTCGCCTCGCTGCGCTCGGCTCCTGATTTGCTGGGCCATGACCTCGCCGACCTGGGTCGCCGCGGCGGTCATGATGTCGAGGTTGCCCGCGTACGGCGGCAGGAAATCGCCCGCACCCTCGACCTCCACGAAGACCGAAACCTTCGCCATACCACCGGAAACCACCGAGGGCGCGTCGAACTGCGGTTCGTTGAGCAGCCGGTAGCCGGGCACGTACTGCTGGATATCGGCGACCATCCGGTGGATGGAATCGGCGATGGCGTCGGTATCGGCATCCTCCGGAATGGCGCAGAAGATGGTGTCGCGCATGATCATCGGCGGCTCGGCCGGATTCAGGATGATGATCGCCTTGCCGCGCTCGGCGCCGCCGATGGTCTCCACGCCACGCGAGGTGGTCTTGGTGAACTCGTCGATATTGGCGCGGGTGCCCGGACCGGCGGAGACCGAGGAGACCGAGGCCACGATCTCGGCGTAGGGAACGGTGACCACACGCGAGACGGCCGCGACGATCGGAATGGTGGCCTGGCCGCCGCAGGTGATCATATTGACGTTCGGCGCATCGAGATTCGCGCCGAGGTTCACCGGCGGCACCACCGCGGGTCCGATGGCGGCGGGGGTGAGATCCACGGCTCGGATGCCTGCCTCGGCATAGCGCGGCGCGGCGGCCCGGTGCACATAGGCCGAGGTGGCCTCGAACACCATATCCGGGAGTTCGGACTGGCCGAGCAGCCAGTCGACGCCCTCGTGCGAGGTCTCCAGCCCGAGCCCGCGCGCTCGCTTCAAACCCTCGCTCTCCGGGTCGATTCCGATCATCCAGCGCGGCTCGATCTTGTCCGAGCGCAGCAGTTTGTAGAGCAGATCGGTGCTGATATTGCCGGACCCGACGATCGCGGCGGTGACGGTCCCGTTTTCGGACACTACAGGCCTCCTTGGGTGGGTGCCGGCGAAGCCGGCGGGGTGGGTGGACTCAGCTGAATTGCAGGCGGACGGAACCGAGTCCGGCGAACTCAGCGTGGAAGGAATCGCCCGGACGGGCGTCGATGGCGCGGGTGCAGGAACCAGGGAGCACGATGTCACCGGCTTTGAGCCGCACCCCGAAGGAGGCGACCTTGCGGGCCAGCCAGGCCACCGCGATCACCGGATTACCGAGCACCGCGTCGCTGCGGCCCTCGGCGACGACCTCGCCATTGCGGGTGAGCACCGCGTCGATGGACTTGACGTCGATATCGTTCGGCGCGATCCGTTCCCGGCCGAGTACGAATCCGGCGGAGGAGGCGTTATCGGAGATGGTGTCGCACAGTCCGATATTCCAGTCCTTGATCCGGGAGTCGATCAGCTCGATGGCGGGCGCGTAGGCGACGGTCGCCGCGAGCACGTCGTCCTCCGTGCAGTCCGCGCCGGGCAGGTCCACACCGAGTACGAAGCCGACCTCGACCTCCACCCGCGGGAACAGGTAGCGCCCGGCCTCGACCGGGACATCCTGGTAGACCTCCATATCGGCGAGCAGGTGACCGTAGTCGGGTTCGTCCACGCCCATCATCTGCTGCATGGCCGCGGAGGACAGACCGACCTTGTGCCCGACCACCCTGGCGCCGTCGGCGAGCTTGCGCCGGATATTGATCAGCTGGATTTCGTAGGCGTCGACCACATCGATATCGGGATGCCGGTCGACCAGCTTGTCGATGGCCACCCGATCGCGTTCCGCGTCATCGAGTTCCTGGGCCAGTCGGTTTCGTACCGCGTCGGACAGCACGCTAGTTTCCTTCCACTGTGGTGTTATCGAGCGCAGTCGCCCGCTCGGCTGGTGGGGTCGGTTCGGCGGCGGCGTTGGCGCCCGCGCGGCGGCCGGAGAAGATGCAGTCGGCCAGCGAAAGCCCGCTGACGTAGGAGTCCGAGCAGATGCCGACCGCGGTGCGACCGGCCGCGAACAGGCCCGGAATATCGTTTCCGGCAGTGGATTTCACCGCGCCGGTGCGCTCATCCACGACGACGCCGCCGAGGGTGAGCATCGGGCACGGGTTGGTCAGGCTCGGTTGGATGCCCACATCCAACAGCCAGAAGGGTGCGGTGCGTACGGGTTCGGCGAATTCGGCGGGCTTGCCGACCGGATCAGGGGCGCCGTTGACCATGGCGGCATTGTGGGCGGCCACGGTTTCCCGCAACCCCGCCGGATCGACACCCGCCCGAACCGCGACCGCCTCCAAGGTGTCACCGCGGACCGCGGTGCGCCGGATCACCTCGAACTGCATGCGCTGGAACCAGGTGCCCTGCTTGCCGATCTGCGAGATCGCGGTGCGCATCAACCGGTCGTCGGCCAGGACCCAGCCCTTGCCCTCGTGTTCGGTGATCAGCGCGTGACCGACCGCCGCGCCGTAGCGGGTCTCATCGATGACGCGCCCGCCCGCCGCGTCTACCAGCAGAGAACCGGTGAAGGAGCTGGGCGGCAGGATGAATCGCCAGGCCGAGATGTTGCCCATCCGATCCGTGGCCGCGCCGACCTGCTGCGCCATTCGGATGCCGCTGCCGTCGTCACCGGTGGTGCCGAGCGCGAGTCCATTGCGGTACCGCGGGCCGTATTCGGCGAGCATGGTGCGGTTGGCGATGAATCCGCCCGCGCTGACCACGACGCCGCGGCGCGCCAGCACCCGGATCGGCTTGCCGTAGCGGCGATCCAGCTTCGCCAGCCGCTTCTCCAGCGCCCGGCGCAATGGCGGGTAGTAGATGCCCGGCTTGGCGGCGATCTTCGCCATCCGGGTATAGCGATCGCGGATGCGCCCCGGCGCGTCGCGCAGCGACCAGCACTCGACGCCGATTACCGCGCCATTGTCGTCGGCAATGAGTTTCGTTGCCTGCGTGAGCGTTTCGACCCGGACGCCGAGCCGAGAGGCGGACGCGGCGAGCGGCGCGGTGAGCTGCTTGCCCGAGGTGCCCTTGCCCTTCACCCGGTGACCTCGCTGCGCGGGCTCCGCGACCTCGCGCCCGTAACCGGAGACCTCGCTGCCCGAGTAGTACAGGTAGTAGCTGTCGTTCGGATACGAGGTCTTGTAGGGGCACAACGATGCCTCGAACGGCACCCCGTGCCCGGTCAGCCAGTCGATGAGCGCCGGGCTCTCGTCCACGAAGCGACGCAGTGTTTCCGGCGTGACGGCCGAGCCGACCTCACGCTCGAGGTAGGCGAGCATCTGCTCCGGGGTGTCCTTCACCCCCGCCGCTTCCTGCACCCAGGTGCCGCCGCCGGCGTATATGATGCCGCCGGAAAGCGCCGACGCGCCGCCTCCGGCGAACCGCTCCAGCACCAGTACCTGCGCACCCGCCGCGGTGGCTTCCAGCGCGGCCGCCGCACCCGCCGCACCGTATCCGACGACGACCACATCCGCGGCCAGGTCCCATTCGAGGCCCATGTACTTCACTCCGGTCTGAAACTGAAACGAGTTTCTCGGCCAGTGGAATGCCGAGCAAGTCTTCTGCCACACAACATAGACCAATGGCGCCATCATTCTATAACGTGTTCTACATGACTGATCAGGTTAGTGAGCCACGCAGCTATGACGTGGTGGTGGTCGGCAGCGGTGCCGCCGGCATGACGGCCGCGCTCACCGCGGCCCACCATGGACTGAGCGCCGTAATCATCGAGAAGGCCGCCCACTACGGCGGTTCCACGGCCCGCTCCGGCGGCGGCGTGTGGATCCCCGGCAATAAGGCGCTCAGGGCGTCGGGCAGGCCCGACGATCGCGAGGTTGCGCGCATCTACCTGCACAGCATCATCGGCGACGTGGTGCCCAAGGAGCGGATCGACACCTATATCGACCGCGGCGCCGAGGCCTTCGACTTCGTCCTCGAGCACACCCCGCTGAAGATGCGCTGGGTGCCGGGCTACTCCGACTACTACCCCGAAGCCCCGGGCGGCAAGGGCGAGGGCCGCTCGTGCGAACCCAAGCCGTTCAACGCCAAAATCCTCGGCGAGGAGCGGTTCAAGCTGGAACCGCCGTACGCCAAGGCGCCGCTGAATGTCGCGGTCACCCAGGCCGACTTCGTCCGGCTGAACCTCATCCGCCGCCACCCCAAGGGCATGATGCGGGCCATGCGGGTCGGCGCGCGCACCTACTGGGCCAAGTTCACCAATAAGCACCTGATGGTGATGGGTCAGGCCATCATCGCCGCCATGCGCAAGGGGCTCATGGACGCGAATGTGCCGCTGCTGCTGAATACTCCGATGACCAAGCTCATCGTCGAGAACGGCAAGGTCACCGGCGTCGAGGCGGAGCAGAACGGGGAGACGATCCGATTCACCGCCAACTACGGCGTGGTGCTGGGCGCGGGCGGATTCGAGCACAACGCCGAGATGCGCACCAAGTACCAGCGCCAGCCCATCACCACCGATTGGACCACCGGCGCGGCGGCCAATACCGGCGACGGCATCATCGCGGGGATGGAGGCGGGCGGCGCGGTCGACTTCATGGAGGACGCCTGGTGGGGGCCGACCATCTTCAAGGGTGGCCGTCCATGGTTCGCGCTGGCCGAACGCAATCTGCCCGGCTGCATCATGGTCAATCCCGACGGCAAGCGATTCGGTAATGAGTCCGCTCCTTACGTCGAGGCTGTGCACACCATGTACGGCGGCGAATACGGGCAGGGTGAGGGGCCGGGCGAGAACATCCCCTCGTGGCTGGTGTTCGACCAGCGCTACCGGAACCGCTACATCTTCGCCGGATTGCAGCCTGGTCTGCGCTTTCCGTCCCGCTGGATGGAAAACAAGAACATCGTCAAGGCCGACACCCTCGCGGAACTCGCCGCCGAGATCGGGGTGCCCGCGGAGAATCTGGCCGCATCCGTCGCCCGGTTCAATACCTTCGCCGTAACCGGTAAGGATGAGGATTTCGGACGCGGCGACAGCCACTACGACCGCTACTACGGCGACCCGACCGTGAAGCCCAACCCGTGTCTGGCCGGGCTGGTGCAGGGCCCGTACTACGCGGCCAAGATCGTGCCGGGCGACCTCGGCACCAAGGGCGGTCTGGTCGCCGACACCGCGGGCCGGGTCCTGCGCGAGGACAAGTCGGTGATCGAGGGCCTGTACGCCTCCGGCAACTCCAGCGCCCCGGTGATGGGTCATACCTACGCGGGCCCCGGCGCCACCATCGGACCGGCCATCACCTTCGGCTATCTGGCGGTGCTGGATATCGCCGAGCGCAAGAAGTCGGACCGGACATAACGTCCCACAGAACGGACGCCGCCTTGCCCATCCGGCCGATCCGGCCGCAGGATCGATTCGAAGCTCACGGGCGACGGTGCGGCATTTGTCCACAAGCATTCACAAGGAGACCCGATGCCCATTGATCCGACGATCGCGCTCGGCGCCGAACTTCCGAGCCGGGAGTTCGCCTGGACACCGTCCGATGTGCAGCTGTACCAGCTCGGCCTCGGCGCGGGCAGCCGCTGGACCGAACCGGCCGAACTGCGCTACCTCGACGATCGCGCCCCGCAGGTACTGCCGACCTTCGCGACCGTCGCGCCGTCGCTGCACGAGACCGAACCGCCGAAGGTGAGCTTCCCCGGTATCGATATCGACCTGGCGAAGGTGGTGCACGGCCACCAGGAGATCGAGGTGCACCGGCCCATCCCGGCATCCGGCAAGGCGACCGGTACCGGGCGCATCACCGAACTGTGGGATAAGGGCTCGGCCGCCGTGGTCGTGCAGGAGCAGACGGTGACCGGCTCCGACGGCGCGCCGCTGTGGACGGCGCGTTCGTCCATCTTCGCCAAGGGTGAGGGCGGCTTCGGCGGCGAACGCGGTCCGAGCACCAAGACCGAGCTGCCCGACCGCGCACCGGATTTCGACGTGACCACGCCGACGCTGCCGCAGCAGGCGCTGCTCTACCGCATGCTCGGCGACCGCAACCCGCTGCATTCGGATCCGGAATTCGCGCGCGCCGCCGGATTCCCCGATCCGATTCTGCACGGGTTGTGCACCTACGGCATTGTCTGCAAGACCGCCACCGATACCGTGCTCGGCTCGGATGCGGGCCGGGTCACCGGATTCCGCGCCCGCTTCACCGGGGTGCTGTATCCGGGCGAGACCATCCGCACCCGCATCTGGCGGGCCGACGGTGAGCTCACCATCGTCGCGACCGTGGTCGACCGCGACGATGCCCCGGTCCTCGGGGATGTGACCCTGCGGTTCCAGTAGGGCCGAACGCGATTCGCCGACCGCTGCCCGAGTGGCACGGTCGGCGAATCGCGTTCAACCCGAGACGGGCGAAGCGCCGTTGTTGTCGCGGCGGCGCACGGCGAGTCCCTGGATCACCAAGCCGTACAACAGGATCACCAGGATCGGAGCCGCGATCGGCGCCCAGGACAGCCGCAATGGGAGCAGCGCGGCGCCGACCGCGCAGCCGGTGAAGACGACCGCGCCCGCGACCGAGGGCACGGTGGTCGGCACCACCCCGACCGGCGCGGTGACGGTGGCCGTATTGAGCAGATAGGTGGTCGCCACCAAACCCGCTGCCGCGGACGCGAGTACGCCGGTATCGGCGAAGACCAGCACACCGAGGGCAAGCAGCACCGCCGTCATGGCGGAGAGCCGGAACCACCAGCCGGCCACCACCAGGACGATGGCGGGAATGCCCGCCCACGGGGCCATCAGCATGACCGAGCCCACCAGCAGCGCGCCGGACAGAACGGCGAGGAATCTGGTCATCGGCGCACCCGCACCATTCGGCGATGTTCCGGGAGCAGGCGCATGACCTGGTCGAGCCGGGTGTCCTCCGGCCAGGCCACGATATCGACGCCCACCGTCCCCATATCGCGGTACATCGAGGCGCGTTCCAGCTGCCACATGCGGGCCAGCGTCGGATCGAGACCCTCGCGGAACGGCGTGCCACGCAAGACGTCGACCACCACGACCACGTGCCCGCGTTTACGCAGATCGATCAGCGCCAGCGCGAACTGGGTATCCAGCAGAGTGGAGAAGGCGACGATGATGGCGCCCAACGGCACCGCCGCGTGTGGCGCCAGCGTGCCGGTGGTCTCGATATGCTCCTCGCCGACGCCGAGCACCGTATCGACGATCCGGTAGAACTGGCGGCGGCCGATATCCGGGCGCAGCCACCGCGGCGACCCGCCGAGACATACCACCGCGGTGCGGTCGCCTGCCTGCAACGTGGACTGCACCACCTGGACCGCGCCGCGCACCGAGAGTTCCAGCGAATCGGTCGCCGGACCCGGTGCCTGCTGCGAAGTATCCACCAGCACAACCACATCCGCGGAGCGATTGGTGAGGCGCTCGGTGACGTAGAGCTTGCCGCGCCGAGCACTCACCGGCCAGTTCACCAGGCGTAGTTGATCACCCGGCGCGTAGGCGCGGATATCGGCGAACTCCACGCCCGGCCCGTACTTGCGGGTCAGGTGGGTACCGAGCCGCTCCGGAAGTTCGGTGCGCGGCAACCGCATTCGCTGTGGATCGGTGATCGGGTACACGTACAGCTGCCCCGCGGGCAGTATCGCGTTGGCGACGGCCAGCCCCGCCGGGCTGAGCGCGGAGACTCGCACTGTGGCCGGGTAGCGCCCCCAGCGGTCCGCGGTGAGGGCCAGCCGTAGCCCGGCGGGCGCCGTCCCGGAATCGCTCGCCTCTTCGATCTCGATCCCGAGCCCGGGCACCTGCTCCGGCTTCAGCCGCAGCAGGGCATGACCGGCGTCGACGAAGGCAGCGACGGTCAGCACCACCTCTTCGGTTTCGAAGCAGCGCAGGGTGCCGCCGCCGTCGACCTGGATCCTGGTGCGCGACAGCTGCCACGGCGCGGTGGCCAGCACCCCGATCATCGGGGCCGCGAAAACCACCGGCTGCCACCGCCCGAACACCACCGCGAGCACCAGCGCCGCCGCGGCGCAGACCGCGAGCAGGTACACCAGCGGCGCCGGACGCCACCGCAATTCGGCCTCGACGGTGGCACTCGCATCGCGGTGCCGGGCGACGCCCGGCTTCTCGGCGGCGTCCGGCGCAACGACGGTGTCCGGCCCGCTCATGTCACGCTGGCGCGCGGAACCGGCAGACGACGCAGTAATTCGGCGATCACGTCCTCGCCGCGAATCCGGCGCACCCACATCTCCGGGCGCAGCGTGATCCGGTGCGCCATCGCCGGAATCGCCAACGCCTTCACATCCTCCGGGATCACATAGTCCCGCCCGAGCAGCAGTGCGCGGGCCCGCGACATCTGCACCAGATCCAATTCGGCGCGCGGACTGGCCCCCACCTCGACCTGCGGATGCGAACGGGTCGCCGAGGCCAGCGCGACGACATAACTGACCACATCGGGGTGCACGGTGACGTACTCGACCGACTGGCGCATCTCCAACAGGCCGTTCGCCTCCACCACCTGACCCACCTGTGGCGGCGTCGCGCCACGCTCCAGCCTGCGCCGGATCATCTGGGTCTCGTCGTGTTCGGACAGATAGCCCAGGCGCAACTGCATGGCGAAACGATCCAGCTGCGCCTCCGGCAGCGGATAGGTGCCTTCGTATTCGATCGGATTATCGGTCGCCAACACGATGAAAGGCTGGGGTAGCGGGAAGGTTTCGCCGTCGATGCTGACCTGGCCCTCGGCCATCGCCTCCAGCAGCGCCGCCTGCGTCTTCGGCGGCGTCCGGTTGATCTCGTCGGCCAGCAGCACATTGGTGAAGACCGGTCCGCGCCGGAAATTGAACCGGCCCGTCGACATGTCGTAGATGGTGGACCCGAGCAGATCCGCGGGTAGCAGATCGGGGGTGAACTGCACCCGGGTGAAATCCAGGCCGAGTGCGGCCGAGAACGACCGCGCTATCAACGTCTTGCCGAGACCGGGCAGGTCCTCGATGAGGATGTGCCCGCCCGACAGCACGGCGATCATGATCAGCTGCAACTCGTCGCGCTTACCGACGACGACACGGGATAGCTCCCGCAGCACCGCCTCGGTGCGCTGGACGGTCGCGTCCATCGGCATGGTCATTTGGCTACTCGCACTTACCTCAACCCATTCTTCGTGAACGGCGCATTACATTCTCTGGAGTCGGCGCAAGATCTCATCCAGCGCCGCCCGCCCGGGTGCGCGCGTGGTCTGATCGCGCAATGCCGAATTCGCCGGGTCGACCCAGCGCCACAGTTCCGGTCCGAACTGCAGTATCCCGGCGGCCTCGGTAGCCCTTCTGTTCTTGGCGACCCGCAGGCCGGTGGACAATTCGAACTCCTTGGCCAGTAGCGGCCGCAGGTGCCGGTCCCAGTCGGCACGGGTGCCCTCCGCCCGATCGGCCAGCATCTGGGCCCTCGCCTGCCAGCGATGCAACATCTCCGCCGGGCCGTTCTCGATCTCGTCGGACTCTTCGTCCGACTCCGAGAATCCCCGGTCCCGCAACGACCAGATCAGCTGGAACAAGGCCAGCGCCACCAGAATCCCGGTGACCACGAGCAATGCGTCGCGCGCCTTACCGAGGGTGATCAACTCCGCCACGACCACGACGAAGATCGCCATCACCACAATCGCCGTGCGATTCAACCTACCCTCTTCGGTCGTCATACCATCTCCCCTTGGAGATCGGCGAGGACAATGCGGAGCAGCTGTTCGGCACGCATGCGTTGCCACTCCAGCATCGAGTGTGGGCTGAATCTGGCTTCCTCGAACAGCGCGACCAGTTCCCGCGCGGACGCGTCGTGCAGTGCGCCGCGTTCGAAGGCGCGGGCAAGCACCTCCATCGGGGTATCCGAGGCCAGCGGCGCGGCGGCACGGTCGGAGGCGAGCCCGCGCTCCATCGCGACATAGCAGGCGATGATCGCGGTGCGCGGCTCCTGACCGGGCACATTCATGGCGGCCAAGCCCATTTCGGCCGCGCGGGCCAGCGAATCCACCACCGCGGGCGGCGCGGCCTGTACCGGCGGCTGTTGCGCATCCGGCTTGGTGCGGGCCGCGACCGCGACCACCACCAGGCCGATCACCGCCACCGCGATCAGCACGATGGCCGCGATGGTGGCGAGCAATAGCGGCGTCCCCGTCAATCCGGTCGGCGCGCTACCCGGGTCCGCGGGACTGGTGGCCACGGTTTCCGGTGTGGCGCCCGTATCGGTTCCCGGCGCCGCGGGCACGGGTTCGCGGTCGGTTCCGATACCGACGAAGAAGACCGCGGAGGCGGCGGCGATCACCAGCGCGAAACCCGCGAGCACGGTCAGCATCAGCAGCCCGAGGCGGCCCAGGCGCCACTGCCTCGGTTCATCGTCGCGTTCGACCTCCGGCATGGCCAGTGGCAGCCGGTGCTGGCTGGCGATCACACCCGCCAGCAGGATCACCACGGACACCGTGAGCAGTACCGGCATCAACGCGACCGCGATGGCGGACGGGACAGCGCGATGCTCCCCGGAATCGCCCGATCCCGGGATATACCCGCGCAGCGCAATCGCGGCAAACATCAGCAGCGTGATCAGCACGATCACGCGCGATATCGGCGCTCGCACCCGGACCACCCGAATTACCACCAAACCTGAGTACTGCACAAAACAGCCACATAGTTACATGCCGGGTGGTCCGCTCGGGAGCGAATCGAATACTTCGGATTACCTCGGGTTTATCGCCGGTTGTCGGTACCGTCGTCCAGTTCTACCCCGTACGCTTCGGCTATCCAGCCGGCACCGGCTCATATTGTGAAATTTCACCAAGACGGCTGCGGGTGCGGTCGATGTCGGGCACCCCGCGCAGGCCGCGGACCAGCTCCGATAAGGGCGCTGCCGCATACACCGTCAGTTCCAGATCGGCGTCGTACAGCACATCGACCAGATTCACCAGGCGCATCACCCAGTCCGGGGCCACCTCGCCGAGGAGCGGTACCGCGCACAGGGTCCAGCGCCGGAACCGCCGGGCGAGTTCGACATAGTCGGCCGCCGAGGTGGGGGTGCCGCAGAGGGCCGCGAAGTCGATGGTGATCGAATCCGCGGTTGTCGCGCGGGCGTAGATCCGCCGGGTACCGACCCGCACGGGGAGCGCACCGCCCACCGCGGGCCCGGCGCACGATTCGACCGCGCCGACGGTCGGCGCGACCAGGTAGCGACCCGCGGCGAAACCCGCGCGCATCGCCGTCACGCCCGTCGTGCGGTAGTCGATCGGACCGTCGACCGGCACGACATCGAGGTTCGCGACGATCCGGTCGATGGTCGGCAGGAATTTGTCGTGGAACAGCGGATTCGGCAGCAGCTCCGCGGGCGGGTAGTTCGAGGTGAGCACCAGCGCGATGCGGCGTGCGAACAGCGCGTCCAGCATCCGGCCGATCAACATCGCATCGCCGATATCGTGCACGTGGAATTCATCGAAGCAGACCAGTACGGCATTGCCGAGCAGCCGATCGATGGCCTTGTCGATGGAACGACACTCGTGCGCCGCGGCATGCAGTTGAGCGAAGAACTGATGGAAGTGGAAGCGCCGCTTACGAGCCGAAGCGACACCGGCGAAGAACCCGTCCATCACCATGGTCTTGCCGCGACCGGGCCTGCCGTGCAGGTAGATCCCCCGGTGCCGGGTGACCGGCCGCCCCCGCCGGTCCACCAACTCCGCCAGCCGCGCCGCCGCCCGCCGCTGGTCGGCATCCAGTTCGATTCCACCGGCTTCCATGGCCACCTCCCTGTCCTCTACATTTGTAGAGGACAATCGAAAGGGCCCGCCAGAGAAGGTGACGATGTCCACATCCGACCGCCGCACCCGCATCATCGATGCCGCCATCGACCTGATCGCCACCCGCGGCATTCGCGCACTCACCCACCGCGCCCTGGACACCGCGCTGGAACTGCCCACCGGATCGGCGTCCTACTACTTCCGGACCAAACGGGCCCTCATCGAAGCGGTCACCGACCGCATCACCACCCGATCCCGCGAGGAATTCACCACCGCCCGACCGGCGGTTCCCTCCCTCGACCCCGACGCCGTCGCGCACGGCATCGCGGTGTGGCTCGACCGGCTCCTCGCCGAACGCCGCAGCCATCTGATCGTCCGGCACGCCCTGGTCATCGAACTTCTGCCCGACCCCGATCTGCACGATCGCCTGGCCCACAGCCTGTTCTCCGTCGAACGCGCACGAGAGCTGTTCCAGGCCATGCGTACCCCCGACCCCGAGGTAACGGCCGCCGACTTCGTCGCGGTCATCGAAGGCGCGGTCTTCGACCGCTTCGCGGGCAACCGGACCCACCTGCGTCCCGGTGGCAGCGCGAGCATTGCCCAACTGACCGGCCTGCTGTCGGCCTTCCTGCGCGGCGTCACGGGCGGCCACCAGCCCGCGCCGACATGCGCTCAGTGCGAAGGTGACCAGCCGCGTTCGCTATAGGCGACACCGGTGGCCAGGGCACGGATGCCCGCCAGCGGGTAGGCGATGATGTCGGCGGGGAGATCGTCCAATGGGAACCATTGGAGCGCATAGCAATTGTCGGGTTCACGGTTCACCGGTTCACCGGTCCACCGGGTGGTCTCGAAGAACAGGCCGAGGCGCGGTTCGCGGCCGGAGCTCACCACGTGGGCGGTGTGGATGAGGCGCAGATCCGCCGGATCGATCAGCACGCCCACCTCCTCCTCGGCCTCCCGCACGGCCGCGGCGGTCGCGGATTCGCCCGACTCCAGCTTGCCCGCGGGCACATGCCAGCGGTCGTCGAACTCGTCGGGGCTACGGCGCTTGCTCAGCAGCAGCGCACCGTCGCGGATGAGCAGGATATGGACGTCGACCAGGTGTCGATCGATCATGAGACTCCTCCCTGCGCGGCACTGCCGCTCCAACCTACGCCGCGCCGCAGCGGGACCGGATCGCAGCGGACCTGGATCCTGCCCGAAGACGGAGTGCGGCGACCTGTCGATTCCTGTCCTTCTCGTTCGACGTCCTGGGTGAGAGGGTCGAAACACGACCCGACACGAAGGAGCGAACGATGAAATACATGTTGATCATGCGCGCGACCGACGAAGCCGTCGAGGCCGCGAAGAACATCCCGTTCGAGCAGATCATCGAAGCCATGGGCAACTACAACGAGGCCCTGATGAAGGCGGGCGTGCTGCTCGCCGGAGAAGGACTCGCGGAGCCCGAGGAAGGTTTCGTCGTCGACTTCGCCGCCGATCCGCCGCTGGTCACCGACGGCCCCTACGGTGAGACCACCGAGCTGTTCGGTGGCTTCTGGATCATCGAGGTCGCTTCCAAAGAGGAAGCGGCCGAATGGGCGAAGCGGGTACCGCTCGGGCCCGGTTCGAAGATCGAGGTGCGCCGAGTGCACGGCACCGAGGACTTCCCGCAGGACAACGAGTGGATCCAGAAGGAATCCGGGTGGCGCGAGGAACTCGAGGGACGCAAGGCCTGATGAGCGATGCCGCGGCGCAGCGCCACCCGGACCCCGCGGAGTCCGTGCGGCGCTCCGTCGCGGCCGTGTGGCGCATCGAATCACCCAGGATCATCGCCACACTGACACGTGCGGTCGGCGACTTCGGCCTCGCCGAGGATCTCGCACAGGAATCTCTGGTCGACGCGCTGACACAGTGGCCGGAGACCGGGATTCCCAGGAATCCGGGGGCATGGCTCACGACCGTCGCCAAACGCAGGGCAATCGACCGCTGGCGTCGTGACGAACGCTATGCCGAGCGGCTCGCCACCATCGCCCGCACACTGGCGGCCGATGATGCGCGGGGGCCGACCACCGATCCGCCGTGGGATCCCGATCGCATCGACGACGATGTGCTGCGGCTGGTATTCATCGCCTGCCATCCGGTGCTGGCGCGGGAGGCACAGGTGGCGCTGACCCTGCGGGTGGTCGGCGGCTTGGCGAGTGAGGACATCGCGCGGGCCTGCCTCGTTCCGACCGCGACGGTGCAGCAACGCATCCTGCGGGCGAAGAAGACACTGGCCGCCGCCCGGGTGCCGTTCGAGGTGCCGGAACGACTCGAATTCGGCCCACGGCTCGCGGGGGTGCTCGGGGTGCTGTACCTGATGTTCAACGAGGGCTACGCGGCCAGCCGCGGCAGCACGTGGCTGCGGCCCGAACTCGGCCGGGAATCCCTGCGCCTCGGGCGTATTCTCGCCGGACTCGTCCCCGATGAGCCCGAGGTACACGGGTTGGTCGCGCTCATGGAGCTGACCGCGGCGCGCTTTCCGGCGCGCGTGGACGCCGACGGCGATCCGGTGCTGCTCGCGGACCAGGATCGCCGCCGCTGGGACCGCGGATGCATTACACGCGGACGCACCGCACTGCGCCGGGTCGACGCGCTCGGGCGCGGGCGCGGGGCCTACGCGTTGCAGGCGACCATCGCCGAATGCCATGCGATCGCACCCTCTGTCGCGGACACCGACTGGGAGCGCATCGTGCTGCTCTACGACGCGCTCGGGCGGATCGCCCCCTCACCGGTCGTCGAGCTCAACCGGGCGGCCGCGGTCGCGATGGTGTCGGGGCCCGCGGCGGGGCTGCGCATTGTCGACGCGCTCGTCGACAACGGACAACTGGACCGGTACCACCTGCTGCCCGCGACGCGCGGCGAACTGCTCGCGCGCCTGGGCCGCTCCGACGAGGCCCGCGCCGAATTCGAGGCCGCGGCGCGGCTCGCCGGAAACGACCGGGAACGGACCATGCTGCTGCGGAAGGCGGCGGCAATCCGCAGCGCCTGAACCACCGGACGGCGAGCCCGCTCGGTTCAGTTCGCGCTGAGCACCAGACCCGAGGTCGGCACGCCGGTACCCGCGGTGACCAGGATGTTCCGCATCGACTCCACCTGGTTGACCGAGGTGCCGCGAATTTGGCGGACGGCCTCGGCGATGCCGTTCATACCGTGGATATAGGCCTCGCCGAGCTGTCCGCCGTGGGTGTTCAGCGGCAATGCGCCGCCGAGTTCGATGGCGCCGTCGGCGATGAAATCCTTGGCCTCACCGCGACCACAGAAGCCCAGTTCCTCCAGCTGCATGAGGACGAACGGGGTGAAGTGGTCGTAGAGGATCGCGGCCTGCATATCGTCAGGGCGCAGACCGCTCTGGGACCACAGCTGGTCACCGACCAGCCCCATTTCGGGCAGACCGGTGAGGGCGTCACGGTAGTAGCTGGTCATCACATACTGGTCGGCGCCGCTGCCCTGCGCGGCGGCGGCGATCACGGCCGGTCGCTGCGGCAGATCCTTGGCCCGTTCCGCGCTGGTGACCACAATGGCGACACCGCCGTCGGATTCCTGGCAGCAGTCGAGCAGATGCAGCGGTTCGGCGATCCAGCGCGAATTCTGGTGATCCTCCAGGGTGATCGGCTTGCCGTAGAAGAAGGCGGCGGGGTTCACGGCGGCGTGTTTGCGGTCGGCGACCGCGATGCGTCCGAAATCCGCACTGGTCGCGCCGTATACGTGCATATAGCGCCGGGCGACCATGGCGACCTGTGCGGCCGGGGTGCCCAGCCCGTGCGGATAGGACCAGCCCGCGTCGATACCCGAGGAGGTGGGCGCGGTCGCCAGGGCCGTGGAGAACTGCCCGAACCGGGATACCGACCGCTCGTTGAAGGCACGGTAGGCGACAACCACATCGGCTATCCCGGTGGCCACCGCCATGGCCGCCTGCTGCACGGTGGCGCAGGCCGCGCCGCCGCCATAGCCGATATGCGAGAAGAACTTCAGCTGCGGAATACCGACGGCGCGGGCTACCGCGGCCTGGGTGTTGGTATCCATGGTGAAGGTGGTCAGACCGTCGACATCGGCGGGTGTCAGACCCGCGTCCGCGAGCGCCGCGCCGACCGCCTCGGCGGCCAGACGCAATTCGCTGCGCCCGGAATCCTTGGAGAAGTCGGTGGCGCCGATGCCGACAATGGCCGCGCGACCCGAAATGCCGTTCCGCTCAGTCATCGTGGCCTCCGAGAAATGCGATAACGGCCTTCGCCGTGATGTGGTCGCCGAGGCTGTCGCGTCCGATGACCTCGATGTGGATATCGTCGCCGTCCAGCGCCGTCACCGTGCCGGTCAGGGTCAGCGTGTCACCGGCGTACAGCGGCACACCGAGACGCAGGGCAATGGATTTCACGATGGCGCGCGGCCCGGCCCAGTCGGTCACGAACCGCTGCACCAACCCGGTATCGGTGAGGATATTGACGAAGATGTCCTTGGAACCGCGGGCGACCGCCTTGTCGCGATCATGGTGCACATCCTGGAAATCCCTGGTGGCCAGGGCGGTGCTGATCACGAAGGTCGGATCGGCGTGGATCACCAGCTCGGGCAGTACCGCGCCGACCTCGACGGTGGGCTCGGCAGTGCCGATTGTCCGGTCGCTCATTCGCTCACCTTCCAGAACGGCAGTGTCGCATCGTCGTCGAGCTTCTCGAACTCGACCTGGACGGGCAGACCCACCTTGACCTCGACCGGATCGATGCCGCGCAGCTCACCGAGCATGCGTACGCCTTCCTCCAATTCGACCAGCGCGACCACGAACGGCAGTTGCCGCCCGGGCACCTTCGGCGCGTGATGCACGACGTAGCTGAAGATGGTGCCGCGACCGGAGGCGACCACATAGTCGGTCTGCTCGGATTTGTCCTTCCACAGCGCCGGGACGGGCGGATGGCGTAGCGAACCATCGGGCAGCCGCTGTATCCGCAGCTCGCCGAGCTTGGTTCCCTCCCAGAAGAATTCGGTATCCCAGGAGACCAGCGGCTTGACCCGCTCACCCGCGGGCTGTTGCGGCTGCGCGGTACCCGGCGCGAATTTGAGGATGCGGAAGAGCATTTCGGTGACGACCTCGTCGCCGACGTACCACTTCGTGCGGAAGGTGATGAACCAGCCGTCACCGAGTCCGGTCCGCTTGGGACCGACGAGGCTCTCGAGCTGGCTGGTGACCGTCACCCGCTCCCCCGGCACCAGATACCGGTGGTAGATCTGTTCGCAGTTGGTGCCGACGACCGAGGTGTATCCGGCCGCGTCGAGCAGTTCGGTGGCGGCCCCCATCGGATCGTCGGCGGGGCGAACACCGTTGAGCCCGAACATGGTCCACACCTGCGCCATGGCGGGCGGGGCGACGATGCCCGGGTGACCCGCGGCGCGGGCGGCCGCCTCGTCGACGTAGATGGGGTTGGTGTCGCCGATGGCCTCCACCCAGTTGTTGATCATCGGCTGGTTCACCGGGTCACGCGCGAGGCGCGGGGCACATTCACCCGCCGCCTTGATCCGCTCGGCGGCGGCGGTGATCTCTTCCGGTGCGGTCGTTTCCGGCACGCGGGCCTCCTTTATCTCTATCGGGGTACGCGCGGGAGTTGCAGTCCGGCGGTGGCGACGAGTTCGCGCATGACCTCGTTGACTCCGCCGCCGAAGGTCACCACCAGGTTCTGCTTGGTGCGCCGGTCCAGCCAGGTCAGCAGTGCGGCGGTGGCCGGGTCGCCGGGATCGCCGTAGCCACCCACGATTTCCTCCGCCAGCCTGCCCGCCTCCTGCAACGACTCGGTGGAGAAGATCTTGGTCGCCGAGGCGTCTGCGATGACGCCCATCGGATCCTCGGTCGCGCTGTCCGCGGTCGCGGCGACCTGCCAGTTCAGCAGTTCGTTGAGCCGGACCATGGCGTGGATGCGCCCGAGCGAGCGCTGCACATCGGGCTTGCCGAGTACGCCGCGTGGCGCGGCCCAGTCGTGCACCCGGTCGTAGAGCTGCTCGATCTTGCCGGACGGCCCGAGGCTGACCCGTTCGTGGTTGAGCTGGGTAGTGATCAGCCGCCAGCCCCGGTTCTCCGCACCGACCAGCATGTCCGCCGGCACCCGCACATTGTCGAAGTAGGTGGCATTGGTGTGATGCGCACCGTCACAGGTGATGATCGGCGTCCACGAGTAGCCGGGATCTTTGGTGTCCACGATCAGGATGGTGATGCCGCGGTGCCGCGACTCCACCGATCCGGTGCGGCAGGCCAGCCAGATGTAGTCGGCCTCGTGCGCACCCGTGGTGAAGATCTTCTGCCCGTTGACGATCCAGTCCCCGGAGGCGTCGCGCACCGCGCTGGTACGCAGCGAGGCCAGATCGGTACCGGCCTCGGGTTCGGAGTAGCCGATCGCGAAATGGATATCCCCGGAGAGGATGCCGGGCAGAAACTTCTTCTTCTGCTCGTCGGTGCCGAAGGTCTGTAGCGTCGGGCCGACGGTCAGCAGCGTCACCAGCGGCAGCGGCACATCCGCGCGGACCGCCTCGTTGAAGAAGATCTGCTGTTCGACGGCGCCGAAGCCCTGGCCGCCGTACTCCTTGGGCCAGCCGACGCCGAGCCAGCCGTCCGCGCCCATCCGGCGCACCACGGCGCGGTAGGCATCGCCGTGCCGGTTCACCTGCATCTCGGCCTCCTCCTCGGGAGTTACGAGATCGGCGAAATAGGCCCGCAGTTCGTCGCGCAGCCTGCGTTGCTCGGTGGTCAGGTCGATGAACATCTTGCCCCCAATCGGTCGAGTCGGAACGACGCGCCGCCGAGCCAGCGGGCGATGTCCTTGGCCTGTGAGTAGTAGCGGTGCATCGAATGGGTCACGTCGACCCCGATGCCACCGTGCAGGTGGTGACATTTCTGCATGGCGGCGGGCAGTTCGGAGGCCACGGTGTAGGCGAGGACCTCCAGATCGTCATCGATCCGTTCTTGATGCGCCGGTCCGGAATCGTCCTGCGCCAATGCCCAATTCGCCGAAACCGCGGCGGCGTGCAGGGTGCGGGATACGACGTACAGGTCGGCGATCTGCTGGGCCACCGCCTGGAACTCGGCCAGCGGCCGGTTGAACTGACGCCGGATCCGCAGGTGTTCGGCGGTCAGCACCAGCGCGCCCCGGAGCAGGCCGTCCGCGACGGATCCGATCGAGGCGACGGCGACCCGGTGCAGTTCGGTGATCTCGATCGGCAGCAGTCGCTCGGCCGGTACGGTGACCCCGTCCAGTCGTACGCTGCCCTCGGGCATACCGCCGGAGACCGGCGAGGGCGTCCGGGTCAGTCCTTCGGCATCCGCGTCGACCAGCGCGACACCGGCATCGGTCGGTATTAGCAGCCAGCGTGCCTGTTCGGCATAGGGCACCGCCACCTTCTGCCCGGTGATCCGCACGGCGTCGCCCTTGGTGACCGCGGTGGTCTCCGGCTTGACGACGAACGGCGCACCCGGCTCACTCAGCGCCACGGTGAGCACCGCGCCCTTGGCGACTTCCGGGAACACCCGGTCGGCCAGGCTCTCCGGCAGCGCGGCCACCAGCGGCAGCAGGGCGAAGCCCAGCGTCGGCAGGGCGGGCACGGCGACCGCGTCGGTGGCCAGTTCGGTCAGCATGACCGAGATCTCGGGCAGGCCCATGCCGTCACCACCGAAGCGCTCCGGCAGCGCGACCGAAGGCAGGCCGGTGTCGACCAGAATCGGCCACAGTTCGATGTCGCGCGCCGATTCGCGCTCCAGCAAACCGACGACGACTTCGGCCACGGCGTCCTGGCCTTCGTCTCTGGTGAAGTCCACGCTTATCTCCCAGCTTCCTCGTCGACTAACCGCTCGTGTCACGAGGCAGGCCTAGAACCCGCTCACCGGCCACGGTGAGCAGGATCTGCTCGGTTCCACCTGCGATCGACAAACAGCGAGTGAGCAGGAATTCCTTGACTACTTCCGACTCCTGGGCACCGACCGGACCCGCCGTGGTCGCGGCGAATTCCGCCACGTCCTGACGGTGGCGCACGCCGACGAGCTTGCGCACGCTGCTGAGCGCGGTCGGATCACCGCCGGACAGCATCTCGACCACCGCACGCTGCTCGAGCAGAAGTCCGGAGATCGCCTCGGCGACGAAGCCGCCGAGACGATCGGCGACCAGTTCCGCACCCGGTCCGGTGGCGGGCAGTTTGGCGATGAGTTCCTCCAGCACCGGCCCGATGCCGTTGCCGCCCATGGCGACCCGCTCTGCGGACAGCGTGGAACGGGCGATCTTCCACCCGTTGTTCAGCTCGCCGACCAGGCAATCGTCGGGGACGAAGACCTCGTCGAGGAATACCTCGCTGAAGCGCGCCTCGCCGGTGATCTGCACCAGCGGCCGCACGTCGAGTCCGTGGCTGCGCATATCGACGAGGAAGTAGCTGATGCCGCGATGCTTCGGTACGTCGGCGTCGGTGCGGGCCAGGCAGATGCCCCAGTTGGCCTTGTCGCCCAGCGAGGTCCACACCTTCTGGCCGTTCAGCACCCACCCGCCGTCGACCTTCTTGGCGGTGGTGCGCAGCGCGGCGAGATCCGATCCGGCGCCGGGCTCGCTGAACAGCTGACACCAGATCACCTCCTCGCGCAACGTCTGCCAGACGAAGCGATCGATCTGTTCCTGGGTGCCGTGCTGCAGCAGGGTCGGCACCGCCCAGCCGCCCACGGCGAGGTCGGGGGTCTCCAGCCCGTTGCGGCGCAGCTCCTCCGAAATCACCAGTCCGGTCATGGGATTCGCGCCGCGGCCGTAGGGCGCGGGCCAATGCGGCATCACCAGACCGGCCTCGACGAGTGCGTTGGCCCGCTGTTCGGCGGGCAGCGCGGCGATCGCGGCCACCTCGGTGGCCAGATCTCCCGCGTGGTCACGCTCCGCCACCGCCTCCTGGCCCGTCGCTCGCGCCGCCGTGAAGACCCGGTCGGCCCCGGTGGTCCGGCGATGTCCCGCGCGGGTCAGCTCGGTCACCCTGGCCCGCCAGCGCGCCGAGCCGCCGAGCAGCTGACGCAGGACGGTCGCCCGGCGCAGGTAGAAGTGGGCGTCGTGCTCCCAGGTGAAGCCGATGCCGCCGAGCACCTGGATGCAGTCCTTGGCGGTCTCGACCGCGGCGTCCAGCGCGACCGCGGCGGCGATGGCGGCCGCGATCGGCAGCTCGGCGCCGCCCTCGTCCACGGCGGCGGCGGCATCGGCCGCGACCGCGCGAATCAGCTCGGTGCGGCACAGCATCCACGCGCAGATGTGCTTGACGGCCTGGAAGGAACCGATCTTGCGGCCGAATTGCTCACGCACCTTCGCGTATTCGACCGCGGTTTCCAGGCACCAGCCCGCGAGCCCGGCGAGTTCGGCGGCGACCAGCGCCGCGATGAGGTCTTCGACGGCGTGCGGTGCGGTGAAGATCCGATCGGCGGGCACCGGCGCCTCGGCGCAGTGCACACGCGCCAGTGGCGTACTCGGGTCGGCCGAGGGCAGTTCCTCGATGCGCAGTCCCGCGGCGTCCGGCGGCAGCAGGCACCAGCGCGGGCCCTCCGGCGTCCGCACCGGCAGCAGCACCGAAGTGCCCTGTGCCGCACCGAGTACCGACTCCCAGACACCGGTAAGCAACACGTTCTCGCTTGCGGAGGGTACGCTCACGTCCGATTCGACAACGAAGTCGAGCGCGATACCGCACGGCATGTCCTCATCCAGGACACCCGCGGTGACCAGATTCGCCACAGCCGTCGACAGCACCGGCCCACCGACCAGATCGTGCGCGGCCTGTTCGACCAGGACAGCGAGGTCGGCGACCGTTCCGCCGGCGCCGCCCGCGTCCTCGGCGACCGCGACCCGGAAGATCCCGAGATCGGTCAGCGCGGGCCAGTACACGTGCCAGAAACTTGTGGCTCCGGCCCGCATTGTTTCAATTGGACGAACCGATCCGGCCCATCCGCGCATCGACTCCTGAACGGCTTTATGCTCTTCAGTGGTGGCGATGGTCACACTCCATACCGCCTTTCCGGCGTGACTCCCACACCTAGAACATGTTCTAATATCCTAGCCGGGCGGAAGTCAAGAGACGAGCTTCCCGACCGGCTGGATCCGCGCATGTAAGCCGACGAAACGACGTTTCTGGAAAGGACTCTCATCAATGGCCAGTCCATCCCGATCGCAGCCCGCCGATTCGAGCGCCGCGCGGCCCACCGCGACGGTCACCACGCTCAGCGAGGATGAGCTGAGTTCGGCCGCGCAGCGGGAACGGCGGAAGCGAATTCTGGACGCGACGCTGGCCCTGGCCTCCAAGGGCGGATACGACGCGGTGCAGATGCGCGCGGTCGCCGAACGCGCCGATGTGGCCGTCGGCACGCTGTACCGGTATTTCCCGTCCAAGGTGCACCTGCTGGTCTCGGCACTGTCGCGTGAATTCGAGCAGATCGAGGGCAAACGCAAGCCGCTTGCCGGACAGACGCCGCGCGAGCGCATGCATCTGCTGCTCACCCAGATCACCCGGATGATGCAGCGTGATCCGCTGCTCACCGAGGCCATGACCAGAGCCTTCATGTTCGCCGACGCCTCGGCGGCGGCCGAGGTCGACCGGGTCGGCAAGGTGATGGACCGGGTCTTCGCCCGCGCCATGAACGACGGCGAGCCGACGGAACGGCAGCTGGCGATCGCGCGCGTGATCAGCGACGTCTGGCTGTCGAATCTGGTCGCCTGGCTCACGCGACGGGCCTCTGCGACCGATGTCACGGATCGTCTGGAACTGACGGTGGATCTCCTGCTCGGTGACGAGCAGTGAATTAGCCGACGGCTATTGGTGAAACCTGACCGCCGGACTCGAGTAACCGGCCGTCGCGCATAAGAGCGGCGGTCGGGCTACCGTTGTTGTATGCCGCGCTTGCTCGCGGTCGCCGACCCGGCAGCGAACCCCGATGTCCGGCAAAGCGACTCATTCCCGGCAAATCCGCCCGGCCGCCCCGGCCCCGTGCGGAGCACACCCGTGATCCACGTGCGACACGCACCCGGACAATGGTTACCGTCCGGTTACCTGCGTGTTAACTGGGGGCCTCCGGTTCGGGGTGGTCGCAATCGTGCGCACGCATACCGGCGCGCTGCGGTGCGGCATATTCAACACAGTATTGTTTTGCCCGCCCCTGAAAAAACTCCTCCGATCACTAGGTTGGATGCGTGAGCGCACAGGATTTGCCACAGGAACTTCGCCGCGCACTGTCGACGGTCGCGCGCGAGCCACGACTCTTGGTCGCATCGGACTACGACGGGACGCTCGCGCCCATCGTCTCCGATCCGGCAAAGGCGTATCCCCAACGGGAATCGGTGAGCGCGTTACGCGCCCTCGCCGGTCTCACCGGCACGACCGCCGCCGTGATCTCCGGTCGTGCGCTGCGGGATCTCGCAGCACTGTCCCGGCTTCCGGTCGAGGTCCAACTGATCGGTAGCCACGGTTCGGAATTCGACGTCGGCTTCGTGCACGCGATCGATAACGATGCCAAACAGCTGCTGCAAGAGGTGCAGACCTCGCTCACGCGTATCGCCGCGGACAATCCCGGTGCCTCGGTGGAGATCAAGCCGGCCAGTGTGGCGTTGCATGTGCGCAATGCCAGTCCGGAGGTCGGACTGCGCGCGCTCAAGACGGTCCGGCTCGGCCCGGCGTGCTGGGTCGGCGTGCAGGTGACCGAGGGCAAGGCCGTTATCGAATTGGCCGTCATCCCGACCGACAAGGGCACCGCGCTGGACACCATCCGACACCAGGAGGGTGCGACCGCGGCGGTGTTCTTCGGCGACGACGTCACCGACGAGAAGGCCTTCCGCGTACTCTCCGGCCCCGATCTGGGCATCAAGGTGGGCGAAGGCGACAGCATCGCGAAGTTCCGGGTGGCGAGCACCGAGGCGGTCGCCTGCGCGCTGGCCTACCTGCTCGAGGAACGGCGCACCTGGCTGGCGGGCGCGAGCGCGCCCCGCATCGAGCGGCTGACCATGTTGTCGAGCCCGCGCTCGGTGGCGCTGCTGACCCCCGACGCCACGGTCACCTGGTTCTGCCACCCGGAGCCGGATTCGGCGGCGGTCTTCGCGCATCTGCTCGGCGGCCCGCAGGCGGGCCACTTCACCATCGGGCCGGAGCGGGCCGGACTACCGCTCTCGCAGCGTTATATCGACGGCACCATGACCGTCGAAACCCGTTGGGCCAGTCTGCAAGTGGTCGATTACCTGCCGCACGACGTCGCGCCCAGCCGAACCGACCTGACCCGGGTCATCACCGGCGACGCCAAGGCCGTGGTCACCTTCGCGCCGCGGCCGGAGTTCGGCCAGGTGCCGGTGACCCTCGAGCGCGAGCAGACCGGGCTGCGGGTGCTCGGCACCAACGACCCGATGGTGCTGCGCTCCCCCGGCGTCGAGTGGCAGATCGATACCGACGGCGCCCACGATGTGGCACGCGCGGTCGTCGACCCGTCGCGCGGCCCGATCGTGCTGGAACTGCGCTGTGGGACACATGATCTCGCGCCGGCCATGATCAGCGAGGCGGACCGGCGGCGGGAGGCGGAGAGCTACTGGTCCAGCTGGGCCGCCGGGCTCGATCTGCCGCCGCTGAAGCCGGATCTGATGAAGCGTTCGGCGCTCACCCTGCGCGGGCTGGTGCACTCACCCTCGGGTTCGATCCTGGCCGCGGCCACCACCTCGCTGCCGGAGGATATCGGCGGTGTGCGCAACTGGGACTACCGGTACTGCTGGCTGCGCGACGCCTCGATGACCGCGCAGGCGCTGGTCTCGCTCGGCTCGCTCGCCGAGGCCGAGGAATTCCTCGGCTGGGTGCACCGCGTGCTGGAGACGCTGCCGGGACCGGAGCGGCTGCACCCGCTGTACACGCTGTACGGCGAGACGCTGCCGCCCGAGGCCGTGATCGACCAGCTGCCCGGATATGCGGGCTCACGCCCCGTTCGCGTCGGCAATGCCGCGAATATGCAGGTGCAGCTGGACGTCTTCGGTCCCATCGTGGAGCTCATCGCCGCGCTGTCGCACGCCCGCGAGAGCAAGGGCATCACCGCACCGGATCGGGCGCTGCCGGATCCCGACTGGGAACTGGTGTGCGCCATGGTCGCCGCGGTGCAGCGTCGCTGGACCGAACCGGACCACGGCATCTGGGAGATCCGCGGCAACCCGCGCCACCACGTCTACTCGAAGGTGATGGGCTGGCTGACCGTGGACCGGGCGCTGACATTGGCGCAGAAATTCGGGCGCGAGGTCGACCCGGCCTGGACGCTGCTGCGCGAGACCATCGCCGAAGAGGTCAAGGCCAAGGGCTGGAACGACGAGGTGCAGTCCTACACCGCCGCCTACGACGGCACCGATCTGGACGCGGCCACCCTGCACATCGGCCTCAGTGGCCTGATCGAACCGTCCGACCCGCGCTTCGCGGCGACCGTGGTCGCGACCGAGGCCGAACTGCGCAGCGGTTCGACCGTGTACCGGTACCACCACGACGACGGTCTGCCCGGCGGCGAGGGCGGATTCCACCTGTGCGCGGCCTGGCTGGTCGAGGCATACCTGCTGATCGGCAAGCGCTCGGATGCCGAGGCGCTGTTCGCTCAGCTGGTCGATGTGGCGGGGCCGACCGGCCTGCTCAGCGAGGAGTACGACCCGGTCGCGGAGCGCTCGCTCGGCAACCATCCGCAGGCCTACAGCCACCTCGGCCTGCTGCGTTGCGCCCAGTTACTGGGTCAGCCCGCCGAGCTACTGGTCTAACCGCATACCGAGCACCTGGACGTCACGTCCGGCAAACGCCGAGTTGCCGACGTGACGTTCGGCGTTTCGGGCGCGGCTGGGCAGCGCGGGGGCGGCGGGCGGGCGGTGGCCGAGTTGCGGGTACTGCTAAAGTTAAACGGTAACGATTTCCATTATGATCTAGAGCACTCATTATGCTCAGTTCGTATCGCCAGGAGTGCCCCGCGTGAGTAGTCGTATTGTCTCGAAGTTCACTGGCGTCGCCGTGGGAGTGGCGACCGCTCTCGCGCTGACCGCCTGCGGCAGCTCCGACGACTCGGATAAGCCGCAAGTCGTCGCCTCGACCAATGTGTGGGGCACTATCGCCGCTACCGTCGCCGGTCCCGACGCGACCGTGACCTCACTCATCACCGACCCCGCCGCCGACCCGCATTCGCACGAGACCTCCGCGGTCGAGTCGGCCAAGATCAGCGACGCCGACCTGGTCGTCTACAACGGCGGCGGCTACGACGAGTTCGTCGAGAAGGCCCTGTCCGGCAAGGACAAGCGCACCGTCGACGCCTTCGAGTCCCGTACCGACAAGAGCGACGAGAACGAGCACGTCTGGTACGACGTGTCCACCGTCGGCGCGGTCGCCGACCAGATCGCGGGCGCGCTCGGCGAGATCGACTCGGCGCATGCGGCCGACTTCACCGCCCGCGCCGCCGCCTTCAAGTCGCAGCTGGCCGGGATCACCGCTGCCACCGGCGCGATCGCCGCCCAGCACCCGAAAACCCCGGTGCTGCAGACCGAACCGCTCGCGCACTACCTGCTGCTGGCGGCCGGTGCGGCGGACCGCACCCCGCACGAGTTCCAGGAGGCGATGGAGCAGGAGACCGATCCCGCGCCCGCGGCCGTCGCGGAAATCCGGGATCTACTCACCGGCAAGCAGGTTCGCGCGCTCGTCTACAACGTGCAGACCCAGGACAAGGTCACCCGCGACCTGCGCGAACTCGCCGTGACCAGCGGCGTCGCCATCGTCGAGATGACCGAAACCCTCCCCGAGGGAATGGATTACATTCAGTGGCAGACAGCGAACACCGCAGCGCTGGCGAAAGCGCTGGGCTGATCGACGAACAGCCGATCGAGATGTCCACGAGCAAGGGAGCCGCGCTGACCGAACACACCGCACAGGTGCGTCGGCGGATCGCGGACACCGACAGGGCGGCGGTTGTCCGGCTCGAGGACGCCCGGCTGGCGTTCGGCGACCGCACCCTCTGGCAGGGACTCGACCTCGAGGTGGCTCCCGGCGAATTCATCGCCGTGCTCGGCCCCAACGGCTCCGGCAAGACGTCATTGCTGAAGGTGCTGCTCGGTCAGCTCGCCCTCGGGTCGGGTCGGGCGTTCGTCGCCGGATCGCTCGCGCGCACCGGTAACCCCGACATCGGCTATGTGCCGCAACAGAAGACGATCGACGCGGGCGTACAGCTGCGCGGCGTCGACCTGGTCGGGCTCGGTGTCGACGGGCACCGCTGGGGCCTCGGCCTGCGCGGACGGGCCGAACGCAAGCGCAAGGTAGCCGCCGCCATCGCGGCCGTCGGCGCGGACAAATTCGCGAGCGCGCCGCTGGAATCCATGTCGGGCGGCGAACAGCAGCGCCTGCGCGTGGCGCAAGCACTGGTCGGCGACCCGAAGGTGCTGCTCTGCGACGAGCCGCTGCTCAGCCTCGACCTGGCCAACCAGCGGCTGGTCGCCGAGCTCATCGACAAGCGAAGGCGCAGCCACGACACCGCGGTGCTCTTCGTGACCCACGAGATCAATCCGATTCTGCCGCTGGTGGATCGGGTGCTGTACCTGGTGGACGGCAAGTTCCGGATCGGCGCGCCCGACGAGGTGATGACCTCCGAGGTGCTCTCCGAGCTGTACCAGACCGAGGTCGACGTGCTGCGGGTGCGCGGGCGGCTGGTGGTGGTTGGCACCGGTGACACCATCGACGCGCTCGGCGCGGCAGGCGCGCAGCACTGCCACGCCGAACCCGATGCCAGGGGCGTCCGCGCGTGATCGACAAACTCGGCGATGTCTTATCGAAGATGTTCGACCTGTCCACCACGGCCAATCTGCTCGGCTACGACTTCGTGCAGCAGGCGGTGCTGGCGGCGGCCATGCTCGGGTTGCTCGCCGGGGCCATCGGGCCGCTGATCATCAGCAGGCAGATGTCGTTCGCGGTGCACGGCACCAGCGAGCTGTCGCTGACCGGAGCGGCCGCGGCGCTGCTCGCCGGAATCGGGGTCGGGCTCGGCGCGATCATCGGGTCGGTGGTGGCCGCCGTGCTCTTCGGCGTGCTCGGAACCCGTGCGCGGGAACGCGATTCGGTGATCGCGGTGGTGCTCTCGTTCGGACTCGGGCTCTCGGTGCTTTTTCTCTGGCTTGGGCCCGAGCGCGCCGGATCCAAATTCTCGCTGCTCACCGGTCAGGTGGTCAGCGTCGGATACAGCGGTCTCGCGTTGCTCGTCACCTGCACGGTGCTGGTGCTCGCGGTGCTCGCGGCGATCTACCGGCCGCTGCTGTTCGCCAGCTCCGATCCGGAGGTCGCGGTGGCGCGCGGTGTTCCGGTGCGCGCGCTGTCGATCGTCTTCGCGGTCATGCTCGGCATCACCGCCGCCTTCGGCGTGCAGATCGTCGGCGCGCTGCTCGTGCTCGCGCTGCTGATCACCCCCGCGGCCGCCGCCGCTCAGCTCACCGCGAATCCGGTGCGCGCCACCGTACTCGCCATCGTGTTCGCCGAAATCGCCGCGGTCGGCGGCATACTGTTGTCCCTGGCGCCCGGAGTGCCGGTGTCGACATTCGTCACCACGCTGTCGTTCCTGATCTACGTGGTGTGCCGGGTCATCGGCGCCCGCCGTCATCAGGTGGCACGCGCGAGCTGAAATGGTCTCGCCGAACGCCGGGGCGGCCGATACGCGGCCGACCCGGCGCAAGCAGTGCCGGACTACCGTTCGGCGGGGTGGCCCGTCGCGCGCTGGAGGGCTTCCAGTGCCAGCTCACGCGGCATTTCCGCGCCCCGTCGGTAGGCATCGCGGTAGTCCGATTCGCCGAGCCGATCGATCAGGTCCTCGACCAGCGCCGCGAGAATCGGCTCACCCGCGTCGAACGCGCCGCGGATGACCTCGCTCATGCCGAGTGCGGTGGCGGCCGCCGCCGGATCATCTTCCAGCAGTAACAGACTCGCCTCGAGTTCGGCGGCCTGCGCGGTGATCGACGCATTACCCCAGGCGAGCAGGCCAGCGACGGCCGCGGGCAGCAATGCGCGAGCCGCGGCGGCGGAACGCTCGGCGAGCCGGTTCGCCATGCGTGCGCCCGCGATCAGGCCGGCGGCCATATCCGCCGGGAGCAGCAGGCGATCGGCGACGGATTCCAGTTCGTCGACGGCGCGATCGGCGGCGGCCGGATCGCCCGCGCGGCGGTGCCATTCGGCGACGCTGAACAGGATCTCCGCGGACATCCGCCGATATCCGCGCGCACCCGCCCGACGCCGAACGGACTCGATATCGCGCTCGGCGCCCGCCAGGTCGCCGCTGCGCATCCGTTCGGCGATGAGCCGGGCACGGCAGTGGAAGAGGTCGTCCTCCCCGTCCAATTCGGCGCTCACCGCCACCCCGCGCTCGAAGACGGCGATGGCCTCGCGGTGCTCACCACGCAGCGAGTGCTCGCGGCCGATCGCCAACAGCGCCATACCGAGCCCCCAGCGATCACCGACCGCTTCGAAATCGCGCAGCGCCGCCAGCCGAGCGGAGGCGCCGGTCCGTCGGTCACCCTGTTCGACGTGCACGTCATCCCGCGACCAGAGCGCGCTGGCGCGCACCCAGGGATCGGAGGAGTCGAGCGCTAGAGCGAGCAGCCGGTCGCCGAGTTCGGTATCGCCCGAGGAGTAGGCGAGCTGCGGGGTGAACAACAGCAACGCCGGATGGAATTCCAGTGCGCCCGCCGCCGTGCACTCCGCGATCAGCTCGAGCACCGGGACGTCCTCGCGCACCGGTGCTCCCGCCATTAGCCGGATCAAGCGGAAGGCGGCCCGGACCCGATCGGGTAGCGCCGCCTCCAGGTGCAGCACCCGGGCCAGGTAGCTTTCGAACTGGGTGCTCATCCCGCGAATTCCCCAGTACCAGAACAGGGCGGCGACGAATTCCGCGGCCCGCGCGGCCTCCGCCCTATCCAACGCGAATCGCAGTGCGGCGACCAGATTTTCGTGTTCGGCGTCGAAGACCCTGAGCGCGCGGAGCTGGTCGCGGGTGCGCAGCAGCGGCTCATTCGCCTCGGCCACCGCGAGATAGTGATCGGCGAAGCGTTGCGCCACATCGTCACCGGAGTCGGCGTAGCGATCGTAGGCATAGGCGCGGATGGTCTCCAGCATCCGATAGCGCGGATCACTGTCCGCCGAGACCTCCACCACCGACTTCTCCACCAACGCGCCGATCACGTAGAGCACATCGTCGGCGGGTAGCCGGATATCCGCACACACCGTCTCCAGCGCCGCCAGGGTCGCGCCACCCGGGAATATCGAAAGCCGTCGCGCCAGAACCCGTTCCGGTTCATCCAGCAGATCCCAGCTCCACTCGACCAGTGCCAGCAGCGTGCGCTGGCGTGGCAGCGCGGTGCGACTGCCGGTGGTGAGCAGCCGGAACCGATCGTCGAGTCGGCGGGCCACCTGCTCGACGCTCATCGAACGCAGCTTCGCCGCCGCCAGCTCCAACGCGAGCGGAATCCCGTCCAATCGACGGCAGATCTCCACCACAGCGGCGGCATTGGCCGGGTCGAGGGCGAAGTCCGCGCGCACCCCGACCGCCCGATCGACGAACAGCCGAACCGCGGGTGAGGCCGCAACGGCGGCGAATTCGGCGGTGGCAAGCCATTCCGAGGCCGCGCCGGATTCCACCGGAGATCCGGCGGCCGAAGCGGCTTCCGGCAGCGGAAGTGGCCCGAGCTGGATCAGCGATTCTCCGGTAATGGCCAACGGCTCCCGGGTGGTGGCCAGGATCCGCAGATCCGGGAGGGCCGCGAGTAATTCGTCGGCCAGATCCGCGGCCGCCTCGACGAGATGTTCACAGTTGTCCAGAACCAGGATCACCTCGCCGACGTCGAGCAGGCCGGTGATGCGCTCGACCGGCCCCGTCGAACCGGCCCCGTCGGCGGCCCGCAGGTCACCGGGGCCGAGCGCGCCGAGCACGGCATCGGCCAATTGGTCCGCATCGCCGACACCGGCCAATGGCACGAACCACACTTTGCCGCGCTCGTGGGCCCGATGCCGGGAGATCGCCTCGACCGAGAGCCGGGTCTTACCCGCACCGCCCGGCCCGACCACGGTGACCAGCCGGGATTCCGACAGCAGGGCGGCCAACCGGTCCAGTTCGCGTTCGCGGCCTATGAAGCTGGTGAGCCGCAGCGGGATTCGGCTCGCGGCGGGTTCCGGCTGCGCGGCGGGCCGCTCCAGTTCGCCGCGCAGCAGCGCGAGATGGGTCTCACGCAGTTCGGCCGAGGGATCGACACCGAGTTCGTCGCCCAGACGCTCGCGCATCTGCTCGTACACCGCCAGCGCATCTGATTGACGGCCACTCGCGGCGAGCGCGCGCATCCGCAGCGCGGCCAGGCGTTCGCTCAATGGCCGTTCGGCGGCGGCGGATTCGAGATCGGCCAGCACCGCGGCGTGCCCGCCGCAGCGCAGTTCCGCGTCGAAGCGGTCCTCGGCGGCGGCCGCGCGCAGGTCGTTCAGCCGACTCGCGGCGAGGTCCGCGAAGGGCGCTTCCAGCACGTCGGCCAGGGCGGGCCCGTGCCACAGTGCCGCCGCGGCGGCGAGCACCCCGGCCGCGGCTTCGGCCTTCCCCGCGGCCAATTCGCGCCTGCCACGCCCGGCCAGCTCCTCGAACCGGTACGCGTCGACATCGTCGGGCCGCACCGACAGCTGGTAGCCGCCCGCCCCGAAGTCCACGGAGCCCGCGCCGCGCAGCGCCTTGCGCAATCGGGATACCAGCGCCTGCAATGCCCCCGCCGCCTCCGCGGGCGGCTCCTCCCCCCACAACCCATCGATGAGCCCGTCCACGGAGACCGGGCGACCACCTTCGACGGCCAACCTCGCGAGCAGCATCCGCAGCCGTACGCCACCGATATCGATCGGAGCCCCGTCGTCGGTATGCGCGGTGACGGGACCGAGTAGAGCAATTCGCACCCGCCCAGCCTTGCAGACGCGGCCGCCGTCAGGTGCGGCGGAGCATGCGCACCGGGTCGGCTCCGACACAACGCGAGCAGCTGGCGGAGACCACGGCGGGTGCGGGGCCGTTCTGTCGCGACTCTTCGAACACGGTGACTCGGATAATGCGGAAGGCCCGGCGCCCGCTCGAATGGCGGGCGCCGGGCCGTCGACGGCTGTTCGGTCAGGCGGCGATCAGGGCGATCAGGACCAGCAGCGAGCCGCCGAAGACGATGGCGTGCCTGGCGTTCTGCAGGTACGGCATGACCCAGCGGGGGAAGGCGCCCTCGGCCGCGTCCAGGAACCGCTTGACGTCGATGCGGGCCAGTTCCGGGTCACCCTTCTTCGCGAAGGCGGCGGTGATGCTCGTGGCAGCGGTCAGGTTGCTGTAGAGGATCACGCCGTTGGCGAGCAGCACCAGGATCTGGAAGATCCAGGACAGGGTCACGCCCCCCTCGTTGCCTGCCAGGTTGAGCGCGGCCAGTGCGGTCATCACGGAGGCGATGCCTACCGGGGCCCAGGTCTCGTGGCCGCCGGCGTCGAAGCGCATGCCATTCTCCGCCAACACCTCCGGGCGCACACCCTGACGGGTCAGCTCGGCATGCGCGGCGGCCTCGGCGGCCTTGCCGTAGCGGTGCCGCACGATCGGAATGCTGATGAACGCGAGGGCGATCAGGATCTGGGCAATGGCGGCGGCGGTGATCATTTCGATTTTCTCCTCATCAGGTGTTTCGGCTGTTCCGGCGGGGCCGGTGCGGGCCCTCGCTCTCGATGAACCCAACGATGCCGGGCGGCGCCGATAGGACGCTGATAGTGCGCTGACAGCGCGAAGAGGGAGTTATCAGTGCAGCTCAGAAGGTATTTACAACTGCCCGAACCGAGTTCGCGATGAACGCCGGAGAGTCCCACGAACGCACGAAACCGGCCGACCGAGATATCGGCCGACCGGTTCGGTGCTGATAGTTATTCGATTACGAGACGCGTTTGAACAAGCGCCCGGCGAGGTCGACGCCCACCACCGCGCCGCTCTCGTCACGGCTGAAGAATCCGCGCTGCCCCTTGAATGCGCCACCGGTGACGATGTATTCGTCCCCGTCGCCGGGCAGTAGACCGAATTCGAACGGCTCGTGGTCGGCCGGAATCTCCTGCTCCGACGCGGCCCGGATCTCCGGCTTGACCAATACCTCGAGCACGAGACCCTTACCGTCCGTGGTGATATCGAAGGTCATCGCGTCGATCTCGTAGTGCCCCACGACCTCCTCGGCCCGTTCGGCATCGAACGGTATCGGCTCCGGGTCGCGGTCGACCAGGCCGAGGTAGTGCTCCAGCGCCCAGCGCAGGATGGCCTGATTGCACGGGATGCCGTCCGGGTTCGCATTGGACATCACGACGATGGCGAAGTCGTATTCGGGCACGATCAGCAGTTCGGCGAACTGGCCGAAGCCGGATCCGCCGTGCCCGATGGTCTGCACGCCGTCCACCTCGCGCAGGAACCAGCCGATACCCATGGCGTCGCCGAGCGAGGTGCCGCGCAACCTGACCGTCGGCTGCCGCATCCGGTGCAACAGCTGCGCGGGCAGTACCTCGACGCCGTCGGCGGTTCGACCGTCGCCGAGATGGAAACGGGCCCACCGCAACTGGTCGGCCGCCGAGGCCGCGAGGCCGCCGCCCGGGTTGTTGGCGCGGTTGGGTTTCCACAGCGGCGCGACGGACAGGTTGCCGTCCGCGTCGAGCTCGTGGCCCACCGCGAATCGGCGAATCATGGCCTCACCCGTCGTGAAGAAGCTGTTCGACAGCCCGAGCGGCCCGAAGACCAGCTCGGCGACGGCCTTCTCGTAGGTCTGCCCGGTGACCTTCTCGATGATCCGTCCGAGCAGGTTGAATCCGGCCTGACTGTAGGACGACCGGTCGCCGGGTGCGCCGATCAGCGCCAGCTCGGCCAGCCGGGCCACGAACTCGGCCAGCGCGTCATCACCCTCGCCGGTTTCCACGATCAGATTCCAGTCGAGACCCGAGGTGTGGTTGAGCAGATTCGCCACGGTGATCTCGGTCGCGGCCGCCTCATCGGCGAGCACCAGTTCCGGAAGGTAGCGCCGCACGGGCGCCTCCAACTCGACCTTGCCCGCCGCCACCAGGCGCATCACTGCGGTCGCGGTCACCGGCTTGGTGATCGAACCCAGCTGGAACAGCGTGTTCTCATCCACCGGCAGCGGGTTGTCGACGCTGGTCACGCCGTAGGCGGCGAAGATTTCCCGGCCGCCGGTGAAGACTCCGGCGCTGACGCCGGGCATACCGAATTTCTCGGCGGTGGCCTGGACGAATTCGGCGAATGCGGTATCGGACATCGGATTTCCCTTTCGATCTCTGAACGGCGGCGGCGAGATTTCGAGCGCCGTTCCGTTCGGCATGGGATGACACTGTCCCGGTCCGCCGACAGCACGCTGACAGCACGCCGATAGGCCGAGAATCGCATGCTTATACGCAGGTCAGCGTGGGTGGCGACAAAATGATGGCATCCGCCTTCAGTCGTCGGGGCCGGGTTTCGTATGCTCGACTGCAAACGCCGCCGAACGAATGGTGACCAACGATGATCGACTTCACGATTCCCGCCGAACTCGCCGCCGAACGCGACCGCGTGCGGCAGTTCGTCATCGACAAGATCGTCCCCTTCGAACGCGATCCGCGACTCACCTCGCACGGCCCGACCGATGAACTGCGGCAGGAGTTGGTCGAAATGGCCCGTGCCGAGAAGCTGCTCACCGTGCAGGCCCCGGAGGAACTCGGCGGGCGCGGCCTGACCCACGTGGAGCAGGCGGTGATCTACGAGGCGGCGGGCTGGTCCACTCTCGGCCCGGTCGCCATGAACTGTGCCGCGCCCGACGAGGGCAATATGTACCTGCTGTCCAAGATCGCCGACCGGGAGCAGATCGAGCGACACCTGATGCCGGCCATCAACGGCCACCAGCGCACCGTCTTCGCGATGACCGAACCCGACGGCGCGGGCTCGGACCCGAACCAGCTGGCCACCGAGGCCGTCTTCGATGGCGAGAACTTCACCATCAACGGGCGCAAGTGGCTGATCACCGGCGCGAACGGCGCGAAGAGCTGGATCATCATGGCCCGGGTCGCGCCGAATCCGCATGTACCGGAGGGCCCCACCCTGTTCCTGACCGACGGCGACCAGCCCGGCATCATCGTCGAACGCACGATGAACACCATGGATCGCAACTACGTCGGCGGGCACGGCGTGGTGCGCTTCGAGAACCTGGTGCTGCCCCGGTCGGCGCTGCTCGGCGAGACCGGCCAGGCACTGCGCTACGCCCAGCTCCGGCTGGCCCCGGCCAGGCTCACGCACTGCATGCGCTGGCTGGGCGCCGCCGAGCGGGCGCAGAGCATCGCGGTCGAATACGCCAAGACCCGCACCGCCTTCGGCAAGCCGATCGGCGACCACGAAGGTGTGTCGTTCATGTTGGCGGACAACGAGATCGCACTGCATCAGTGCAGGCTCACGATCTGGCACGCCTGCTGGCTGATGGATCAGGGCGAGAAGGCCAGGCACGAGAGCTCCATCGCGAAGGCTTTCGTCTCCGAGGAACTGTTCAAGGTCACCGATCGCTGCGTACAGGTGCTCGGCGGCATCGGCATCAGCGGCGAGACGGTCGTGGAAATGATCTTCCGCGATATGCGCGCCTTCCGGCTCTACGACGGCCCCACCGAGGTGCACAAGTACGCGATCGGCCGCGCGGTGCTGCGCTAACCAACACACCCGGCCGGAGCGCCACCACCGGTCGGCAGCAAGACGCCAACACGCCGGGACGAGGTGCCACGGTCCGCACTCTCCCAGCCCCGCACGGAGGGAGCCCGACGACCGACCGTTCGCGGCCGTCTCGCTGCCGAGCGGTCGAAGCGCATGCGCGCAGCGCGAGTCTCGACCGGTCGGCAGCGAGACCAAGGGGCCGCGAACCCGCCGTGACGAAGTCACGGCCAACAAACACGACTAACATCCATGGGCATGAGTTCGGAACTGCTCGTCGATGTCTCAGCGGGCATCGCCGTGCTCACGCTCAATCGCCCCGCCCAGCAGAATGCCTTCACCCCGGAGATGGCCGCCGAACTGAGCTCCGCGCTACATCGGTGTGATGCCGAGGACGCGATCCGGGCGGTCGTGATCACCGGTACGCCACCCGCGTTCTGCGCGGGCGCGGATCTGTCCAACCGGGTCGGCGATGTGAGCGCGACCATCGATCCGGCGCCGTGGCGGGTCCGCAAACCGGTGATCGCCGCGGTCAACGGGCATGCGGTCGGCATCGGGCTCGCACTCGCCCTGCAATGCGATCTGCGGTACATGGCGCGCGATGCCGTCTACGGCCTGAACCAGGTACGACGCGGCGTACTCGCCGACGGGTACGCGCACTGGACGCTGCCCCGGCTGGTCGGCATGGCCAATGCCGCCGACATCATGCTGACCGGGCGCACCTTCGACGGCGAGGAGGCCAAGGCGATGGGCCTGGCCAACAGCTGCCTGAATGCCGCCGAGGTATTGGAGACCGCCCTGTCGGTCGCGCACGACCTGGTCAACGGATCGGCGCCGCTACCGGTGGCACTGTCCAAGCGCCTGCTCTGGGAGGGGCTCGGAATGGGCCCCGGCATGGTCGGACAGCTGGAAGCCGACCTCAACGCGCACGTCACCAAGAGCATCGATGGCGGCGAGGCGATGGCGGCGTTCCGGGATCGCAGGCAGCCCAACTGGTCGGGCAGCATCAGTCAGGAATGGCCCGCCTGGGATAGCAAGACCGACGCCGAGCGGCCGGTTCTGGACTGAACCGCCTCAGGCGTTGCCGCCCAGCATGATCAGGATGAACAGCGTCGCGAAGATGACCATCAGAACCGTGCCGATGATGCCGAGGATGTATCCGACCAGCACCTGAGCGCGACCGCCGAAGGCGCCACCGGAATCCTCGATCTGGTCCAGCGCCCGCTTGCCCAGCGCCCACGCCACCGGACCTAGTGCCCCGCAGCAGAAGATGCTGGCAGCACCGAGCCACAGCACAGCTGTCGCGTTCGGGTGCTCGACCGGCTGACCGATGGGCGCGTTGGGTATCACCACTCGCCGAATTCTACGGGGAGCGAGCCGATTTGCAGTATTGGAATGGCCGCACCGGTGGCGCGGCGTGTCAGGATCGACCGTCGGCGCCCACCCGGGTGGGCGCTCCCACACGACGCGGCGGGTGGTTCCCGGGGATCAGGCCGAGCGGCGCTGGCGGGCCACCTCGGCGAGCACCACACCGGCGGCCACCGACGCGTTCAGCGATTCCACCGGCCCCGCCATCGGGATGCTCAGGATCGAATCGCAGGTTTCGCGAACCAGGCGGGACAGGCCCTTACCCTCGGAGCCGACCACGATCACCGTCGGTTCACGACCGTCGAAGGCATCCAGCGTGGTGTCGCCACCCGCGTCCAGCCCGACGATCTGATAGCCCTGATTCGCCCAATCCTTCAGCGTGCGAGTCAGATTGGTGGCCCGGGCGACGGGAAGCCTGGCCGCGGCGCCCGCGCTGGTACGCCAGGCGACGGCGGTGACACTGGCACTGCGCCGCGATGGAATGAGCACACCCTGCCCGCCGAACGCGGCCACCGAGCGAATCACCGCGCCGAGATTGCGCGGATCGGAGATATTGTCCAGCGCGACCAGCAGCGCGGGCTCGGCCGTGCCGCGGACCCGGTCCAGCAGATCATCCGGGTGCGCGTACCGGTACGGCGGCACCTGTAGTGCGACGCCCTGATGCATTCCATTGGCGCTCAAGCGATCCAAATCGGTGCGCGGCACTTCCAGGATGGAGATCCCGGCGTCGGCCGCCAGCTTCACGCTCTCGGTCAGCCGGTCGTCGTTCTCGGTGCCGACCGCCACATAGAGCGCCGTCGCGGGCACCTCGGCGCGCAGGCATTCGACCACCGGATTGCGGCCGAGCACCAACTCGGGACCGTCGTCGCTCTTGCGGCCCGCCGGACGACCGGCCGCACCGCCGCGTCCGCTCGGCTGTTTGGCCGCCGCCTTCGCCTTGGCGGCAGCGCGCTTGGCCGCGGGATGTTTGGTGCGCGCCTCCGCGGGCGGAGTCGCGCCGCGTCCTTCCAGACCGCGCCTGCGCTTACCACCGGAGCCGATCACGGCCCCCTTCTTGGTGCCGCCCTTGCGAACCGCGCCTCTTCGCTGTGAATTCCCTGCCATCAGTTCGCCTTTCCCAGCGACCACTCCGGACCGGTTGGTGTATCGGTCACTTCGATTCCGGCGGACTGCAACCGGTCCCGCGCCGCGTCGGCGCTCGCCCAATCCTTCTCGGCCCGCGCCTGCTGGCGGCGGTCGAGTTCGGCACGCACCAGCACGTCCAGCGCGTCCAGCGCGACCGAGTTGTCCTTCGGGCTGTACCACTGCGGATCGAACGGGCATACACCCAGGATGTTCAACATGGCCCTGACCTGACCGGCCAGCTCCCGCGCCTCGTCCAGCGACCCGGACTCCAGCGCCTTATTGCCCTCGTGCACCACCCGGTGCACCTCGGCCAGCGCCCGCGGCACCGCGAGATCGTCATCCAACGCCTCAGCGAAGGCATCGGTCCACTTACCCACCGGGATCTCCCCGGCGCGCTCGGCCACCCGATGCACGAAGGCCTCGATGCGCTGATAGGAGGCGGCGGCATCGTAGAGCGCCTTGTCCGAGTACTCCAGCATCGAACGGTAGTGCGCGCTGCCCAGGTAGAACCGGAGTTCGACGGCACGCACCTTTTTCAGCACATTCGGCACGGAGAGCACATTGCCCAGCGATTTGGACATCTTTTCGCCGCTCATGGTCACCCAGCCGTTGTGCAGCCAGTAGCGGGCGAAACCGTCACCCGCCGCCTTGGACTGGGCGATCTCGTTCTCGTGATGCGGGAAGACCAGATCCATACCGCCGCAATGGATATCGAATTCGGGGCCGAGATAGAACTCGGCCATCGCCGAGCATTCGAGATGCCAGCCGGGGCGGCCGGGACCCCACGGGGACGGCCAACTCGGCTCGTCGGGCTTGGCCGCCTTCCACAGCGTGAAATCGCGCGCGTCGCGCTTGCCGAGACCGGCGCTCTCGCCCTGGTGCACATCGTCGAGCTTGTGGCCGGAAAGCTTGCCGTAATCCGGGTAGCTCACCACGTCGAAGTAGACATTGCCCTCCGAGGCGTAGGCGTGGCCCCGATCGATCAGCCGACGCATCAGGTCGACCATCTGCGTGATGTGGCCGGTGGCACGCGGTTCCGCGGACGGCGGCTGCACACCGAGCAGTTGGTAGGCCTCGTCGAAGGCGCGCTCGTAGGTCGCGGCCCACTCCCACCACGGCCTGCCCGCCTCGGCGGCCTTGGTCAGGATCTTGTCCTCGATATCGGTGACATTGCGGATGAACCGGACGTCGTAGTCGTGGGCCTGAAGCCAACGCCGCAGCACATCGAAGGCGACGCCGCTGCGCACATGACCGATATGGGGTTCACCCTGAACGGTTGCGCCACAGAGGTACACCGAAGCACGGCCGGGGACCAGCGGCGCGAATTCGCGCACGGTCCGCGTTTCGGTGTCAAAGAGGCGCAGAGTCACGGCAGTCGATCCTAGTCGGTGTAGCTGGGCGTTCTTACCCCGGCTCACCTCTGTCGAACCGGGGTGCTATATGCGTTGTTCCAACATCGCGGTGGCGATCGCCGCGATACCTTCGCCTCGACCGGTGAGCCCGAGGCCGTCGGTGGTGGTTCCGGAGACCGAAACCGGTGCGCCGAGCAGGTCGCCGAGCACCCGCTGGGCCTCGGTGCGGCGCGGCCCGATCTTCGGCCGATTTCCGATTACCTGTACTGCCGCATTGACAACGGTGAAGCCGGATTCGTCGAGGAGCCTGCGCACCTCTTCGAGCATCGCGGCGCCCGAGACGTTCTCCCACTCCGGTCGCCCGGTGCCGAATACCGCACCGACATCGCCGAGACCGGCCGCGGAAAGCAGCGCGTCGCACAGCGCGTGCGCGGCGACATCGCCGTCGGAGTGTCCGGCGCAGCCGTCGTCGTCCTCGAACAGCAGTCCGGCCATCCAACATCGTCTGCCCGGTTCGATCGGGTGCACATCACTACCGATGCCGACGCGCATGGTCATGACGTCCGCGCGATCGTGGCGTACCCGGAGGAGAGACGGGTGAGCAGGGTCTCGGCGAGCATCAGATCGAGCTGAGTGGTGATCTTGAAGGCCTGGGCATCGCCGGGGATGGTGTGCACCTGCGTGCCGAGCAGTTCCACCAGCCCGGCATCGTCGGTGGCCTGCACATCGGCCGCGTAGGCGGTGCGCAGCAGATCGGCCGCGAAACCCTGCGGGGTCTGGATGGCGCGCAGCCCCGACCGATCGGGGGTACCGGTCACGATGCCGAGCGCATCGACGGACTTGATGGTGTCGACCACCGGCAGCGCGGGAACCACGGCGGCATGACCCGCGCGCAATTCGTCCGCGACCTCGGCGATCAACCGGGGCGGGGTCAACGCACGGGCGGCATCGTGCACCAGGAAATAGGAGGCATCGGGCGCGGCGGCGATGCCGGCGCGTACCGAATCGGTGCGTTCGGCTCCGCCGACCACCACCTGCACCATATCCCCGGCGGAGTCGGTCGCGGGCGTCAGCAGGGCGACTGCGCTCTCGACCATTTCGGCAGGGACCATGACGATGATCCGGTCGACCGCCCCGGAGGCGATCAGACCGTCCACGGCGAGCCGAACCATAGGCGTACCGCCGACCGCGACGAACGCCTTCGGTGCGCTTGCACCGAGACGCACGCCGCGACCGGCGGCAGGTACCAAGGCAACGACGGAACCGTCGTTGTCAATGTTGTTCACGGTCAGGAAGCCGCGGCGAGGACCTCATCGAGCAGAGTCTCGGCCTTGCCGTCGTCGGTACCCTCGGCCAGCGCGAGCTCTCCGACCAGGATCTGACGGGCCTTCGCCAGCATGCGCTTCTCGCCCGCGGACAGACCGCGGTCCTGCTCCCGCCGCCACAGGTCGCGAACGACCTCGGCCACCTTGTTCACATCGCCGGAGGCGAGCTTCTCCAGGTTGGCCTTGTAGCGGCGCGACCAGTTGGTCGGCTCTTCGGTGTGCGGAGCCCGCAGCACCTGGAAGACTCGGTCGAGACCCTCCTGGCCGACGACGTCACGTACGCCGACGTATTCGGCGTTCTCCGCGGGAACGCGCACAGTGAGATCGCCTTGGGCGACCTTCAGGACCAGATACTCTTTTTGCTCACCCTTGATGGTGCGAGTCTCGATTGCTTCGATCAGCGCCGCTCCGTGGTGGGGGTAAACGACGGTGTCTCCGACCTTAAAAATCATGTGTCCCGTGCCCCTTTCGATGTTCACAGTTTAACATGCGACTCGGTAACGGCGCGATCAACTGTGCAGGTCAGGGCCACAACGAGGCAACCGCGGGGGTTGACAGAACCGGCGCGGTGTGCATTACGTTGTGGCAGAACGATTTATCTACCGGCGCTTTCCCCGCCCCCAGCGCCGAATGAGCCCAGCAGCGCGCCCGCAATCGCCGGGCCCCGTCTCGGAACCGTTATCCAATGGTTGCCGAACGGCTCCGGTGTGCCCTATCCGCCGACACCTCCCCGGCCCCCGGAGATGCCCCACCAGCGACCCGTCCGCGACCCAACCATTCAGCACCCTCGCGCCCCCGTACGGAGCAAGTCTTACGAGCGACCCGTTCGCGGCCGTCTCGCCACCGAGCGGCCGAAGCGCACGCGACACAGTCGCAAGGCCCGATCTCTCGGCCGCAGGACATCCGGGCAGCAAACCACCGTTCAACCGTCCGCTCCCAACCCAGCCCCGCACGGAGCGAGTCTTACGAGCGACCGTTCGCGGCCGTCTCGCCACCGAGCGGCCGAAGCGCACGCGACACAGTCGCAAGGCCCGATCTCTCGGCCGCAGGACATCCGGGCAGCAAACC
>NZ_JBFAHV010000025.1:0-54787 GCF_040654375.1 Nocardia sp. NPDC050710 | reverse complement strand
CCACCGTTCAACCGTCCGCTCCCAACCCAGCCCCGCACGGAGCGAGTCTTACGAGCGACCGTTCGCGGCCGTCTCGCTGCCGAGCGGCCGAAGCGCACGCGACGCAGTCGCAAGTCTCGGCCGCTCGGCAGCGAGACATCAAGGGCCGCGAACACGCCGCGCCCGCGCGGCCAACAACACAGCCGCAGGTGCTGCAAATCAGACACAGCGGTGCGGTTAGACTCCGGGCTAACTACTACGCTGCCTAGTTACTACTCTCTGTAGCGGAGCGAGACCCGGTCGACATGGAGGACAACCCGTGACTGCCCTGAATGCTGTGACCGCCTCTTCGGGGGCGCGGACGCGACGTCGCATGGTGACGGTTGCCGCACTCGCCGCGGGCGCGGCGATCGCGATCTCCGGTTGTAGCGCGGGTCAGGTCTCACAGACCGCGGACCAGGTCGCCGCCGTCAACGGCAATAGCGCCGATGCCGAGAAGATCGCCCTGCGCAATATCCACATCGTCTACCCCGGCGAGGGCTACACCAACGTCAAGGGCGGCAAGGCGCTGATCGCGCTGTCCATGATCAACAACAGCGAGTCCAAGGACGACAAGCTCGTCAGCGTGACCACCGAGCTCGGCCCGGTGAAGATCACCCCGGCCACCGGCAAGTCTGCCGTCGTGATCGCCCCGCAGCAGACCGTCGTCGCGGGCGCCGCCAAGCCCGCGGCCAAGCCGGACGCGCACGACACCGACTCGCACGGCTCACAGCCCGCGGGCCAGAAGCCGGCCGATCCGGAAGCCAACCCGGCGACGATCGAGATCAGCGGCCTGACCCGCGACATCACCCCGGGCCTCACCTACAGCATTCTGTTCAATTTCGAACGCAACGGGCCCGTCAAGGTCGAGGTCCCGGTCGACGCGGGCATCACGACCGAGCGCCACGAGTCGGATAAGTCCGGCCCGGCGGCCGAGGGCGGACACGGGTCCGAAGGCGGGCACGCGTCCGAGGGCGGACACTGAGTCACCCATCCCGCGTGATCGCGGGGTGATAGAGGCTGTCGCACCCGGTGCGGCAGCCTTTGTCATACATGGAGTCGGTGTCGGACCCCGTACGTAAGGTGCGCCTGTGGCAAAGACGAAGCCGATCTTCCGGTGTTCCGCCTGCTCGCACGAGGTCGCCAAGTGGGTGGGCAAATGTCCCGCCTGCGGGGCGTGGGGCACCGTCGACGAGGTCGTCCTCGCGGCCACCCCCGCGGGCGTCCCCGCGCGCCGCGCCATGCTGCCCAGCACCGCGGCCGCCCCGATCTCCACCATCAACTCACAGGTCACCCAGGCCAGGGCAACCGGCGTGTCGGAGCTGGACCGGGTACTCGGCGGCGGCGTTGTTCCCGGTTCGGTGGTGCTGCTCTCCGGCGAGCCCGGGGTCGGGAAGTCGACCCTGCTGCTCGAGGTGGCCTACCGCTGGGCCGCCCAGCGCGACGAGAAATCGTTGTATGTCACGGCCGAGGAGTCGGCGGGGCAGGTCCGGCTGCGCGCCGACCGCACCGGCGCGGTGCACGAGCGGGTGTATCTGGCCGCGGAGTCCGATCTGTCGATTCTGCTCGGACATGTCGAACAGGTGCGCCCGACGTTGCTTGTGGTCGACTCGGTACAGACCATCCTGGCGCCCGAGGTAGACGGCGTTATCGGCGGCGTGACCCAGGTGCGCGCGGTAACCGCCGCGTTGACCTCGCTGGCCAAGGCCAGCGGCATCGCGGTGCTGCTGGTTGGACACGTCACCAAGGACGGCAACGTCGCGGGCCCGCGCACGCTGGAGCATCTGGTCGACGTGGTGTTGCAGTTCGAGGGCGATAAGAACTCCACGCTGCGCATGGTGCGCGGCATCAAGAACCGCTTCGGCAGCGCCGACGAGGTCGGCTGTTTCGAACTGCACGAGGACGGCATCGCCGGGGTGGACGATCCGTCGGGGCTGTTCCTGCACCACCGCACGGATTCGGTGCCCGGCACCGCGGTCACCGTCGCGATGGACGGTAAGCGTCCGCTGGTCGGCGAGGTCCAGGGCCTCACGGTGAAGACCGAGATCCCCGCGCCGCGGCGAGCGGTGAGCGGGCTGGACTACAACCGCGTCGCCATGGTGCTCGCGGTACTACAGAGCCGCGGGCGGGTCTTCCTCGGCAAGCACGACGTCTACGCTGCGACTGTGGGCGGGATGCGGCTGGTGGAGCCTGCCGCTGATCTGGCCATCGCACTGGCGATCGCCAGCGCCGAATCCGATACCGCGCTGCCCGCGGGGTGGGTGATCCTCGGCGAGGTCGGATTGGCGGGCGAGGTGCGCAAGGTGACCGGGTTGTCGCGCAGGCTGGCCGAGGCCGAACGGCTCGGTTTCACCAACGCCGTGGTGCCGCCGGGGTTGGAGCGAATGAAAGGCGGGGGCATGAGGATCCACGAGGTGACCGATCTGCGATCGGCCATCAAAATCAGCGGCTTACGCAAGCTACGGAGCGTGAACGAGTGATAGCGGGTCGGTGGGCCGGCTATCTGCTCGGCCGTCCCGCGCCGCCCGACGGTGCGGCGGCACAGCCGACCACCGACGCGCGCCTGCGCGACACCATCACCAGGCTGGCCCCGGGCACCGAACTACGCGACGGTCTCGAACGCATTCTGCGCGGGCGCACCGGCGGACTGATCGTGCTCGGCCACGACGACACCGTCGAACGCATCTGCGACGGCGGCTTCGAACTCGATGTGGAATTCGCGCCCACCCGGCTGCGCGAGCTCTCCAAGATGGACGGCGCGGTGGTGCTGTCCAGCGACGGCACCCGGATTCTGCGGGCCAATGTGCATCTGGTGCCGGATCCGGCCCTGCCGTCGGTGGAATCGGGCACCCGGCACAAAGCGGCCGAACGAACCGCCACGCAGACCGGATTCCCCGTGGTGTCGGTGAGCCAATCGATGAGCCTCGTGACGGTCTACGTGGCCGGTGCGCGACATCTGATCCAGCCTTCCGCGGCCATCCTGGCGCGGGCCGATCAGGCGCTGGGCACCCTGGAACGCTACAAGTTCCGGCTGGACGCGGTCTGCAGGCAGCTGTCCAACGGCGAGGTCGAGGACTTCGTCACCCTACGCGACGCACTCACGGTCGCGCAGCGGGTGGAAATGGTGCGGCGCATCGCCGAGGAGATCGACCGGGACGTGCTCGAACTCGGCACCGACGGACGTCAGCTCGCCCTCCAGTTGGAGGAGCTGGTCGGTGACAGTGCGTGGTTGCGCGAACTGCTGGTGCGCGATTATCTGCGCGGCGAGCCCGCGGCGCGTGCCGTCGATCGGGCCATGGAGCATCTGGACGCGCTTTCCGACTCCGAGCTCCTGGATCTCACCAATCTCGCGGGCCCGCTCGGCTATCCGACCACCATCGAGGCGCTGGACGCGCCGATGCGCCCGCGCGGCTACCGGGTGCTCACCCGGATCCCGCGGCTGCATTTCGCGCAGATCGAATCGTTGGTCGGCTCATTCGGCACATTGCAGGGACTACTCGCCGCCACCACGACCGATTTGCAGTCGGTGGACGGCATCGGGGTGCCACGGGCGCGGCAGATCCGGGAAGGGTTGTCGCGCTTGGCCGAAGCCGGGATCGACACCCCCTACGACTGAACCGCCTGAACCGCCTGAACCGACTGAACCGCCTGAACCGCCGGAACCGGCCGAACCGATCAGGCGATATTGAACGGCTCGGCCGCGCTGCGTACCGAACCGAGCTGCGCGACAACGGAATACGCGCCCGCTGGCACCGGAACGCGCTCACCCGCACAGCTGGGTTGCGAGGTGGAGCCGGACCAGGTGACCTGGAAGGCGGCCTGCTCGCCGCGGTTGAGGGTGCGCATATCGGGCTGGCCGTCCGGGTAGCAGTCGGTGCTCGACCACAGCCTGCGCTGTCCGTCGAGCGAAAACACCGAGATCTGCTGGAGTCCGGAGCCGACATCTCGGGAGCAGGCCACCGACGAGATATTGGTGATCACGATCCCGAAAACCGGCTGCTCGCCCGCCTTGTAGGTCGGCTGCTCCACGGTCACCTTCACGGCGAGCGACTGATCCGGGCACTGCGGCTGCGCGACCGGCGCGGCACTCGCGGAGGCCGCGGCGCTACCGTTTGCCGCGGCGCTACTGGTCGCCGCGACGCTTCCGTTTGCCGCGACGCCACCCGATGCCTTCGCCGCCTCCGAGGTGGGCGACGGCTTGTCACCGGACTTCTTGACCGACGAGGTGGAACCGGCCGCGACCTTGGTGTCGCCGGGGGAATTGCCGCCGCGCACGACCATCACCACCAGCCAGATCACCAGCGCAAGCGCCACGACCAGAGCTCCGATGGCGAAAACACGACGACGCCAGTAGATCTCCGGTGGCAGCGGTCCAGTCGGTTCCAGCACGCCTCAACGTTAAGGGCACAAACGGGTAACGTGACTCAGGACCTCGGCGTGTCGGGCAGCGAGCAGCGCTCGTGCCCACCGAATTGCCATCGGCACGCTGGGAAAGCTATTGGCTCAGACCACTTCGCCGATATTGCCGACGACACGCTGAAGCTTCACTTGGCCGTCGGCCAGCTTGTAAGTGACGCAGGCGATGGCGCATTCGCCGGTCGCCACCCGCTGGGAGATGATCATCGACCGCTGCATGAGCAGCCTGCTGGTCTCCACCACATGCCTCGCCTCCATCTCGTCGACGGTCGACAGGCCCTCGCGGCGGCCGATCAGGATGGAGGGCGTGACCCGCTCGACGACACTGCGGATGAACCCGCCGGGCACCTCACCGCCGTCCAGTGCGTCGATGGTGGCCTTCACGGCACCGCAGCTGTCGTGCCCGAGCACCACGATCAGCGGTACGTTCAGCACCTGCACGCCGTACTCGATCGAACCGAGTACCGAACTGTCGACCACGTGGCCCGCGGTACGCACCACGAACATATCGCCGAGGCCCTGATCGAAGATCAATTCGGCGGCCACGCGGGAGTCGCCGCAACCGAACAGGATTGCCGAGGGGTGCTGGCCGCTCACGAGTTTGGCCCGGTCCGCGGCACCTTGACTAGGATGCAGCAGCGTGCCGTGGACAAAGCGCTCATTGCCCTCGCGAAGAGATTTCCAGGCGCTGATCGGGTTGGAATCGGGCATACCGTCCATTGTGCACAAGGGTTTTGCTACCAGCGAGTCTGGTTCGTTACGGATCGGCAAATATCGACTTGCCGTGGCACAGCAGGAACGGTGAGGACGATGCAGGCCAGCACAAGGAATAAGCGCTCCGAGCGGCGCGGGACGAGCACCGACGCGATCGATGCCGAGGCGTTGCTGAGCTGGTATGCCGACACCGCGCGTGATCTGCCGTGGCGCCACGCGGGGGTCACCGCGTGGCAGATTCTGATGAGCGAAATCATGCTCCAGCAGACACCGGTGGTGCGGGTCGAACCGATCTGGCGGGAATGGGTTGCGCGCTGGCCGGTGCCGTCGGCGATGGCCGCCTCCTCGCAGGCCGAGGTGCTGCGAGCTTGGGGCAAACTCGGCTATCCGCGCCGCGCGCTGCGGCTGCACGAATGCGCGCGGGTGCTGGCCGCCGAGCACGGCGACGAGGTGCCCACCGAGGTCGACGTGCTGCTCGGGCTGCCCGGCATCGGCGCCTATACCGCCCGCGCGGTCGCCTGCTTCGCCTACGGACAGCGAGTTCCGGTGGTCGACACCAATGTTCGCCGCGTGGTGGCGCGCGCCGTACACGGACGCGCCGAGGCGGGCAATCCGTCCTCTCGCGATCTGCCCGAGACCGAGGCGCTGCTGCCCGCGCGGACCGACCGCGCCGCGGTGTTCTCCGCCGCCCTCATGGAGCTCGGCGCAACGGTCTGCACCGCACGCACCCCCGGCTGCGACCGCTGCCCGCTGCCGCGCTGCGCCTGGGTGAGCGCGGGCCGACCCGCCTCCGAGGTGGTGCGCCGCGTCCAGAAGTACGAGGGCACCGACCGCCAGGCCCGCGGGCGACTGCTGGACGTCCTGCGCGATGCCAGTGGTCCGGTGGAGCGGGTTCGCCTCGATCTGGCCTGGACGCGCGACCCGGGGCAGCGCGACCGCGCACTGGATTCGCTACTCGTCGACGGGCTGATCGAGCAGACCTCCGACGGCCTGTTCGCACTCGCGGGCGAGGGCGGAGCCGCGGGCTGAGGCCATCCGAGCCCGGCCGAATATGGTTGCCGGGCGGAACGTTCCGTCAGGCGAGCACTCGGCGCAGGAACTGTTCGACCCGCTCGCGGTAGCGCTCGGGCTGGTCGTCGTGCACGAGATGCCCGGCATCCGCGATCAGTACGTATTCGGCCGCGGGGTTCGTCCGTGCCATTTCGCGCATCTGCCCGGGCGGGGTAATGGTGTGCTCACCCTCGATGAGCAGGGCCGGTGCCCGCACCGCGCGCCACTGGCTCCAGAAATCCCTGGTACCCCACTCCTCCGAGATATCGCGGAAGGTGGCGACCGAACCGTGCAGCCGGTAGCCGTCCGGTCCGCGCTCGAAGGATTTCAGGAAATAGCGGCCCGCCACCGGGCCGAAGAAATCGAGCACCGCGTCCGCGTCCGGAAACGGTTGCGGCCATGCCTCGATCATGGCCGCCCAGTTCGCGGCGGTGCGGCCGGTGAAATCAGGCGCGATGTCCTCGACCACCAGCGCCCGGACCCGCTGCGGATATCGCGCGGCGAAGACCCAACCGTGCAGACCGCCCATCGAATGCCCGATCACGACCATGGGTTCGGTAATGGCCGCGGTGGCGGCGGCGAGGTCCTCGACGAAGGCCTCGGTGGTCAATTCCTCCGGTGCGGGCCGACCGTGACCCGCGGCGTCGAAGGTGTAGAGATGACCGTGGCCGCGCAGCCAATTCAGGTGGTCTCCCCAGGTGCGGGCGCTACCCATCAATCCGTGCAGCAGCAGGATCGGAACCCCGGCACCGCCTTCGTCGTGCAACACGGGGTCGATTTTGCCGCGTGTATCGCACGGCGCACCCGCGGCCCCATCCGAGCGTGCACCGAAGTCCGCGACCACGGGCGAGAACGTATTGTCGAATCATGGCTGTTGTGAAGATCAACGCGATCGAGGTTCCCGAGGGCGCGGGCCCCGAGCTGGAGAAGCGGTTCGCCCATCGTGCGCACGCGGTCGAGGGTTCGCCGGGTTTCCTGGGGTTCCAGCTGCTGCGTCCGGTCTCCGGCGACAATCGGTACTTCGTTGTCACCCAATGGGATTCCGAGGAGTCCTTCGCGGCGTGGCGGGACGGTCCGGCGCGTGCGGCGCATGCGGGCAGCGGCGAACAGAAGCCGGTGTCGACCGGTGCCTCGCTGCTGGAGTTCGAGGTCGTACTCGACGTCGCGGCCAAGTCCGCATCCTGACGAATCCGCGAATGGCCTGGCAGGTTCGGTGTCACCGAGCTGCCGGGCGACTCGCCCGACGCCGTGGCACCGTGCTGCCGATCGTATTGACGTCGGATGCCCTCGGGTGTCACAGTTCGAGTGACCAAGCGATGGTGATGCGGTAATTCCGGTGTGATTCCGGAGCGGTCGCGCCACTGTGTTCCATGCACCGAGTCCTCGGTGCCGGAAAGCCAGACACCGGCACCGTCGCACCGCACAACTCACGGGACGCGCATCCCTAGGAGGACTCGAATGGCTATCGCGCATTCGCCCAGCCGGGCATCCGAATCCCTGGCCACCGTACTCATCACGGTAGGCGTCGTTCTTCTCGCACTGCTCACGCTGTACCTGGTCGGCTTCGACCAGGGCGCAATCTCGCGTAGCGGGATGTTCATGCACGAGCTGATGCATGACGGACGCCATCTGCTGGGTGTTCCGTGCCACTGATTTCGCCTACCCCGCCGACTCGGTCGGCTGCCGTCCCCCTGGCTGGATCGTTCAAGACGCTGCTGTTGCGCGGTCTGCTGGCCGGCTTGATCGCCGGTCTGCTGGCCGCCACGGTGGGCTATTTCGTCGGCGAGCCGAAGATCGATGCCGCCATCGCCATCGAAGAGGCGAACTCCGCCGCGGAATCGGGGCACTCCGCACCCGAGGACACCGCGGGCCATTCACACGGCGACGAGGAGGAGCCGCTGGTCAGCCGGAGCGGACAGAAGGCGGGACAATTCCTCGCCCTCGGTCTCGGCGGGCTGGCATTCGGCGCGATCTTCGGCGCGGCCACACATTTCGCGCGCCGCCACACCACCCTGTCGGGACCCGGGCTGGCGATAGCGCTGGCGGCGGGCGGCTGGCTGGCCATCGTCGCGGTGCCGTTCTTCAAGTACCCGGCGAATCCGCCCGCGGTGGGCGATCCGGAGACCATCAACGACCGCACCCTGCTGTGGGTGGGCGTGGTGCTGCTCGGCTTCGTCGCCGTCGGCGCCGGGGTCTACGTGTACACACTGCTGCGGGGCAGGCTAGGCACACTGCGGCTCATCGCGGGTGTCGCCGCGTTCGTCCTCATCACCACGCTCGGCTACATCCTGCTGCCCGGCGTCGACGAGGTGAAGGCGGACTTCCCGCCCAGTCTGCTCTGGCAGTTCCGGGTGGCGTCGCTGGCGCAGACCGCCACACTGTGGGCCGCGCTCGGGCTCGGATTCGCATTCCTCACCGAATACGCCACGCGCTCTAGTACTGCGGTACCGGAGCAGGTTGCTACCGCGGGCTGATCCGCACATCGCACGGACAGGGCAGTGTCGGTCGTATGACCGGCACTGCCCCTTCCGTCCGGCCCGCGGCGCTGCGCGCGGCCGAACCACATCGAACCCCACGCGCCGTCTCGGTGGCCTTCGGCGGACTCGTCGTCGCGCTGGTCGCGGGCGTCGCCGAAGCGATCGCGCAGGCCACGATCGCCCTCGAGCGGCCGCCGACCGATCTGCCCGCATTGGCGACCGGGCTGCTGCGCGGCGCCATCTACCTGGCGGTATTGCTGGTCGCCGTCCGGATGACGCACGGCGACCGCTGGGCCCGCCTGACCCTGACCTTCGGCATCGGCGTCCTCGGCCTGACCTCGCTCATCGTCGAACCACTGCGGGCACTATCGAACGCCGATGACTTCGGGGACCTGTTCACCGATGTGACAATGAGCGATCTGACCATCGCCGCACTGCGCGCGATCCACGTCCTGGCCGTCCTCGTCGCCATCCCCGCCATGTACACCCCCACCGCTCGCCGCCACTTCCGCACTGTCTGACGGGCACCTTTACGAGCAAAGGCCGCCGGTTCTCCGAACTGCACAGAGAACCGGCGGCCTTTTCGCAGAATCACCGTTCCCGAATACCCACTGATCTCGCCAGCACATGGGTAACTCGCCGGGTACCGGCTAACTCATCCAGCACCTCACCGCCGGCCGCCGACGCAACGATCTCGGCACCCAGATCTGGCCAGAAGACCCGGAGAGGCGGAACAGCCAATTCACATGAGTGCGGCGTCGAGGGTGATGTCGTCCACGCCCGCCAGCGCCTTGCTCACCGGGCACCCGGCCTTGGCGGCGGCCGCGGCGGCCGCGAAACCGTCGGCGTCGATACCCGAGACCCGGCCGCGGACGGTCAGCTTGATGCCGGTGATCCGGAAGCCGCCCGCCGGATCGGGGCCGAGGCTGACGTCGGCGCTGACATCGAGGCTCTCCGTCGTGCCTCCCGCATTGCCGATCTGGGCCGAGAGCGCCATCGCGTAGCAGGAGGAGTGGGCCGCCGCGATCAGCTCTTCCGGACTGGTCGTGCCGTCGGCGTTCTCGGCGGAACGCTTGGGGAACGACACATCGAACTTGCCGACGCCGGAGCTGGCCAGTTCGACCTGTCCTGAGCCATCCTGCAGGCCGCCGATCCAGGCGGTGCGCGCGGTACGAGTAGGCATCACGGTCCTTTCACAGATGATGCGCCTCCGCCTCTCCGCGACTCCAGGCCAGACACGGCGCCGCGAGAGTGACGTCGGCGGCCAGCGGTTGACCGCGTGGCCGAATTTTGGGCGTACCCGGGGAGTTACCGATGTACTCACGAAATCAGTCGTTACGTACTCGGAGCATGATAGTCATGAATTGGTCAGTCCGAGGCGCTGGTTCGACGGTCGAGTTGCTCGAGCACCAGCGGCCAGGCGGCCTGATGCCGGTCGCGGGCCGCTTCGTTCGGAAATCCGGCGTGCCGCAAGCGAAGTCGGATGCCGCGCGGCTGGTGCACGAATTCGATGGACACCACGGTTTCGGCGCCCTCGGTGCCCTCCGCCCCGGTGACCCAGGTCAGCTGCACCAGCCGCTCTGGCTCGAGCCGCAGGAACCGGCCGTAGTGCGGATAGCGCTTACCCTCGTGCTCGGTTTCGAAGAAGAACGGTTCGTTCACCGCGGGCCTCATCACCACCGAACCCGGTGCGGCGAACCAGATATCGAAACCCTGCGTCAACGCGGCGTAGAGCAGGCCGGGTGAGGCGGCCATGACGCGCTCGACGGTGAGCTCGTGGGGTCGAGCGGAAAGATCAGGCATACGAACCGACTGGTCGACCATGACTGGACCATACCCGGGCCGCCGGATCGTATGCGGTATTCGCTATTCAGGGTTGGTGACCCGCGCCAGCACGATGCCGCCGAGGATCAGCGTGAGCGATAGCAATCGGCCCGTGCCGAGCGGATCCTTGTGGACGACCACGCCGAGTCCGATGGCGCCCACCGCGCCGATGCCGGTGAAGACCGCGTACGCGGTGCCGACCGGTAATGTCTGCATCGCCCGCGACAGCAGGTAGACCGCGAGAGCGCCGAGCGCGAAGCAGATCAGCGTCGGCAATGGGCGGGTGAAATTCTCGGTCGGCTTGATGCTCTGCGACCACACGATTTCGACCAGCCCCGCGACGGCGAGAACGGCCCAATTCATCTCAGTACTCCTTCGCCAGTCGGCGCGCGGTCTCCAGCGCGCGGGTGTAGGAGGCGTCGTGCTGGTCGCGCAGGTGCGCCAGCGCCGGGTCCTGCCGGGCGTTGGCCAGTTCCGCGGTGATGAAAACCGTGTCCTGGACGGCGAAATGGCCCGCGAAGAAGTCGCGCAGATACCGCTCCTGATAATCGAAGGCCGCCTTGGGCGAACCGGGCGAGTAAGCGCCGCCACGCGCGGTCGCGACCACGAAACGGCGGTGCCCCAACGACATTCGCGGGAAGGTGAGCTGATCAAGCCAGGCCTTGAGCGCGGCCGGAATGGAGTAGTTGTACATCGGGGTGCCGATCAGGATGACATCTGCCGCAAGCACTTCGGCCAGCAAGGGCTCGATGATCCGCCATGCCGCGGCCTGGGCCGGGGTGCGGACCAGTTCGGCGAGCCGGGCCGGATCGGTACTGCCCTGTGCGAGCACCGCATCGCACAATTCGGTCCAGACCTCGTCGATGAAGGGCACCGGGTGGGCGGCCAGATCCCGGAACACGTGGATGCCGTCCCGGTTCTCGGCCAGCCAGGCGGCGGCGAATGCGGCGCTCAACTCGCGGCTGATGGAACGGCTGCGCGCGCTCGCATCCAGGTGCAGCAATGTGGTCATGACTGGTCCTCACTCATATCGTTCATCAGTAATCCGGACATTGCGTCCGGTTAGCCCGGCGTCAACGATAGAGAAAACTGGACATGTTGTCCACTTATTCCATAGGGGTTAGAGTCGCGATATGGAGTCCAGAGCCGATCTGCTCGCCGATGCGTCGACCGCACCGACGGAGCGCGCGGACGCGGCCCGCAATCGCGCCAAGGTGCTGGCCGCGGCCGCCGAACTCTTCGTCAGCCGCGACCCGCGCGCGGTGACCATGGATGACATCGCCAAGGCGGCGGGCGTCGGTCGCGGCACCCTGTACCGCCGGTACCCGGATCCGAATTCGATCGCCGTAGCCCTGCTCGACGAACACGAACGCGCGCTACAGGAGCAACTGCTGCACGGCGCGCCCCCGCTCGGCCCCGGTGCACCGCCCGGCGACCGGCTCGCCGCCTTCTACACGGCGATGATCGAACTGCTCGACGCACACGCGAATCTCGCACTCGGCGCGGAGACCGGCGGCGCGCGATTCACCACCGGCGCCTACGAATTCTGGTACGCGCATGTGCGGACGCTGCTGGTGGCGGCGGACATACCGGAGCCGGACGGGTTGGTCGATCCACTACTCGCGCCGCTGGCCGCCGAGGTATTCCGGCAGCAGCGCGAGCGCGGGCTCGGATCCGCCGATATCGCCGCCGCGCTGGTACGGCTGGCGCACGGCGTCCTCGGTTGAACCGGACGGCGCTGGAGGTACCCGCGCGGCGAAACCGTCGGCGGACACTCCGCCGACGGTTCGGCAGGTCGCTCAGACCAGATCACGCTGCCTGATCAGCCACAGCGTGCCGACCGCGAAGATCGCGATATATCCGCCGAGCACCATCAGCGATTCACCGCGCGACAGTATGTCGAGTACCCCGGGCGTGGCCGGGCCGTCCACCGTCCGCATCGCCCCGGCCAGCGAGCCCGCCGCGGTGCCGGGCAGGTGGTCGGTGATCGCCGCGATCGGCCCCCAGATCCCCGCCACACCGCGCAACAGATTCTCCACCACCAGCACCCAGACCAGTCCGAGACCGACCGCGAGCGCCGGCCCCCTGGCGATCGCGCCGACCAGCGCGCCCGCCAGCGTCCACATGCCGAGAATCGCCGTGCCGGTGCCGATTCCGATCAGCGACCGCGAAATACCCGGCAGCGCAAGCGGCTGCGACTGGGTAGCGGCGACGAGCGAGGCCACCGCCACGTCCACGACGAATGCCACGCAGACCAGCGCGACCACCACCAGCGCCAGGCTCACCACCGCGCCACCGATCGCGGCGATCCGCGACGGCCCCTGGGTCAGCACCGTTTTCCAGGTGCCCCAGCCATATCCGCTGCCGATGACCAGCGCACCGAGAATGAGCATCAGCGCGCCGCCGAACATCGCCATGCCCTGGGTGAAGACCTCCGGTACCGCGGCGGGCAGCATCTGTTGCAGTAGAACATCTTTCGGCAGATCATCGGCCATCGCGCCGGATTCACCCGAGGTGTAGGCCAGGTATTCGAACAAATAGGAGAAGGTGAGGTTCAACAGAATCCAGGTGCCGAGAATGATCCAGAAGGCAGGCCATGTGCGCAGCCGCAACAGCTCCGCCCGCACGCTTGCCATCAGGTCTTTCAGGTCGACCGCGGCCGGGGTTCTCATCGCACGGCCTCCAACCGGGTCATTTCGAAGAACACTTCCTCCAGGGACTTTTCGTCGATGCGCAGCTCCAGCAGATCCGCGCCCGACGCGACGACCGCCCGCGCCACCTCGGGCGCGGCCGAAGCCCCGGCCTCGACGCGGATGCCGCCCGCGGTCAGCAGCGCGCCGCGCTCACCGACCATCCGCAGCACCGCGGGAAAGGCCAGTTCCAGCGGCTCGGCTCGCACCAGCAGCGAGGAGACGCCGCGCAGCTCGGCGACGGTGGATTCGGCCAGCAGGGTGCCGCCGGAAATCACCCCGACCCGATCGCAGATCTCCTGTACCTCGCCGAGCATATGACTGGAGAGCAGCACGGTATGCCCGTCGGCGGCCAGCTCGGTAATCAACTCACGCATTTCGGCCATGCCCGCCGGGTCGAGGCCGTTCGTCGGCTCGTCGAGAATCAGCAGGTCGGGATGGCCGAGCAAGGCCGCGCCGACGCCGAGCCGCTGTTTCATGCCGAGGGAGTGGGTGCGGAACTTGTCGTCGCCGCGATCGGCTAGGCCGACCCTGGCCAGCGACTCCTCGACCTCGGCCCGGCCCAGACCGCGATACCTGGCCAGCACCAGCAGGTTGTCGCGACCGGACAGGTAGGGGTAGAAGCCCGGCCCCTCGATCAAGACACCGATCCGGCGCAGCACCGCCGGGTCGCCGGGAGTGTGCCCGAGTACAGTCGCGATGCCCGCACTGGGCCGGATCAATCCGGTCAGCATGCGCAGAGTTGTCGTCTTACCGGCCCCGTTCGGGCCGAGGAAACCGTAGATCTCCCCCGCCTCGACACGCATGCCGACACCGTCGACCGCGATATGGGCGCCATAACGTTTGGTCAGCCCTGCGGTGACCACGATGGAATCTGTCATACCCCGAGAATCCGCCGTGGCCTGGGCCTACACATCCGTCGTGCGGCGACACCGGAGGTACGTATCTCGGCTTAGTCCCGGCGTGTAGTCGTCGATTACGTAGCGCGGCGGACGCTGAAACCGGGTCCGCAACATAGGCTGCAAGGGTGAGAGCGCCAGGCATATCGAATCGTGGCTCGGTCGTTTGGGACTGGGGCCTCGCGTTCATCGTCGCGATTGTGCAGGTGGCCGGGGGTCGCGGGGCGAATCTACGGCAGAGCGGCGTGCAATCGCTGGATTGGCTCGGCTACGCGCTGCTGCTGGCCGGACCGATCGCGCTGGTCTTCCGGCGGCAGCATCCGATGGCGGTGCTGCTGGCGGCACTGGCCGCCGCCGGGATCTTCCTGGCGTGCGGCTACGGTTACGGTCCGATCTTCACCTCGCTGGTCATCGCCTTCCTCACGGCGGCGACCGTCGAATCCCGTTGGTGGACATATCCACTGGTTCCGCTCGGATATCTGACGATGGTCTGGCCGCTGCCCGGCCTACTCGGACATCCCACCAACGCATGGCAGCAATTCGGCATCTTGGCCTGGCTGACCGTGCTGGTTCTGGTGGCCGAGGGCATTCGGCAGCGTCATACGGTGCTGGAGGCACGCAGGCAGCGGGCCGAGGCGGCGCGCCGCGATGAGGAGGCACAGCGGGAACGGCGGGCGAGCGAGGAGCGGCTCGCGATCGCTCGCGAGCTACATGATGTTCTGGCACACAGCCTTTCGCTGATCAACGTGCAGTCCGGGGTCGCGCTGGAGCTATTCGACAAGAAACCCGAACAGGCCGCCTCCGCGCTGGCGGCGATCAAGTCGACGAGTAAGGAAGCGCTCGCCGAGGTGCATACGCTGCTGCACACCATCCGATCCGGGGCCGTCACGGGATCCGAATCGGCCGAGCCCGAACCGGATTCGTTCGACGAGACGGTGCGTCCGCGCAATCGTGGCGAGGGCGGCGAGCGTCGCAACGGCCTGCGTAGCGTCGACGAACCCGCCGCCGTCCCGGCACGGCCGGCCCCCGCGCCCAGGGCGCCCACCCCGAGCCTCGAGGATCTGGACGCCCTGCTGCAACGGGCCCGAGCGGCCGGTCTGAACGTCGACACCCGCGTCATCGGCACCCCACAGCCACTGCCCAGCGTGATCGACGTGGCGGCGGGCCGGATCATCCAGGAGTCGCTCACCAATGTGGTGCGGCACGCGCCGGGCGCGAACGCCACCGTCACCGTGCGCTACACCCCGGAGTCGGTGGATCTGACCGTCGACAACACCCGGCCGACCGGAACACCATCGAGGTCCGGTTCGAGCGGCGGCAACGGCATCATCGGCATGCGGGAACGCGCCCACGCGCTCGGCGGTCAGCTCACCGCGGGCCCACGACCCAGCGGCGGGTTCCGGGTCGCGGCCCGCCTGCCGGTGCGGGTCAGGCCGACGCCGGAACCGAGCCGCCGCGCCGAATCCGCGCCGGATACCGTCCCCGCATCGGGCGATTCGACGACGCGGGAGCCGTGATGCGCGCAGGGCGGGAGGTGCGGTGAGCATCCGGGTGCTGGTCGCCGACGATCAGGCACTGGTCCGCGGTGGCTTCGTGGCGCTGCTGAACGCGCAGGACGGCATCGAGGTGATCGGCGAGGCCGATAACGGTGAGCAGGCCGTCCGGATGACGCGCGCCCGGCAACCCGACGTCGTGCTGATGGATATCCGGATGCCGATCCTCGACGGCCTGGCCGCCACCAGGATGATCGCCGAGGACCCCCGGTTGGCGCAGGTGAAGGTGGTGGTGCTGACCACCTTCGAACTGGACGAATACGTATTCGAGGCCATGCGCTCCGGGGCGACGGGTTTCCTGGTCAAGCACACCGAACCCGCCGATCTGGTACGCGCCGTGCGGGTGGTGGCGGCCGGTGACGCGCTGCTGTCCCCCGGCGTCACCCGCCGCCTGATCGCCGAATTCTCGGCGCACGCCAAACAGCCGCCGCCCGCGGCCCTCACCGAGCTCACCGATCGCGAACGCGAGGTGATGACGCTGGTCGCCGAGGGCCTCACCAACGCCGAGATCGGCGAACGCTTGTTCATGAGCCCGGCGACCGCGCGCACGCACGTCAGCCGCATCCTGATGAAACTCGACGCCCGCGACCGAACCCAGCTGGTCGTGATGGCCTACGAATCCGGGCTGGTCCGGCCGGGCTGGCAATAGCCGGGGTCGAGTTATACGCGCCGAGACGTACGGGAAGTAGCGTCGCGCGGCCGATGTTCGGGCGGCGGCGCTCGAACAGGCTTGGGATATGAATATTTTCACCCGACCCGAGACGTTGACCTTGCCGGCCGACCACTATGACGAGATCACCGAGACCCAGTACCGGGAGCGGCTGGCCGTGCTGAAGGAGACCAGGTGATGAAATTCGGCATGGTCGTCACCCCGCGCTCGGCGGCCGCATGGAAGGACGGCGTGCGGGATGCGGAAAAGCAGGGTTACGCAACGGTTCTGCTGCCTGACACGCTGTACACACCGTCGCCACTGCCCGCACTGGCCGTCGCGGCGGCGGTCACCGAGACGGTGCGCCTGCGTCCCAATGTGCTGGCCGCCCCGCTACGACATCCCGCCGCGCTGGCCAGGGAGGTCGCTGCGCTACAACTGTTTTCGGAGGGACGGTTCGAACTCGGTATCGGCGCCGGGCGGCCCGAAGCGGCCGCGGAGGCCGAACGGCTCGCGGTGCCGTGGGGCTCCGCGGCGCGGCGGCGCGAGCAACTATTCGAGGCCGTCGCCGCGGTACGGGCCGCCGTCGACCCGGTCCCGGAGATCATGATCGCGGGTAGCGGTCCGCGCATGCTCGCCGCGGCGGCCGATGTCGCCGACCGCATCCTGCTCGCCGCCATGCCGCAGGCCACCGAGGACGACTTGGCCGAGATGGTGCGCATCGTCCGCGACAACACCGATCGCGATATCCGCTTCACCCATCAACTGGTCGGGCTGGGCGATCAGCTCCCCCACTGGATCAGCCAGCGCCTCGGCCTGACCCCGGCCGGACTGCGCGAGGCCGGCGCCGCCGGACTGCTGGACGCGGACCCGGTGGAAGCCGCACGGGTACTCGACTATCGGAGGGAGAAGTACGGAATCGACGAACTGATCGTCCCCGACGAACTGTCCCGCGCGTTCGCACCGGTCCTCGCGCGATTCGCCTCCGACGCGACCAGCTGAGCGAGAGTCCGCGCTACGCGCTATCCAGTGAGACCGCCGGGCAGCGCGCCCGCGTGCTCGGCTAGGTCTTGTCCGGCTGCGCGGCCTGGCGCTCGGCGTCGGAGAATCCGGTGCCCCACTCCGCGGATGTGGCGGTCTGGCGACGCGTCGAGTAGGCGGCGCCCGCGCGGAAGGCGCCCGCGACGCCGGCGGGGGCGGCGGTGTAGGTGATGGCGCGGCGCGGGTCGAAGCCCATTTGCGAACCGATCTGGACCGCGTCCATATTCGCGCCGAGGAACAGGAAGTCCCAGGAGTACACCTCCTGCTGCTGGGTGATCAGCGATCGCACCGCCTCGTGCGACCATTCCCGGCTGGAGTTCTCATGTCCATCGGTGAGGACGACGACGATAACCGTGCCCGGCCGCTCCGACTCGGGCCGGGCCGCCAGATCCGCGCCGACGTCGGTCACCAGCTTGCCCACCGCGTCATACAGTGCGGTTCCGCCGCGCGGCCGCAGCTCGAGCGGCGGCACCTCGGCGATCGGCCGATTGGTGTAGACACATTCGTATTCGGTGTCGAACTGCGCCAATGTCACCTGAATCGTCTTCGGCAGTGGTCGCTGCTCTTCGATATAGGCGTCGAAGCCGCCCTCGGTATCGGTCTTGATGGACTGCATGGATCCCGAGCGATCCAGCAGAACGGCGAGCAGGGTCAGGTCTGGATTCGTCATCTGTTACCCCCGGTGTGAACGTCGCGAACCCTCTCCACCGTACGCCGCGTCCACTCGTCCGGGCGGGCGCCGCGAGCAGGCCATCACATCCCACCGCGGCAGTGTAGGGACGAGTAAGGCCCACCCCCGGCGGAAGCCGTCAGGGGTGGGCCTTCTCGGTGTGAACTATTCGCCCGCGGCGGCCTCGGTCGAGCCTTCGGCCGCGCCGGTGAGCACGACCTCGGGCTTGCCCTCGGCGGCGGGAGCCTTGGTCAGCTTCGCCTTACCGGTGAAGGTGAACTTGGCGTCCTCGCCCGAGCCCTCGCCGTCCCAGCCCTCGACGTCGACGACCACGGTCTGGCCGGGGCCGATCTCGCCGAAGAGGATCTTCTCCGACAGCTGATCCTCGATCTCGCGCTGAATGGTGCGGCGCAGCGGCCGGGCACCCAGCACGGGGTCGAAACCACGCTTGGCCAGCAGCGCCTTGCCCTGTTCGGAGAGCTCCAGCGCCATATCCTTGTTCTTCAGCTGCTTCTCGACGCGGCCGATCATCAGATCCACCATCATCACGATCTGATCGGTCGTCAGCTGGTGGAAGACGATGACATCGTCGATGCGGTTGAGGAACTCGGGCCGGAAGTGCTTCTTCAGCTCATCGTTGACCTTGAGCTTCATCCGCTCGTAGTTCGAGCCCTCGTTGCCGGACTGCGAGAAGCCCAGACCAACGGCCTTCGAGATATCCGAGGTGCCGAGGTTCGAGGTGAAGATCAGCACCGTGTTCTTGAAGTCCACGGTCCGGCCCTGGCCGTCGGTGAGACGACCGTCCTCCAGAACCTGCAACAGGGTGTTGTAGATCTCCTGGTGGGCCTTCTCGATCTCGTCGAACAGCACGACCGAGAACGGCTTGCGGCGCACCTTCTCGGTGAGCTGGCCGCCCTCTTCGTAGCCCACGTACCCGGGAGGGGCACCGAAGAGCCGCGATGCGGTGAAGCGGTCGTGGAACTCGCCCATGTCGATCTGGATGAGCGCGTCATCGTCGCCGAACAGGAAGTTCGCCAGCGCCTTGGACAGCTCGGTCTTACCGACACCGGACGGACCGGCGAAGATGAACGAGCCGGACGGACGCTTCGGATCCTTCAGGCCGGCGCGAGTGCGGCGGATCGCCTTGGAGACGGCCTTGACGGCGTCCTCCTGGCCGATGATCCGCTTGTGCAGCTCGTCCTCCATGCGGAGCAGACGGGTGGTCTCCTCCTCGGTCAGCTTGAAGACGGGGATGCCGGTCCAGTTGGCCAGCACCTCCGCGATCTGCTCGTCGTCGACCTCGGCCACGACATCCAGATCACCGGAACGCCACTGCTTCTCGCGCTCGGCGCGCTTGGCGACGAGCTGCTTCTCCTTGTCACGCAGCCGCGCGGCCTTCTCGAAGTCCTGCGCGTCGATCGCGGACTCCTTCTCCCGGCGCGCATCGGCGATCTTGTCGTCGAATTCGCGCAGGTCCGGCGGAGCCGTCATGCGACGGATGCGCATGCGCGCGCCCGCCTCGTCGATCAGGTCGATCGCCTTATCCGGCAGGAACCGGTCGTTGATGTAGCGGTCGGCCAGCGTCGCCGCGGCCACCAGCGCGCCATCGGTGATGGAGACCCGGTGGTGCGCCTCGTAGCGGTCGCGCAGACCCTTGAGGATATTGATGGTGTGCTCGACGGTCGGCTCGCCCACCTGGACCGGCTGGAACCGGCGCTCCAGGGCCGCGTCCTTCTCGATGTACTTGCGGTACTCGTCGAGGGTGGTGGCACCGATGGTCTGCAGTTCGCCACGGGCCAGCTTCGGCTTCAGGATCGAGGCCGCGTCGATGGCGCCCTCGGCGGCGCCCGCACCGACGAGCGTGTGCAGCTCGTCGATGAACAGGATGATGTCGCCGCGGGTGTTGATCTCCTTGAGGACCTTCTTCAGGCGCTCTTCGAAGTCACCGCGGTAGCGGCTGCCCGCGACCAGGGAACCCAGATCGAGGGTGTAGAGCTGCTTGTCCTTGAGGGTCTCGGGAACCTCGCCATTGACGATGGCCTGGGCCAGGCCCTCGACGACAGCGGTCTTACCGACACCGGGCTCGCCGATCAGCACGGGGTTGTTCTTGGTACGGCGGCTCAGCACCTGCATGACGCGCTCGATCTCCTTCGAGCGGCCGATGACGGGGTCGAGTTTGCCTTCGAGCGCGGCCTGGGTCAGGTTGCGACCGAACTGGTCGAGCACCAGCGAAGTGGACGGGGTGCCCGCCTCGCCGCGGGAACCGGATTCCACCGGTTCCTTGCCCTGGTACCCGGACAGCAGCTGGATGACCTGCTGGCGCACCCGGTTGAGATCCGCGCCCAGCTTGACCAGCACCTGCGCCGCGACGCCCTCACCCTCGCGGATCAGGCCGAGCAGGATGTGCTCGGTGCCGATGTAGTTGTGGCCGAGTTGCAGCGCCTCGCGCAGACTCAGCTCCAGCACCTTCTTGGCCCGCGGGGTGAACGGGATATGACCGGACGGGGCCTGCTGGCCCTGGCCGATGATCTCCTCCACCTGGCTGCGCACACCCTCCAGCGAAATACCGAGGGACTCCAGCGACTTCGCCGCGACGCCCTCGCCCTCGTGGATCAACCCAAGCAGGATGTGCTCGGTGCCGATGTAGTTGTGGTTGAGCATCCGGGCCTCTTCTTGGGCCAGGACAACGACACGCCTCGCGCGGTCGGTGAACCTCTCGAACATCGCTCCCTCACTCTCCTGCTCAAGCCTTCACTGGCGTCCGACGCTTCAGTGCTGTTGTCCAACCTGTGGTCGTCAGCCTGCCATGAAGCCCGGGGGTTGCGGCCCCCGCCTCCACTCTAGTTGGCAGGGGTTCGAGCCGCCTCCAGTCCACCCTATTGGTGACCAGCGACAGCACGGTCATTCACTCATAACGTGAGCGTTGCGGGTTTCGTTTCCGTGCAGGTTTTGCCTACAGCGAACAACGGTGATCCGACCCCACAACGGCCGGTTATCCGCATCATCCGATACAAACGCCGTGCTCGCCACACTGATTCCTCAGCTCGGCGAGCACGGGGGCGACGGAATCTGGATCCGGATGAATCTTTCTCCGCTCAGTAGGCCCGCTGGGCGGGCAGATGCGGCCGGACCGGCGCGTACGGGGCGCCCTCGTAGTGCCCCATGACCTGCCGCGCGGTGAACCCGTGGCCCTGCGACGCGGCCTGCGGCACGGCGTACTGCCCGGTAGCGGCCACGGTGGCGGCCTTCGCCTCGCCCTTGCCGTGCTGCACCCCGGCGGCGAACAGCGCGCCACACAGCACCAGGAAGGCCAGCGTATGCAGCACCGCGCGAACGATGTTCCAACGGACCCAAGCGGATTCGTAGTCGGCGCGGACCGCGGCCGGGTCACCGATCTGCGCCGGGTCGCCCGCGGCCGCCAGCGCGTCGTTGAGCGGGACGTTCAGTCCCGAGGTGACCGCGAAGGCGATCACGTTGAGCGCCAAGGCGATCCCGATCCAGATCAGCGTGGTGCGGTGATCCTTGCCGAGGTGCAGCGCCGCCGCGAGCACGCTGAACCCGACGGTGCCGAGGAACCCGATCATGAACCACGGGTTGATGATCACCACGTTGATCTTCTGCATCACATCGATGATGGTGCGGTCGTCGGTGCGGTTCAGCGCGGGCATCACCGAGATCGCGTATGCGTAGAAAACGCCTGCGACCAGTCCGGTGGCCAGCACGGCCGCGATGAGAGTGGCGATTCGTAGCGCGGACATGTACTTCTCCTACCTCGGGACCCGGACCTGATCCGATCGCTCGGTCCGGCTTGTCGACTTCGAGTCAACCGGTTTCCCGCGAGACTATCCATGGTTGAGAAGCTCGGCCGCCTAAGCCATCGTCTACGCGCCACTGCGCGGACAGACCAGCCGACGGATTCAGCCGCCTGATTCAGAGGTCCCGATCGGAGATGATGCCGCTCTGCATGGCCAGGAAGGCCAGCCGGACCCGCTTCTGGTTCTGTGGCAGGCTCTCCACGCCGAATTTGGCGAACAGCGCACGCAGGTGGGTCTTGATCGCATCGACGCTGAGGAACAACTCCTCGGCGATCTGCTGGTTGGAGGCCGGGGTCGCGAAGCTGGCGCCGTTCTTGTACGGCCTGCACAGCGCGATCAGCACCGACCGCTGGGTTTCGGTGAGCGAACGCAGCGTGGGGATCGAACCGGTGGCGACACGGGTGGCGTCCTCGGCCACGCTGCCGAAATCATGGAAGGAGACCAGCGAGGTGCCGACCCGGATTCGGTCGCCCGCCATCAGCCGGTGCCTGCCGACGAGTCGCTCGCCGTTGACGAAGGTCCCGTTGCGGGACAGCCCGTCGTCGACGATGGTCCAGTGCGTGCCGAGGTATTCGATCGCCGCGTGCAGGCGCGACACCTCGGCGTCCCAGCTCAGGGTCAAATCGGCCTGGGGGGAACGCCCGATGGTGATGCGCTGCCGGTCCGGAGTCAGCATCAACTCCTGCTGACGGCCCGCGTCATCGGTGAATCGCAACAATGATCCGACGAATCCAGTCACTGTGCCGATACCTCATCTCTCCATACCGCCAGTGACGCCCTTCGCACAGTTTCCATGGTGCCGCGTACGGGTACTACGAGCAAGATCATGCGGCGCCGACCGGCTACCGCCTTCAACTCTGCCACGATTACCCGCCGCCCGGAACGCAGGCCCTCGAGGAGTCGCCGCACGACGCAGTCATATCCGGGTCCTATCAATAAACGAACTGCCGCCCCGGCGTCGCACGATTCGCCCGGACGGCAGCTCAAAAAAGAGTTAGCCCTTCGCGGCCTTGTTGTAAGCGTCGGTGATGTCGGCCGAGATACGACCCCGCGCGGACACCTTGTGCCCATTCCGGCGCGCCCACTCGCGAATTGCGGCACTTTGTTCACGGTCGATCGAGACCCGGCTCTTCGGGCCCGCCGCGGCGCCCGCCGCAGCCTTCACGCGACGGCGACCGCTGACCCGACGCGCACTCGAAACCCACTGCTCCAACTCGTCGCGCAGCTTCGCCGCATTTGCCGACGACAGGTCGATCTCGTACGAGACACCATCGATCGCAAACTCGATGGTCTCGTCCGCGATGGACTCACCGTCGACATCGTCGATCAGGCTAACGGTGACCTTCTTTGCCATGAGATGAACGTCCTCTCGAAATCGTGCGACCCGCATACTAGGCCGATTACCCGAGGCAAGAATACCCCGAATTCAGAAAATTCCAAGACGAGGCTTCGGCTATGCAATCCAGCACTCAGCGAGTGACCGGACGCACAATTGGGAACAGTATCGTTTCGCGGATTCCCAATCCCGTCAGTGCCATCAACAACCGATCGATTCCCATACCCGTTCCGGTTGTCGGGGGCATGCCGTGCTCCATCGCGGCAAGGAAGTCTTCGTCCAGCACCATAGCCTCGTCGTCGCCCGCCGCAGCCAGCCGCGCCTGATCGACGAACCGCTCGCGCTGGATCACCGGATCCACCAACTCCGAATAGCCGGTTGCCAACTCGAAGCCACGCACATAGAGGTCCCACTTCTCGGTAACTCCGCGCTTGCTGCGATGCTGTCGGGTGAGCGGTGAAGTCTCCACGGGGAAGTCACGGACGAAAGTCGGGGCATACAACTTGTCGCCGTACTGGTGCTCCCAGAGTTCCTCTACCAGTTTCCCGTGACCGTAGCCCTTACCCTCGGGAATTTCCAGTCCGACCTGATCGGCGAGAGCCCGCAATTCCGCGACGGTTGTTTCAGGAGTGACCGGAACTCCCAGCGCATCGGACAGCGAAGGGTACATCTCAACGGTTGCCCACTCGCCGCGAAGATCATATTCGGTGCCATCGGCGAGCGTAACCACCTGGGTGCCGAACGCTTCCTGAGCGACTTCCTGCACCAATTCCCGGGTCATCCGAGCCGAGTCGTCATAGGTGCCGTATGCCTCATACGTTTCCAACATCGCGAACTCCGGCGAATGCGTGGAGTCGGCGCCTTCGTTACGGAAGTTCCGGTTGACCTCGAAGACCTTCTCCAGGCCGCCGACCACGCAGCGCTTCAGGAACAGCTCCGGCGCAATACGCAGGAAGAGATCCATATCCAGGGCATTGGAATGGGTGACGAACGGCCGGGCCGCCGCGCCGCCGTGCAGCGTCTGCAACATCGGGGTCTCGACCTCGAGAAAACCACGGCGCTCGAGCGCGTCACGCAGCGCGCGGACTACCGCGACCCTGGTCCGGGCCATTTCCCTGGCCTCGGGCCGCACGATCAGATCGACATAGCGCTGCCGGACCCGCGACTCCTCGTTCATCTCCTTATGCGCCACCGGCAGCGGTCGCAGCGACTTGGCCGACATGGACCAGGAATCGGCCATAACGCTCAATTCGCCCGTCCGTGACGCGATGACCTCACCGTGCACGAATACGAAGTCACCGAGGTCGACATCGGACTTCCAGGCGGCCAGCGCATCGGCGCCGACACCGTTCAGGCTGATCATGGCCTGCAACTTGGTGCCGTCACCCTCCTGGAGCGTGGCGAAACATAGCTTTCCGGTATTACGCAGGAAAATGACGCGTCCGGCGACGCCGACTTGTTGCCCGGTCTGGGTATCCGCGGCGAGGTCGGGATAGGCGGCCCGAATTTCGGCGAGGCTATGCGTGCGCGGCACCACCACGGGATACGCCTCGGTACCCGAATCGAGCAGCCGCGCGCGCTTCTCCCGGCGAATCCGCATCTGCTCCGGAACGTCATCCACTTCCGGGGTCGGGCGGCTGGTTTGCCCCGCGGGAACCGAACCCGCGGAGCGACCGGACGAAGGCGTCTGCGGGGTGCTCACATCGAACTACCCTAGCGGGCACCGGAAATCGTTTTGCGAGCCGCCCGGGCAGTGCAGCCCAGTAACGAATCCGTATCGATTCCCGGCCCGGTCCGACGGCAGGCGCGAACCGGCGCCGCGCCGGGAAATATCCCGGCGCGGTCCGAAACCTATTGCGTCCCCTACTATTTCGAAAATTCCTACGGTGCCGTTAATTTACAGCGCGGCGAGCGAGGCCACCTCGCGGGTGAAGTGCGACGCCCGGATTCCGATGGTGAGCAGCCCGGCCGCCTTCAATGCCTGATACCCGCCGACCAGATCGGTCGCCCGGTGCAGTCCGAGTTCTTGCAGCGAGGCCGCCGCCAAGCTGGAGGTATAGCCCTCCGAGCACAGGACGATCCATTCCACATCGTGATCGCTGGCGAGCGCCAGACGGGCCGAACTGGTCGGGTCGAGCCGCCATTCCAGCACATTCCGCTCGATTACGAGGGCGCCGGGCAGGGTGCCCTCGCGATCGCGCTGAGCCTGCGGCCTGATATCGACCAGAATCGCGCCCCTGGCGAGCGCCTCCGGCAATTCGAAGGCATAGATCCGATTCAGCTGGGCACGCGCGTTCTCGAGCATCTCGTCGATGGTCAAACGGGTCATCAGAAGTCACCTTCGGGCTGGTCGGTGAGGACGGTTCGGGTACGTCGCAGGGTGCCGTGGCCGGTCACCTCGTAGTACGACATGGCGGTGAGCGGCGGCGAATACGCGTGCACGCTCAGGGTCGGATCGAGTGGACCCGCGGATTCCGGGGCGGCGGGCGCGCGCATGACATCGTGCACCCACCCGATCGGGAAAGACGCCTGATCACCAGCGGTCAGGGTGCGACTGCGCAATTCCGTGCCATTCCAGCGGAATTCCGAAAGCGCCCCGCTGAGCACGGTCAGGGCGCCGAGCGAGCCCGCATGGTCGTGCAGTTCGGTGGACTTGCCAGGCGTCCAGCTGATCAGCCAGACGTCGACCTCGTCATCGGCGAGCAGCCGGGTCGCCCAGCGCTCGTCGACGGGCCAGATGCCCTGATGGGGCAGCAGATGGTCATAACGGCCGGCCAATACGTCCTCGGCGCCCTCGTCGGTCAGCCGCAGCAGATCGGCGGGGCGCAGCCGGGTCGGCAGCGCGGACGCCACGGCACGGTCGACCGGCGGGGTAGCCGAGAAGGCGTCGCGTGCGGAATTGAGGGAAAGAACAGAAGAACGCATGAGCGAATCTCCAGGATTTGTGTCAACGGTCGAGGGACGAAGTCAGCCTCGAACGGTCGAGGCAGGATCAGCCTCGACAACACTCCTGGGTGCGCACGCGATTGGACACGGGAGCGAGCATAGCAGCGCCAGGCGGGTGGGCAATAGCCCGCCCGAGGGTGATGTACGCCCCACCCCGGTCCGGTCCACCGATATCGGTCATGGATCAGGCGTTCTTGCGCCGTTGCTGGTTGCGCTCGTAGACCAGACGCAGACCGGTGAGTGTGAGGTGCGGCTCGTGATGGTCGATGGTCTCCGATTCCGGGACGATCAGCGGAGCGCTGAATCCCGTCGCGACCACCGCGACATCGTCACCGGCGAAGGCGTCGAATTCGTCGCGAATGCGATCGACGAGCCCGTCCACCAGGCCGGCGAAACCGAAGACGGCGCCGGACTGGATGGCCTCGACCGTGTTCTTGCCGACCACCGAACGCGGACGCGCCAATTCGACCCGGCGCAATGCGGCCCGCTCGATCAGCGCCTCGCTGGAGATCTCCACACCCGGTGCGAGTACACCGCCGAGGAATTCACCCTTGGCCGAAACCAGGTCGACGGTGGTCGCGGTACCGAAGTCGACGACGATCGCGGCCGTGCCGAAACGATGATGCGCGGCAAGGGTATTCACGATCCGGTCGGCGCCGATCTCCTTCGGATTGTCGACCAGCAGCGGGATGCCGGTTCGCACCCCCGGTTCCACCACCACGTGCGGGACGTGATTCCAGTACCGATCCAGCATCAAGCGCAGTTCGCGCAGCACCGGCGGCACCGTCGAGAGGGCGGCCACACCGATCACCTCCTCCAGCTGCGCGCCGACCAGTCCGCGCACCTGCATGGCGAACTCGTCCGCGGTCAATAGCGGATTGGTGTGCATCCGCCAGTGCCGCACCAGCTTCGCGTGCGCGCCGCTGCCGGAGAACAGGCCCAGCTCGATGCTGGTATTGCGGACGTCGATGGTCAGCAGCATTGCTCAACCGATCCCGGGGTCGCGGTGGTCGTCAGGCGAACGCCGGGGTGGGTGAACCCACGGGGGCGGCAGCCGGCGGAGCCGGCGGGGTGGGTGAACCCAGCGAACGCGGCGAGGTCAGACCCGACCCCTCCGGCGCATGCGCGGGATCCGAGCCGAGTTCGATCGGGCCGTTGTGCTCGTCGACGAAGACGACCTTCGGCTCGTATCCGGCGATCTCCTGCTCGTTCATCATGCCGTAGGCGATCAGGATGACCAGGTCCCCCGGATGCACCAGATGGGCTGCGGCGCCGTTGATTCCGATGACGCCGGAACCGCGCTCACCGGCGATGACATAGGTCTCCAGGCGGGCGCCGTTGGTGATGTCGACGATGCAGACCTGCTCACCCTCGAGCAGATCGGCGGCGTCCAGCAGATCCTGGTCGACGGTGACCGAGCCGACGTAGTGCAGGTCGGCGTGAGTCACGGTGGCCCGGTGGATCTTGGACTTCATCATGGTGCGCAACATCTTCGTCGCCTTCCTAGAGTGCGGCCTGGGCGGGCTGGGATTCGCCCCCGGCCTGCCGGAAATCAGAGACTGTGGGGTGGCCGTCGATCGAGGCGCCGAGGGTGACGGCGATATTGTCGATCAGCCGGGTGGCGCCGACCTTGGCGGCCACCAGGAGTCGGGCGTTGCCACCGGCCGGGGCCGGATCGAGATTCGAGGAACGCAGCTCGAGATAGTCGACCTCGATACCCTCGGCGTTGTCGAGTACCGCGCGGGCGGCGGCCAGCACGCCTTCGGCGCCCAGACCACCCGCATGGCGGCCCGCGGCCAACGCCGCCGACAGAGCCAGCGCCGATTCACGCTGTGCCGCATCGAGATACCGATTGCGGGAGGAAAGCGCGAGACCGTCCGCCTCACGCACGGTGGGCAGCGGCACGATCTTCACATCGAAGTTCAGGTCCCGCACCATCTGCCGGATCAAGGTGAGCTGCTGATAGTCCTTCTCGCCGAAGAAGGCCTCGGTCGGCCGGGTGATCTGAAGCAGTTTGGCCACCACGGTCAGCATGCCCGCGAAATGCGTCGGGCGGCTGGCGCCTTCCAGTTCGGCGCCGAGCGGGCCGGGATGCACGGTGGTGCGCGGGCCGTCCGGGTACATATCGGCGACACTCGGGGCGAAGACCAGGTCGACACCCTCCGCGCGCAGCAGTTCCACGTCGGCGTCCAGTGTGCGCGGGTATTTGTCCAGGTCCTCGTTCGCGCCGAACTGCAACGGATTGACGAAGACCGAGACGATCACGACCTGATTGGTCCGCTTGGCACGGCGCACGATCTCCAGGTGCCCCTCGTGCAGTGCACCCATGGTCGGCACCAGGCCGACGGTGCGGCCGACCCCGCGCAAGGCCTTGACGACCGCGCCGAGCACTTCCGGATCGTGATGCACGGTGAGCTCCCCCGGCCGGTAGGCGCGCTGCTCGATTCGGCGCTCTCGGGGCCCTTCGTGGTTACGCATGCTGCCGCCTCCGGGCCCGTCGATCGCGCCGGGCAATTTCGGATCCATCATCAGCGTCCTTCCAGCAGCTCGATCACGGCGGGATTGGTTTTGGCGCGCTCGGCCGTGCGCAGTGAGAGCGCGCGGTAACCGGCGGCCAAACGGGTATCGACGGCCTCCAGCGCCGCCAAGTGCGCCGCGACGGCCTCCGCGTCACCGCGGGCGACCGGGCCGGTCAGCGCCGCCTGTCCGCGGCGCAGCGCGTTGTCCAGTGCGGCCGAGGCGAGCGGGGCGAGTAGGCGTTCGGCCAGCCCGTTCGGCTGGTCGTCGACCAACTGCTGGCCGAGCAGCCCCGGGCCGGACAGCGCCTCGCGCAGCGCGGCGACCGCGTCCACGATGACCGTGACCAGGTGATTGCTGCCGTGTGCCAACGCGGCGTGATACAGCGTGCGGCTCTCCTCGGGCACCCGCACCGGTTCGCCGCCCATCTCGATCACCAGCGACTGCGCGATCGCGTAGCCGATATCGTCGGCGGCGGTGATGCCGAAGCAGGCATTGCCCAATCGGGCGACATCCTCGTCGTGCCCGGTGAAGGTCATGGCGGGGTGGATCGCCAGGGGCAGTGCGCCCGTCGCCGCCAGCGGTGCCAGGACGGCGACGCCGTTGGCGCCGGAGGTGTGGGCGACGATGGTGCCGGGGCGCACCACACCCGCGCCCGCCAGACCGCGCACCAATCCGGCCAATTCGGCGTCGGGCACCGCGAGCAGCAGCAGTTCGCTGCGTGCCGCGACCGCTTCGACCGGCAGGATCTCGGAATCGGGCAGCCGGGTTCGGGCCCGGTGGACGGACGCGTCGGAGATCGCCGAGACACCGAACACCACATGTCCGGCTCGCTCGAGCGCGGCGCCGAGCGCCGAGCCCACGCGTCCCGCCGAGACGATTCCCACCGTCAGGCGTGCGGGCGCGGGGTCGAAACCTACCGTGTTCTGGTTGGAGCTCTCGGGCGCGTTATCAGGATTCACGCTTCTCGAGGTCAACGTTGTCCTCTCGATGTCGTTCCAGTCCCGCCATGCGGGTACCGGACGTTACGCGTCGAGGATATCGGCCCAGGGTTTGCCGATGCCATGGCCCCCCGGCGTGATCTGCGCTACCTGTGCCCGTTGCCGTTTTCTTCGGACTGGAGATTGGCCATGATCTCGGCGACCGAGAGGCGGCGAGAGGCGTTGCCGGAATCGCCGTTGGTCTCCGCCCGGCGACGCCGACCCGCCGTGCCGACCGTCGGCGCCGCGGTCGGCGTGGTACCTGCCGGGCGCGACGGCGATTCTGGGGCGGCATCCGGTGCGGGCAGGCGCTGTGGAACGGCGGGCGGTTCCTCGGTCTCGGTGAAGGCGTCGGCCCAGCCCACGGGGGCTTGCTGTGGCTGTGCGTAGCCGTTGACATCGATATCGACGTCGGTGGTCTCCGCGTCACGGTAGCCGTCGCCGTCGTAGTCACCGTCGTCGTAGCCGTCGGTGTTGTAGCCGCCGATGTTGTAGCCGCCGATGTTGTAGCCGCCGTTGTCGTAGTCGTCGCCGTCGTAGTCGCCGCCGTCGTCATAGTCGCCGTCGCGCGGCACCACCGAGGTCTCCGCGGTCACCGGTTCGTCGAACGGGCTGGCGAAAAGCGGGGGTTCGGGATGATCGGCCACGAAGACCGGGGTGACACTGCTGCGTGGTTGCTGCGGCAGATGGGGACCCCAGCCGTCGGCATTCACAGAGCTACTGTTCGCCGGATCGGCCGAACTGCTCTCCAGTTCATGGATCCGGGTGGCGTCGGCGCGCAGCGCGGGCCGATCCATCGGTAGCTCACCGTCGAACAGACGCTGCAGACTCTGCCTGAGGACGCTGAGCTCCGCGCGCAGCGCGGCCATCTCGGCCGCATCGGCGCCCACCTCTTCGCGTACCCGCGCCTCGACCCCGAGCTCGTACTCGCGCCGGGCCGTGACCTCGCGTTCCAGCTGCAACTCGTACACCGTTTGCAGATCACGCACCTTGGCCTGGTCGACCGAGGCCTCCTTGCGGAATTTCGTCGCCGCCAGCGCCCCGATCGCGGCCGCCCACAGCGCCGCTACCAGGCCGATCCGGGTGAATTGCAGGCTGTTGCTGAAGACCAGAAAAACGCTGGCAACCACACCGAGCAGAATCAACGCACCGATGAATAATTTTCCCGCTTCGTCCCGTCGTCGACGGGAAGTGCTGATACGGGAGGGTGAAACCATGGACGCCAGGGTAGCTCGGATGGCGCGGCGCGCCCACAAACCCGTCCGGTGATTCCACCCTGAAGCATTGCTAAGTAGTTGCGGGATCATCCGACGGGTCGTCGGGCGCGCGACAGCAATACTCGAGCCACAGTGCCGCAGCAACCAGGGCCACCCCCGCGAGCATCCCGACGACGGCCCCCGGCGAATCGGCGGCGGCCGCGCGCAGGGTGCCGCGCTGCGGAAACACCCAGCACAGGAAGCCGAGCCAGACACCGGCGGCGATCGAACCGACCTGCAGCGAAGCCTTGGCCAGCGCGACCGCCCTCGCCGCGGTAATGGGATGTAGCTGATGGCGGCCGTCGCCGATCTCGTGATCGTTGACTCTGGCCCGGATGACGAAGGCCAGCGCCACCTCGATCGCCGCCACCGGATACAGCGAGGCACCCGCGAAGACCGAGATCGGTGGGAAGCTGCTGTAGGCGACCCGGGTCGCGATCCACGCGGCGATCGCGGCGACCAGCACATTCGCACCCAGATCCAGCACCCGCGTCGGCTTGAGCTTCACGACTGCGCCCCCACCCCGGCCGAACCGGCCAGTGAGAACTCGGTCCGGTGGACCCCGTCACGTTCGGACGCGGGCAACCCGGCGAGCAGATCGCGCGCCGCGCGCACGGCGCCGTCGACCTCCAGTTCGGCCCCGGGCTCCACCTCCAGCCACGGGATCAGCACGAAGGCCCGGTTGTGCGCCTGCGGGTGCGGCAGCGTCAGCTCCGGATCGGCACTGACGATCGCGCGCCCCCCGTCCTCGCACCAGACCACATCGACATCCAGCGTCCGCGCACCCCAGCGCACCTCGCGCACCCGGTCCGCGGCCTGCTCCAGCCGCTGCCCGGCCCACAGCCAGTCATGGCAGCCGAACTCCGGATCCCGCACCAGTACAACGGCATTGAGATAGTCATCTTGCTCGACACCGCCCCACGGCGCGGTGGAGTACACCGAGGAGACCGCCACGACCCGGTCCCCCAGCCCGCGGACGACACTGCGCAGATGCTCGAGCCGATCCCCGAGATTGGACCCGATCGACAGCACCGCGCGACTCATCCGGTCGCCCCCGACCGGACGGCGACAGCAGTCGCGCGACCACTTCGACGCACGACACCCCTTCGGCGACCGGTCCGCGCCGTCACGCGGTGACCTGCCTGGTCCTGGCCGTGACCACCCGGACGTCGGCGAAAGTGTGCGGAATGGGGGCCGACGGCTTGTGCACGACCACCTCGACCGACCGGATGCGCGGATCCGTCATCACGTCGTCGGCGATCTCGGAGACCACCGTCTCGATCAGATTGCGGGGCGGACCCTGCACGATTCGCACGGCCCGTTCGGCCAGTCTGCCGTAGTCCACCGTGGCGGCCAGTTCGTCCGACGCCGCGGCGGCGGCGAAATCCACCGAGATGGTCAGGTCGACGATGAATTCCTGGCCGTCGCGGCGCTCGTGCTCGAAGCAACCGTGGTACCCGAACGCCCGCAGCCCGCGCAGTTCGATGCGGTCGAGTCCGGAACGGGCGGCGACATTGTCGACGGTGTGCGCGACTGACGACTCGTTCATCCGATGGCTCCTTGTGACTGTGCACCCGCTGTCGGGGCCGGACGCGACCCGGCCGCGCGCAGCCAGGCGTCGGTCACGGCAATGGCGTCCAGTGATGCGCGCACGTCGTGCACGCGCACGCCCCATGCACCGTGCAGCGCGGCCAGCGCCGAGACGGTGGCGGTCGCGGTCTCGCGCCCATCCGGCGGGCGTGGGCCCGACTCGTCGGCGAGCAGGGCGCCGAGGAAACGTTTGCGTGAGGCGCCGATCAGGATCGGCAGACCGTTCGCGACCAGCTCCGGTAGCGCGCCGAGCAGCGCCCAGTTGTGTTCGGCATTCTTGGCGAAGCCGAGCCCGGGGTCGAGCAGCAGCCGCGACGGGTCGACACCGGCGGCGACGGCCAGCTCCACCTGCACGGTGAGTTCAGCGAGCACCTCGGCCACCACATCGTCGTACTGATCGGCCGGCCCGGTGTGCCGGTAGTCGGCGCCGGCCCGCCAATGCATGAGAATCCACGGGATATCGGCGGCCGCAACGACTTTCACCATATCCGGATCGGCACGGCCGCCGGAGACGTCGTTCACCACCGAGACCCCGGCGGCGATGGCCGCGGCGGCCACACTCGCCCGCATGGTGTCGACGCTCGCCGGCACGCCCGCGGCGACCAGACCGCGGATCACCGGGGCCACTCTGGCGGCCTCGGTATCGGGATCGATTCGTATTGCGCCGGGTCGGGTCGATTCGCCGCCGACGTCGATGATGTCGGCGCCCGCTTCGTACAGTTCGATGCCGTGCGCCACGGCGAGACCGGGATCGAGATAGCGGCCGCCGTCGGAGAACGAGTCGCTGGTGACGTTCACAACGCCCATCACCACACAGCCGCGCCCGCCGCGCGGGCCGACGTTGCCGACTCGGGTCACCGGCTCACCTCCACGGTGGCCCTCCGGCGTCCGGACACCGCGGACCGCCTCACTTTCGCAGGATGAGATCGAGGGCCTCGGCGCGCGAAGCGGCGTTCGACTGCAGTAGGCCGCGCACGGCCGAGGTGGTGGTGCTCGCACCCGGCTTGCGAATGCCGCGCATCGCCATGCACAGATGCTCGGCCTCCACCACCACGATGGCGCCGCGCGGGTCCAGCTTGCGCATGATGGCGTCGGCGATCTGGCTGGTCAGCCGCTCCTGCACCTGCGGCCGCTTGGCGTATAGGTCGACCAGGCGGGCCAGCTTCGACAGGCCGGTGACCCGGCCGTGCGTGCCGGGGATATAGCCGACATGTGCGACACCGTGGAATGACACCAGGTGGTGTTCACAGGTGGAGTACATCGGAATATCGCGGACCAGAACCAGTTCCTGGTGCCCCTCGTCGAACGTGGTGTTCAGTACCGCGTCCGGCTCCTGGTAGAGCCCCGCGAACGTCTCCCGATACGCGCGGGCGACCCGGCCCGGGGTGTCGATGAGTCCGGGGCGATCCGGATTCTCACCGATCGCGATCAGCAACTCTCGGATCGCGGCCTCGGCACGAGGCTGATCGAATGGCCGACCGGTCTCGAGTGCGACCAGTTCCGGCCTACCCGGCCCCGGTCCCGACCCGTTCCACTCGGCCTCGTCCGATCCGTTGAGCGTCTGGTCGACGATGTCATAGTTGGCCGACAATCGAGGACACCTCCAAAATCTCGGGTACCGGCAATCACTCGGCACCCCGATGGTCGAGCGTAATCGTCAGCTGTCAGTGACGACCGTTCGGTCCATCCCAATCGCGGGGATCGCCCTCTCCCTGCTGGCCCGGCTCGTCGTAGCCGCCACGGTCGTATCCGCGGTCGCTGCCGGGCTGTCCCTGCTGCGGGTTGCTCCACGGCTGGTAGTCGTGCCGCTGCTGCTCGTCCTGGCCGGACCAGCCGCCACCGTAGCCGGACTGCCCGCTCTGCTGCTGTGTCTCCTCACGCGGCGGCCAACCCGGGGCCGACCAGCCGGCCGGGGCACCATAATCCGGACGCGAGCCGTGCGTGCCACCCTGTCGCGGGAAGGCCTGGGTAGGCGCCTGCGGCAGCGGGTAACCACCGCTCGGCGGTGCGGGGTAGCCGTACTGCTGCTGGCCCTGGTACCCCTCCGGCGGGTAACCGTTGGCCGGGGCGGGCTCGCGCTGCGCGGTGGCCGCCGCGGCGGCGGGCAGCGACGGTACGACCGGCTCCGGCGGCCATACCTCGCCGCGCTCGGCGGCCAGCTCGCCCGGGGTCTTCACCGGCGGCTTATCCGACGGGACGCGATCGCCGAAATCGTTGAACGCGGTGATCCGCGGCCGCTTCTCCACCGACGCGAGCAACTGCTCGAGGTCCTTGCGGTGCAGTGTCTCCTTCTCCAGCAGCGCGGTGGCCAGCACGTCCAGCACGTCGCGGTACTCGTTGAGGATGGCCCACGCCTCGGTGTGCGCGGCCTCGATCAGATTGCGCACCTCCTCATCGATGGCGCCCGCGACCTCGTGCGAGTAATCCGAGCCCATGCCCATCGAACGGCCGAGGAACGGGTCACCCTGCTCCTGGCCGTAGCGCACCGCGCCTAGGCGCGAACTCATGCCGTATTCGGTGACCATCGCGCGGGCGATCTTGGTGGCCTGGTCGATATCGGAGGAGGCGCCGGTCGTCGGCTCGTGGAACACCAGTTCCTCGGCCGCGCGGCCGCCCATCGCCATGACCAGGCGGGCGATCATCTCCGAACGGGTCATCAGGCCCTTGTCGTCCTCGGGCACCGTCATCGCGTGACCGCCGGTGCGACCGCGGGCCAGGATGGTGACCTTGTAGACCGGCTCGATATCCGGCATCGCCCAGGCCGCCAGGGTGTGGCCGCCCTCGTGGTAGGCGGTGATCTTCTTCTCGTGCTCGCTGATGATCCGGCTCTTGCGACGCGGACCACCGATGACGCGGTCGACCGACTCCTCCAGCGATTCGCCGGTAATGACGGCGCCGTGCTCACGGGCAGTGAGCAGCGCGGCCTCGTTGATGACATTGGCCAGGTCGGCGCCGGACATGCCGACGGTGCGCTTGGCCAGACCGTCCAGGTCGGCCTCGGGCGAAATCGGCTTACCCTGCGAATGCACCCGCAGGATGGCGCGACGGCCGGCCAGGTCGGGATTACTGACCGGGATCTGGCGGTCGAACCGGCCGGGGCGCAGCAGCGCCGGGTCGAGGATGTCGGGGCGGTTGGTCGCGGCGATCAGGATGATCCCGGTGCGGTCGCCGAAGCCGTCCATCTCGACGAGCAGCTGGTTCAGCGTCTGCTCGCGCTCGTCGTGACCACCGCCGAGGCCTGCGCCGCGCTGGCGGCCGACCGCGTCGATCTCGTCGACGAAGATGATGCAGGGGCTGTTCTGCTTCGCCTGCTCGAACAGGTCGCGCACCCGGGAGGCGCCGACACCGACGAACATTTCGACGAAGTCCGAACCGGAGATGGTGAAGAACGGAACGCCCGCCTCACCCGCGACGGCGCGCGCGAGCAGCGTCTTACCGGTGCCGGGCGGGCCGTAGAGGAGTACGCCCTTGGGGATCTTCGCGCCGAGCGCCTGGTAACGCACCGGGTTCTGCAGGAAGTCCTTGATTTCGTAGAGCTCTTCGACCGCCTCGTCGGCGCCCGCGACATCCGCGAAGGTGGTCTTCGGCATGTCCTTGGACAGCTGCTTGGCCTTCGACTTGCCGAAGCCCATCATGCCGCCGCGGCCGCCGCCCTGCATGCGTGCCATCACGAAGATGAACAGGCCGAGCAGAATCACCATCGGCAGCACGAACAGCAGGATCTGGGTGAACCAGCTCTCCTGTTTGACCACGGTGTTGTAGGGCGCGCCGGACTTCTGCACGGCGTCGAAGACCTGCGCGGAGGTCTCGCTGCCGCCGGGGTACTTGGCGATGATCTTGTTCGAATCACCGGTGGCGTCATTGCCGTTGTTCAGCTCGATCCGCAGCTGCTGCTCGCGGTCGTCGATCTGGACGTTCCTGACGTTGTTCTTGTCGTTGAGCTGACTCAACGCCACCGACGTATCGACGCTCTTCCAGCCGCGCGTGTCATTACCGAAATAGCTGAACGCATAGACCACGAGCAGAATGCCCGCGATTATGGCCAGAGTGCGAAACACTGTCTTGCGGTTCATAGAGCGTCGGCCGGGCGGCCAGTCCTTTCCGGTGTCTCCGGTTCTGCCTAGCGAAACGTCGGGTGCGTAGTTCACGCGACCCGCCATGGCGGTGTCCGATCTCACCCTTCTCCCACCCGCGTACGGGAGGGTTCGGATGCGGACATGCCACGTTACCGCGTACGGTCTACTCGATACATCGCGCAGTTCGGCAGTTGGTGCAGTTCGACAGGTAAACGGCCGGGGAACGACGGTGGTTCCCGAATCCCCGATCCGGCTTACCTCAAGTGGTCACAATCATGGCATGTTCGGCCTATCGTGAGCGACGACACAACATCGCGGCGTGAGCGACGGGCCCGGAGGCGGTAGCTCGCGTATCCACGAAGGGCCCCGGGAGCGCCGCAAATCAGACAGAGCGCAGGGGGTATGGACATAGTCGAGCTACGGACACCCACAGCGATAGTGCGTCACGGCCGGGGGCGATTGATCGTCCTGCGGCCGGGCAGCGACGGCGAGCGTGTGCTCGATGTTCCGGTCACCGACGTGCTCAAGGTGCGGCTGAACCGGCGGGCCGACGATGCGGTCGTCATCGAGATCTACCTGCGCTATCCGACGCCCGTGCTAACCGGCGTGCCCGCCGATCGCACCCCGCTACCGGTGCTGATCGCCGAGCACGATGTCCCCGCGGCGACCGGGATCGTCGACCGGATCAACGACCAGATCCTGAGCACGCAGCGCGTCGATGTGGCCGCCCCCGATCTGAACCCGCCCGCCCCGACCTGGTCCAAGAGCGGACCCGCCCGCGCCGATGTAGACCGGGCCGTTCGCCGGATGACGCCCAGGCGTGAGGCCAAGTCGGCGATAGCCGCTCTGCATCGCTATGTCACGCCCGACGAGTACGTGCTGGAGACCGCGATCGCCGTCGCGCACCCGCCCGCGGGCACCGGGCCGGGGCTGCTGGCCGCGACCACCGGGCGGCTGCTGTTCATCTCCATCGGCACCGGGGCGCGGTTCGCGCATGAGCTACCGATCCCGGCCGTGCTCTGGGCCCGCACCACCGAATGCACCGCGGTCGCGCCGGGAGAGATCGGTTCGGCGCGCGGCGAGACCGGCATCGATGTGCACGACGGCAATGTCACCCTGCACTTCGTCGGCACCGACCGTGCGGATATCGAGCGGGTCACCTGCGCGGTGAACTTCGCGGTCCGGCGCGACTCCGCCGACGGCGCCGCCGGACCGGCCGATCCCGGTGTGGCGCAGCTGTATTCGGAATGGGAACTGCTGGTGGAGCGGCATTCGCTCGGGATGGTGGACGACGCCCAGTTCCAGCGCTACGGCCGCGGCATCCTGCGCTCGCTACCCGACGGTGGATAGACCTCTAACCGGCGTTCAGGGTGATCCGCCGCCATGGGCTGGTCGGACGCAGCCAGAGGCGGAGTAGTTCCATGCGACGGTCGACGCCGCCGTTCTTGAGTTCGGCCAGATCCTCGCAGGCCTGCCAGTAGGTCCACCCGGCCAGATAGGCATCGCCGAACTGACGCCAGTTCCGGTACTTGCGCTGCGCCAGCGGGAGCGCGCGCATCAGATAGTCCCAGGCCAGATCGGCGTCGAGATAGCCCGCGGTGAACGCCATCCGGGCCACCGCGACGACTCTGGCCAGATCCCAGGCGTGGATATCACTCGGCAGCGGGCGGGCCAGGTGGTCGGTGAAGCCGATTTTGATCGCCTGCGACCAGATGTCGTAATCGCGAACCAGCGCCTCGGGGTTGTCCATCCCCCGAAACGAGCCGACCTGCCGCAGGAAGGCCCGGTGCCGATCGGCGCGCTCGCCGAAGCGGTCCCGTTCGCTGGCGTTGATCGAAGCCATCACCAATGGGTGCACCAGCGCGTACAGCGGCGCGTGCATGCCATCCAGCAGCTGTTCCATCGAGGCCTGCGCCTCGGTGCCGTCGGTGATACCCCACGCGCCGGTCAGGGTATCGATGGCGAGTTCGCGGCGATCGCCGAGCGGATGCTCGCGCTCCGGGCCGAGCAGTAAGGCGTCGTGAAAGGCGTCCCAGCGGGCGGAATAGAAGCCGCCCAGCGCCAGGGCGCGCAGTTCGTCATCCGATACCGCGGCCCCGGACCAGTGATCCTCTTCCCGCGTGTCCAGGTCTTCATAGGGGAAGGTGGTCAACGTGGGTACACCGCGGGCAGGCATGCCACCGATTGTTCCCCATCGATCTCCGGAGAGCCCCTACTTATGGCCAACCGGTCCGGTGTCGCGAGAGATTTTCACATCCAGGCAAACTTGCGCTGACGCATTCCGTTGTTCGGGGCTAATGTGCACGCATGCGTGACAACATCACCCTTCTGCGTGGTCTGGAACCTGCCGCTACCGAGCAGGAAATCTACGCTGCCGCACTGCAGTACGTGCGCAAGGTCGGTGGAGTCTCCGGCCTGAGCACCACCACCAAGGCGGCCGTCGACAAGGCCGTCTCGACCATCGCGGCGGCGACCACCCAGCTATTGGCCGATCTGTCGAATCATCCGGTGCCGTCGACCACCGAGACGCCGCTACGCCAGGCCGCGGCCGAGTGATCGATCAGGGCAGCGCGTCGACACCGTAGGCGGCCAGGCAGGCCAGCGCGATCTCCAGCGGCAGGCTGCGCTGTTCGATCGGATGCCCCAGCAGTTCCTCGATCCGCTGGATCCGATAGCGGACCGTGTTCTTGTGTACCCCGAGTAGTTGCGCCGTACCCTCCGGGCTGCGGTGGCACCGAAGATAGGCATGCAGCGTTGCGCGTAACCGCGCGGCGTTGGCATCCCGGCCCGCCAGCGCGCGCAGCTCCCTGGCGACGAGACCGTGCATGGCGGCCTCGTCCGCGCCCGCCAGATAGGCGATCTCCACCTCGCGATACCCGGTGACCCGGTCCGCGCCCGCCGGTCCGCGTTCGGCGACATGGCGCGCCGCCACCGCCTCACGATGACTCCCCCGGAATCCGGCGACCTGCGCCGCGGGGACGCCGAAGGCCACCCGGACCGGCGCCTCCAGCTGTCCGCGAACGATGCGCTCCGGTGCGCCCGGCGCGCTCAGTTCGGCCGCCCGCCCGGCATCCTCCAGCCCGGCCCAGGCCCACATCGCGCTCGCGCCGGACGGCAGGGTGAGCACCCGGCCGGTGCCGAGCGCATTGGCCAGCCGGGTCGCGACCCGGTCGAGCAGGCCGAGCATTTCGCCGTCACCACCCGTCTCGGCGGTCGCCTCGTCGGTCCACAGCACGAACGCCAGATGCTGTTGGGAGAGCCGGTAGCCGAGGCGCACCGAGGCCTGGTCGATATCCAGGTCGTCACCGGCCAGCAGCGCCCGCACGGTTTCGGTGCGCCGGTTCAGTGCCGCCCGCAGCACCCGTTCGCGCTCCTCCATATAGGTATCGGTGAGCCGCTCCACCGACATGCTGACCCATTTGGTGGTCCGTTCGAACAGCCGCATCATGACCGCGCGTTCGATCTCCGGCGGGGCCTTGCGCTGGTCGACGGCCTCGCTCATGTAGTCGAGAACGGCCTCCATCCCCGTGTGATAGGTGCGCAGCAGCACCCGCAGTTCGAAGCCGCGCCGGGCGATGGTGCGCGCCAGCGCATGCGGTTCCTCCGGCAGCACGAATTCGAAAGAGTCGGTGGTGAGCCCGCTCAGCATGGTCCTGGCGTGCGCGCGGGTGCTCGCGGCCAGATCCCGGCTCATATCGCGATCGGCGAGTTCGGGGACCTGCGCGACGATCGCGTTGTCGAGGCGCTCCACCACCTGTTCTAGGGTCTCGCTGCGCATCGTCTCGAAGACGTAGTCCGCCAGCCACTCGCGGACCACCTCGCTATTCGGTCCCACGCGATTCGCGTCAGCCGCCGTCATGGCTCTCCACTTGTACTCGAGATACAAAACAGCCCGATTCAGTTGACAATTCGGGCCAAGAAACTCCCCACCGATTGTGTCAACATCATAGATCAGTGAGCTGATTCACAATGATCGGTTCCACGCGGTTCACAGCACAACGTCAGTGGGAGAACAGCAGTGACCAATACCGAGTCGGCGACCGGCGCCGCGAAGAAGACCGGCACCCGCAAGAGCCCGCCGAAGCCCGCCGAGCCCGCCGAGCCCGCCGAGCCCGCCGTCATCGAGGTGCGCAATCCCGGCACCGGCGAGCTCGTCGGCACGGTGGCGAGCCGGAGCGCCGACGAAGTGGCGGCCACAGTTCGCGAACTGCGCCTGTACCAGCCGGAGTGGGAGGCCATCGGCCCCGACGGCCGCAGGAAATGGCTGCTCGAGCTCCAGGACTGGCTGATCGACAACACCGAGCGGCTGGCCGATGTGCTGCAATCCGAGACCTCCAAGCCGCGGGCCGACGCGCTCATCGACCCGTCCTTCGGCGCCGACCTGATCGGCTACTACGCGCGCCGCGCCGCCAAATTCCTCGCCGACGATCACCCGTCGCCGCACAGCCCGTTGGCCAGGGTGAAGAAGCTGACCACGGTGTACAAGCCGTACCCGGTGGTCGGCGTGATCACCCCGTGGAACTTCCCGCTGGCCATGCCGATTATGGACGTGATCCCGGCATTGGCCGCGGGCGCCGCGGTGATCCTCAAGCCGTCCGAGGTGACCCCGCTCTCGGCCGTCGAACTGGCCAGGGGCTGGGCCGAAATCGGTGCGCCGCCGGTCTTCGCGGTGGTCACCGGCGCGGGGGCGACCGGTGCCGCCGTGGTGGGCAATGCCGACTACATCCAGTTCACCGGTTCCACCGCGACCGGCCGCAAGATCGCGGCCGCCTGTGTCGAGCGAATGGTCCCGTACAGCCTGGAACTCGGCGGCAAGGATCCGGCCCTCGTGCTGGCCGACGCCGATATCGACCGGGCCGCGCACGGCATCGCCTTCGGCGGCATGTTCAACGCGGGTCAGGTCTGCATCTCGGTGGAGCGGGTCTACGTCGAAGCGCCGGTCTACGACGAATTCGTCGCCAAACTCACCGCGAACGTCAAGGCGCTGCGCCAAGGTCTGGACGGGCGAGAGGTACAGCACGATGTGGGAGCGCTGGCCAACGAGAACCAGGTGAGCATCGTGCAGCGGCATGTGGACGAGGCTGTCGCGGCCGGAGCCAAGGTGCTGACCGGCGGCAAGCGGACCGGCCAGGGCACCTTCTTCGAGCCGACCGTACTCGTCGACGTGGACCACAGCATGTCCTGTGTCCGCGAGGAGACCTTCGGGCCGACGCTGCCGGTGATGAAGGTGGCCGACGAGGCCGAGGCGATTCGGCTGGCCAACGATTCGATCTACGGTCTGTCCGCCTCGGTCTGGACCGGGGACAAGGACCGCGGCGAGCGCGTCGCACGGCAGCTGAACGCGGGCGCGGTCAATATCAACGATGTCTTCGCCAACCTGTTCAGCTACGCACTGCCGATGGGCGGCTGGGGACTGTCCGGGGTCGGCGCCCGCTGGGGCGGTGCGAACGGGGTCCGCAAGTACTGCCGCCAGCAGGCCATCACCAAGCCGATGCTGCCGACGCAGCAGAAGGAACTGTTCTGGTACCCGTACAAGACGTCGAACCTGCTCATGGCGCTGGGCGCGATGCGCGCGGCCGGCGCCCGCGGCCTGCGCCGGGTCGACCTGCCCGCACTGCTGAAGCTCAAGGGAGGCAATAAGTGAGCAACGAAATCCGTGGCAAGGTCGTCGTCATCACCGGTGGCGCGCGTGGCATCGGACTTGCCACGGCCACCGCGCTGCAGGCGCTCGGCGCCGAGATCGCCATCGGCGATGTCGACGAGGTCACCGTCAAGGAGTCCGGGACCGCTCGCGGTTTCGAGCTCTACGGCAAGCTCGATGTCACCGATCCCAGCTCGTTCGAGAGCTTCCTGGACGAGGTGGAACGCACCGTCGGCCCGATCGATGTGCTCATCAACAACGCGGGCATCATGCCGACCGGCAAGCTGGTCGACGAACCGGATCAGATCACCCGCCGAATTCTGGACATCAACGTCTACGGCGTGATTCTCGGATCCAAGCTGGGGCTGGCCCGGATGCTGCCGCGCAAGAGCGGGCACATCATCAATATCGCGTCGCTGGCAGGTGAAACCCATATCCCCGGTCTCGCCACCTATAACGCCAGCAAGCACGCGGTACTCGGTTTCACCGATACCCTGCGCGAGGAATACCGCGGTTGCGGCGTGCACATCTCGTCGGTGCTGCCGACGCTGACCAACACCGAGCTCGGTTCCGGGGTCACCGCTCCGAAACTGCTGCGCCCCGCCGAGCCGGAGGAGATCGCGGACGCCATCGTCGCGCTCATCACCGCGCCGAAGTCGAAGGTCAGGGTGACGGCGGTGGCCGGGATCATCTCGCAGGTCGTCGGTCTACTGCCGGAGGCCGTCGGCGACGGCATCGCGCGGGCGCTCGGCTCCAGCCACGCATTCCTCGACGATGTCGACACCGAGCGGCGCAAAGCCTATGAGGATCGGGCGCGCCGCCTCTGAATCCGGCGCGATATCGGGTGCCGCAGGGCGCCGGGGTGATCACCCCGGCGCCCTGTTCGCGTTGGGAGCCGCTTCACACCCCGTTCCCGGCCCCACCGAGAAGGCCGGGGCGGTCCGCGCTACGCCCGCCCAAACCGGTTTGTGATGAATGTCACCCCCTAGGCGCGACGGGGACCGCCAGGCGATTCGCGAACGGTTCCCGGCCGGTCACTGACCACTTCGCCGTTGCCGACATCGAGATCCATCGCGCGCCGCGCACGTCCCATTCACGCTGGTCAAGCGCCCAGTTTTGGCAATCCGCTCCAGATCGGCGAGGACTGCCGAAGATTCGCCCACTCGATGGTGCATACGACCATCACAAGCAATATGCTGTCTCTAACAAACCTGCCGACTGTTTCTTCACCCGTATTCGAACTTTCCGGCCTGAAAAGGCTGGAAATTCCCGACTGATTCTGATAGCAAGGGGCTATGGACCCGCATTTGCGCGACCTGCGGTATTTCGTCGCCGTCGCTGAGGAACTGCATTTCACCAACGCCGCCCAGCGGCTGCACATCGCTCAACCCACCCTGTCGCGTCAGATTCGTCAGCTGGAACGCCAACTCGACGTGGTCCTGTTCGACCGCAACCAGCGCAGTGTCGCGCTGACCGTCGCCGGTAAGGAACTGCTCGAAGGCGCCCGCAAGATCCTGGAGCTGTGGGAGGTCACCAACGCCTCGCTACAGGAGGCGGGCGAGGTACTGCGCGTCGGTATCCAATCCGCACTCGGCCGCGGACTGCTCAATGATCTGGAGAGCGCGAGCGGGCACCGGCTCGCCCTGCACGCCGCGTCCTGGACCGACCCTTCCAGCGGCCTGGCGGGCCGACAGGCCGACCTGGCGCTGGTCTGGCTTCCGCTGCCCGACCCGAACCGCTACCGCTGGCAGGTGCTGCGCACCGAGCCGCGCTGGGTGCTGCTACCGGAGAACCACGCGCTGGCCGAGCAGGAGAGCATCGACTTCGCCGATCTGCTGGACGAACCGTTTATCGCACTGCCCTCGGAGGCCGGCGCGGTGCGCGACTTCTGGCTCGGCAACGACGCGCGCAACGGCCGCCAGCCGAAGATCGGCGCCGAGGCCGCGACCCCCGAGGACAAGCTGGAGGCGGTCAGCCTCGGACTCGGCGTCTGCCTGCTCGCCGAGAACAATGTCCCGATGTACCGCTGGCCCGGACTCACCGCACGACCGTTGACCGGTCTGGCTCCGTGCGAACTCGCGGTGGCATGGCGGGCCGACGACTCCCGCCCGACGATCCTCGAATTCGCCGGACGCGCCATGGACGGCGGGTTCAGCGCGACGACACCGAACTGACGCGGATTCGGCCCTACGGGGCGACGCGCGGCCAGGGTCTGCGCTGCTCCAGTTGCGCGGACAGCCGCAGCAGGGTCGATTCACTGCCGGGCGGACCGGCCAGCTGCGCCGCGACCGGCGTCGCCGAGCGCGGGTGCATGCCCATCGGTATCGAAGCGGCGGGCCACCCGACCAGGTTCCACACCGTGGTGAACGGGGAAAGCCGGGCGGTGACAAGGAGATTGGCCAGCCAGCCGCGGGCGCTCCAGGAACGAGCGCGAGGCGGGGCGGCGGGGAGTGTCGGAGTGATCACGACGTCGTAGCGTTCGAAGAATTCCAGCAGCCGCGCCTCGATCCGATCGATCTGCGCGGGGCGCACCAGGCGCAGGCGCTGCACCAGCCTGCCGAGTGCGAGATGACGGCGAGTCCTCGGCTGTAGTCGCTCGGGTCGGGCGAGCAGTGCGACGCTCGGGAGTTCCACTGTGAGCCAACGCAAGAACGCCGCGAGCAGGGCGGCGCCGTAGGGCAGGGTGACCGGTTCCACGGTATGCCCGGCCGCCTGGGCGGCGGCAGCGGCGGTGCGGGCCGCCTCGGTCCAGTGCCGGTCGACTCGGAAGATGCGGTGCGGCGCGGCCACGGCCAGCGCGATACGTAGTCGGCCCGGTGGATCCACCTCGGATAGGTCCGGCCGGCCGGCCAGCACCGACAGCGCCAGCGCCGCATCGCCGACCGTCGTGGCGAGCACGCCGTTTTCGACGAGCCCGCCCCATCCGTCGCTACCGATCTCGGCGGGCACGGTATGCCTGCCCGGCTTGATCCCGAATACCCCGCAGCAGGCCGCCGGGATGCGCAGGGATCCGAGCCCATCGCTTCCGTGTGCCACCGGGACCAGCCCGGCCGCCACCGCCGCGGCCGCCCCACCGGAGGATCCGCCGGTGCCGCGCTCGGGGTTCCACGGGTTACGGGTGATCCTGCCCGCGGAGTCGGTCACGGACCACAGACCGAGCTCCGACACCGCGGTCAGCCCGACGATCACCGCGCCCGCCGCCCGCAATCTGTGTACCACCGGGTGGTCGTCACCGGCGAGCGCCGGATCGGTCGCGTCCGAGCCGCAGCGCACCGTCTCCCCGGCTACCGCAATGTTGTGTGTGACCGCGACCGGAGCACCGGCCAGCGGTAATACGTCCAGGTCGGAGCGCTGTTCCAGCGCCGCGGCCTCGGCCCGGGCCCGCGCGGCGCGAACCACACTGAATGCGTTCCATTTCTGATTACTGTCGGTGATCCGGTCGAGCGCGGCCGTCACCACCTCGGTCGGAGTCGCCGCGCCCTCGTGCACGCTCGCCACGATCGCCGCGGCGGCTCCGTGCGCAGGCGTGCTCGGGGCCGCGGGTGCCTCCCGTACGACCGTCGTTTCCGGCTCGGCAATCGAGCCCGCTGCCACCGCTGTGGCGTCGCTAGCCATGTGCTGATTCGCCCCCGTCGTATCGTTGTAGAAATCGGGTGATCCGCTGTTGAGCCGCAAGTTATCATTTCGAATACTGCCCGGGGGATGATGGCGTCGGGTGTGGCGGGAATTATTCCGGCACAGCCACCGACAGGTAGTGCGGATTTCCCGAACATCCGCCAAGCGCTAGGTCCGAGAATGAGTACCGAGTCCGATCGCAATTCCACCGCGGACATGGGTTCCAACACCGGAGCCGATGGCGGTCAACCCATGACCAAAACCGAGTCCGGTGCGGTCGACGCCTTCGCCGCAGCTTGGGAAACCGCTGCTCGCGCCGCTGCCGCCGGACAATCCACGCCGCCGCTGCCCGAGATTGCCGAATATCTGCCCGACGCCAGGACGCTGCGCAGGGACGCCCTCATCGAACTGATCCGGGTCGATCTACGGCACCGCTGGCTGCGCCATACCGAACCGACCGGCCGCAAACGCCTGACCGATTACTGCGCCGAATTTCCAGAACTGGATGCGGCCACCATCCCGGCCGGTTTGGTGTACGAGGAATTCGTGGTCCGCAGGCACAGTGGCGAGCGAGTGGACCCGCGCGATTGCCTCCGCGAATATCCGCGACAAGCGGCCGAGCTACGCGATCTGCTCATTGCCGACGACGTCGACCCGAGCACCCGGCGGTCGGTGCTGAGGGACTCGGACCCCACCCATATCGCGGCGACCGAGTCCGACACCGACGAAACCCGGACCGATGCCACGATCGCCACGACGGACGACCTCACCCGCACCACGCCCGAGCCGACCATGCCCGTATCCGGCCCCGATCTGAACCGAACAGGCACCCCCACTCGTAGTACCGGTGTGAATCGAACGGCGGAGGCAACAGCGACATCGGTCGCCGATCCGACGGACACCGTCACCGAGATCGGCACCACAGCCGGCCAGGAGCCGGGACTTTTCAATGTCCTCGACCGCATCGAAATCGGCCAGCGCATCGATGACTTCGACCTGCTGACCAGCCTGGGCAGCGGTGCGTTCGCGCGCGTATTCCTGGCCAGGCAGCGATCGCTACAGCGCTTGGTCGCGGTCAAGATCTCCGCAGATCACGGCACCGAGCCGCAGACCCTTGCCCAGCTGGACCACGACTACATCGTGCGGGTCTTCGACCAACGCCTGCTCGAAACCGGGCACGAACTCACCGGCGCCTCGCGCAGGCTGCGCCTGCTGTACATGCAATTCCTGCCCGGCGGGACACTGCTCGGCGTGCTGCGCTGGCTGCGCGCCACCCCGCCGTCCGAACGCAGCGGCAGGCTGCTGCTCGACGCCGTGGACGCGGCCATGGAGGAGAAGGGCGAGATACGCCCGACCGATTCCAGCGTGCGCGCCGAGATCGCGGCGCTCAGCTGGCCCGAAACGGTGGCCTGGCTCGGTCGCAGGCTGGCCGAGGCCCTGGACTACGCGTCGGCGCACGGCGTGCTGCACCGCGATGTGAAGCCCGCGAATGTGCTGCTCACCGCCGAGGCGGTGCCCAAACTGGCCGATTTCAACATCAGCTTCAGCCGCAATGTCGAGGGCACCAGCCCGGTCGCCTACTTCGGCGGATCGCTGGCCTACATGTCGCCGGAGCAATTGGAGGCCTGCCACCCCGGCCGCCAGCGCAGTGCCGCCGACCTGGACACCCGCGCCGACATCTACTCCCTCGGTGTGGTGCTGTGGGAGCTGCTGACCGGCGCGAAGCCCTTCGACGACTCCACCGCGGGCGCGGGCGCGCAGGGTGACGACACCACCCTCGAAGCGATGCTGGAACGACGCAGCGGGGGCGTGGATGCCGCCGCGCTGGAACGCGTGCCCGCCGACTGCCCCGCCGCGCTGCGCCGGGTGCTGCTGACCTGCCTGGAGCCCGACCGCGCCCAGCGCTGGTCCAGCGGTGCGGTACTGGCCAAACAATTCGATATGTGCCTGGATCCGCGGGCCAGGGATCTGGTCGATCCCACACCGGGCAGCTGGCGGCTGCGATTGCGGCCCTGGGTCATCCCGGTGCTGATGTTCGCCATCGGCCTGCCGAATATTCTCGCCTCGCTGTACAACATCCAGCACAATCAGCAACTGATCGTCGAACGGATGAACGAGGAGGCCCAACGCACCTTCCTGATCACCACCGGGGTGGTCAACGCGGTGTTCTTCCCGCTGGGCATGGTGCTGATCATCTATATGACGAGATATATCCTGCTGGTTCCACGCGGACTGCGAAAAGGCCGGCGATTCGACCCGGCCACCCTGCGCCGAGCCAGAATCGACTCCCTGCTACTCGGCGAACGTGCGGTGGCGATCCCGTTCGCCCTGTGGGTGATGTCCGGGCTGATCTTCCCGGTAGCGCTGCAACTGGCCACCGGTGAGATCACCGGGCGTTCGGTCGTGCACTTCCTCGCCTCGATCGTGGTGTGCGGCGCCATCGCCGCCTCGTATCCGTTCTTCCTCGCGACGTTCTACATGGTGCGTTGCATCTATCCGATCTTCCTGCGACACGGTGATGTCGGCGCCGAGGACGCGGTATGGCTGCGTGGCCTCGACCGCCGGGCCACCGGCTATCTGGCGATCGCCGCATCGGTGCCGCTGCTCGCGGTGGCCGGTGTGACCTTCCTGCCGCCGACCGATATCCCCATGGTGATCGTCGCGGTGCGGGTGCTGTGCGCGGGCGGCATTATCGCGTTCGTCGGCGCCTACCTGCTGTTCCGGGCATTGGAGGCCGATCTGCGGGCGCTGGAGCGGGTAGTGGCGCCCGATAGCGACGAACGCTCGGTACGGCAGTCGAAATCCGCTGAGACGGGCAAGCGGGTATCGCGGCTCAGCCGGGTGGTGCACCTGGGACGCGAACGATCGAGCGTATTGGCGGAGTCGCCCCGGTGACGATGTACTGGACCGACAGCGTCGCTCGGTTCACCGCGGATTGGCGACGATCGCTGCACCGTGGCGCGCCCACCCCGCCGCGGCTCGCGGACTATGTGCCCGACGGAGGCACGGCCCGCGTCGCGGTACTCGTCGACCTGGTCCGCATCGATCTGCGCCATCGCTGGGACGAGCCGGGACTCGGCAAACGGTTATCGGAATACCGCACCGAATTTCCCGAGGTGAACGACAGCCCCACCCTGGTGGAGCTGGTCTGCGAGGAGTTCGCGGCGCGGCGCAGGCACGGCCCACTGCCACTGGAGCAGTTCCTGTCAGAGTATCCCGAGCTGGCCGACCGGGTGCGAGACCGGCTCGCGGCGGAGGCGGCGCGCATCGACGCCGGTGCGCTCACCGTCGATCGTCCGCTCGCCGAGATCACGCCCGGTCAGCGCATCGACGATTTCGACCTGCTCACCGATCTGGGCGGGAGCGAGCTGGGGCGGGTCTTCCTCGCCCGGCAGCGATCCATGCAGCGGCTGGTCGCGGTGCGGCTGTCGGCCAGTGGGGGTGGCGATCGGCATCCGATGGCGCGGCTGGACCATCCACATATCGTCCGGGTCTTCGACTTCAAGGAGCTCGCCCTCGGCCGCGGCGGCGACACCTCATTCGGTCGGCTCGTCTACATGCAGTATCTGCCCGGCGGCACCGCCGTCGACGTCCTCGAGCAGCGGCGCGGCGGTGCGGAACCGGGCGGCGGCGCACTGCTGCTGCGTGCCATCGATGCCGCGATGGAATCGAGAGGCGAGATCCGGCCCGCGGATTCGAGCACCCGCGCCGAGATCGCCGCGCTCAGCTGGCCGGAGACAGTGGCCTGGGTGGGCCGAAGGCTGGCCGAGGCGCTGGACTACGCCCACCAGCACGGTGTGCGGCATCGTGCCATCAAACCGTCGAATGTGCTCTTCACCGCGGAGGGCATCCCCAAGCTCGCCGACTTCGTGGTGCCGGAGAACGGGGATGGCGCCGCGGCCCGAGGTGGTTCACTCCCCTATCGGTCACCCGAAGAGCTGGCGCTCGTGCTCGACCCCACGGCCCCGGAACCGGGTAACCGCGGGGACATCTACTCGCTCGGCGTCTTCCTGTGGGAACTGCTCACCGGCTCCCCACCCTTCGAGGACATGCCCGAGACCGTGCCGAAGACGACGCGGTCCGATGCCACCGAGGTGCGGCGGGGCGATATCGCCGCCGCGCTCGAACGGCGCCGCCGCGGCGTGGACCCGGCGGCACTGGCGCGTATTCCGCCGGACTGCCCGGCGGCCCTGCGTCGCATCCTGCTGACCTGCCTGGAACCCGAACCGGATCGGCGCTGGAGTGATGGCGCGGTGTTGGCCCAGCAGCTGGATCTATGCCTCGACGCGCGCGCCCGCGACCTGGTCGATCCGCCCGAAGACAGTTGGCGCCGCAGGGTGGTGCCCTGGCGGGTGCCACTGATCGCGCTGGCCATCACCGTGCCGAATATTCTCGCCTCGCTGTACAACATCGAGCACGACCGGGCGCTGATCACCGACCAGCTGAACGCGGAGGCGCAGCACCGGATCGATATCGGCACGCCGATAGTGAACGCCATCGGATTCGGCTTGGGCGGCATCGTGTTGACCTACTTCTCCTGGTACCTGATCGCTGTGCCATATGGGTTGCGCCGCGGGGGGCGCTACGCGTCGGAGAAGCTGCGGCGCGCCCGGATCGACTCGATCCTCTTCGGCGACCGCGCGATTCTGGTCATCTTCTCGATGTGGATGATCTCGATCGTCTCGTTCCCGATCGTGCTGTACGGCACCGGAAACCCGCTGACGGCAGACGACTACCTGCATTTCGTCGCCTCGCACGCGGTGTGCGGCGCCATCGCCCTGGTGTATCCGTTCTTCCTGGTGAACTTCTACATCGTGCGGTGCATCTACCCGATGTTCCTGCGCCACGGCGAGATCAGCGAAAAGGACGCCGTCCGATTGCACCGCCTGCGCCGCCGCTGCGGGCGGTGGCTGATCGTCGCCGCGGTGATTCCGCTGGCCGCGGTCGCGGGCACCACCCTGCTTGCCCCGGCCGATCTCGCCCAAATCATTGTCGTGCTGAGGATTCTGGCGATCGGCAGCCTGGTCGCCTTCATCGGCGCCTATCTTCTGTTCATGGCAGTGGAGAACGATCTGCGTGCCCTGGAGCGGGTGCTCTCACCCGCCGCGGCGGCACCGAAGGCGGCGCGGTGAAGCCGCCCTTCGGGCGGCTGATCAGCTTGTCGCACATCCACGATCCCGCGACCACACCGCTGTTTCCCGGCGACCCGGAGTTCCGCGCCGATATCGTGGCGACGGTTGCCGACGACGGCTACTATCTGCGTCACGTCCAGCAGGGCGAGCACACCGGAACCCATTGGGGCGCACCGATCCACTTCCAGGCCGACGGCCTGGCCGCGGACGAACTCGACCTGGCCGACCTGCTGCTGCCCGCGGTGAAGGTCGATGTCCGCGAACAATGCTCCGACAACCGCGACTACGCGATCACCGTCGCCGATCTGCGCGCTTGGGAAGCCCGCCACGGCCACATCCCGGACGGCGCCGCGATCGTCGCGTGGACCGGCTGGGACGCCAAATGGGGCGGCCCCGCCTTCATCGGCGCCGATGAATCCGCCTACCACCAACCGGGGTTCGCGGTCGAGACGGTGGAATGGCTCCTGCGCACCGGCCGTCTCGGGCGCCGGGGCGCCCTCGGCATCGACACCTTCGGTCCCGATCTGGGCACCGACGACACCTACGCGGTCTCCAGACTGCTCTACCGCGAGCATCGCATCAGCCTCGAATGCCTGGCCAATCTGGCCGATCTCCCCTCCACGGGTGCCTGGATCCTGGTCGGCGGCCCGCTCTACCGCGCTGGTTCCGGCTCCCCCGCAACAATTTTCGGCATCCTCCCCTGAGGCGCCGGTCGGCTACAGCGGAGCGGGCGGCTCCGGCGTCGGCTTGCGGGTCGGCACCGCGCTGACTGTCAGGGCCAGCATGACCAGTGCGATGCCGATGATTTCGAGCGCCGCCGGCCGCTGGGTGAGCACAATCGCGCCGACGATGGCGGCGGTGGCGGGGAGCAGGGCGAGCAGGAGGGCGAAGCGGGCGCGGCCGACGGTGGTGAGCACCAGTTGATCCAGTGCGTAGGGCACCGCACTGGACAGAACACCGACGCCGACGCCGAGCAGCCACGTGTGGGGATCCGCGAAAACAGCCGCGTCGATGATCAATTGGGGGATCATGACGAGCGGGGCGAGCAGGGCCGCGGCGGCGGCCATGCCCACCGCCAGCGAGTCGAGGCCCTCTCCCGCGTCGGCGACCCGCTTGCCGACCAGGATGTAACCGGCCCACAGTGCGGCCGATGCCAGCGCGAACGCGACGCCGATCGGGGCCACGCCGATGCTGACACCGGCCAGTAGAAAGACACCGACGGCCACCAGGACCACCGCGAAAACATCTCGGGGCCTGCGGGATCCGAGGGTGGCGACGGCGACTGGGCCGAGGAATTCGATGGCGACCGCGGTGCCGAGCGGGATGCGGGCGATCGCCTCGTAGAAGGCGATGTTCATCAGGACGGTGACGATGCCGAAGCCCGCCGCCACGGTCACACCGCGGCGGGTCCAGCGGGTGCGCCAGGGACGCCGCCACACCAGCAGGGCGAGTCCGGCCGCGGCCGCCCGCAGCCACGCCACGGTGGCGGGTTCGGTGGTGTCGAACAGGAAGACGCCGATGGCGGCGCCGAGATACTGCGAGACCGCGCCGATGACGAAGACCAGCGGAACCGACCACGCGGGCAGATCCGTGCCGAGCCGCCGGGTCCGCGTCGCTGTCGAGTCCATACGGCCACCCTAGGAGTGGCCGCAACCGAAGTCCGGCGCGAACGGAAGCCTGCGCCGATCATCCCGGGCCGATCACCCTGCGGCGATCACCGCTGCCGATCGGATTCCGCCCCCGGGCCGAATCAGGCTCCGCCGTATACCTTCGGGTGCAGCGTGCCGATGTAGGGCAGGTCGCGGTAGCGCTCGGCGTAGTCGAGGCCGTAGCCGACCACGAACTCATTGGGGATATCGAATCCGACGTGGGCGACGTCGACGGGGGTGCGCAGCGCATCGGGCTTGCGCAGCAGGGTGACCACCTCCAGCGAGGCCGGATTGCGGCTGGATAGGTTGCGCTTGAGCCAGGACAGGGTGAGGCCGGAGTCGATGATGTCCTCGACGATCAGCACGTTGCGCCCGGCGATGTCCTTGTCCAGATCCTTCATGATCCGCACCACGCCCGAGGACGAGGTGGACGAACCGTAGGAGGAGACCGCCATGAATTCCATCTGGGTCGGGATGGGCAGCGCCTTGGCCAGGTCGGTCATGAAGAAGATCGCGCCCTTGAGCACGCCGACCAGCAGCAGATCACCCTCGGGGGCATCGGCCGGGTAGCGCTTGGCGATCAGTTCGGCCAGCTCCTGCGTCTTGGCGGCGATTTCTTCCTCGGTGATCAGCACCGACGCGATGTCGTCCCCGTACACGTAAGTTGGTGTCCCTTCCCTGTGTTGATCGGCGGCGCTTCCGGTCACGCTGCGCCACCGTCTCCGGGCCCGTCGCTCGCGCCGCGGGTGTCGATTCGGTCACCGCGTAGACATGTTTATTGCCTGCGCAGTGTCAGCCTGCCATGTTCGCGCGCGGCAACCAACCTCGTACCCGGCGACCCGCCGCCGACAGCGACTCCGCCCTGTCCGCGCCAGGACGTGACCAGCGCGTCGACCGCCCGTAAATGCTTATCTGTCAGCGCTTTCGCACCACCGGCCAGTAGCCATGAGCGGAGCGCCCTTCGCCGCAGCGCGACCGGCGCAGTGGCGAGCGTCTCGACCGACAGTGTCGCCCCATCACTCACCGCCCCGGCCGACTCGCTGCCCGCTCCGACGTGCTCGCCGCCCCGACGCGCGGCCTCCAGCAACTCTTCGGCAAGCGCATCGAGGACCGCGCCGTCCGCGCGTAACTGCTCGGCAGTGCGGGCCAGCGCCCCCGCCACCCCGCCGCCGAGTACCTCCTCCAATAGCGGCAGCACCTCGGCACGCAGTCGGACCCGGGTGAACTCGGGCGACGAATTATGGGGATCCTCGTGCGGCCGCAAGCCCAGTTCCGCGCAGACCTGCCGAGTCACCGCCCGCCGCACCTCGAGCAGCGGACGCCCCCACGGTTCGGCGTAGGCCGCCATGCCCTGGATGGACCGCCCACCCGACCCGCGCGCCAACCCGAGCAGCACGGTTTCGGCTTGATCATCGAGGGTGTGCCCGAGCAGGACCGGCAACCCGTCGCGTGCCGCGTCCAGTGCCGCGTAGCGCGCGCGGCGCGCCGCCGCCTCCATACCGCCCGCCGCGCCGACCTGGACCGCGAGCACCCGGGCCGACCGGCAGCCGAGCGCGAGCGCCGCCGCCGCGGCATCCGCGGCCACCTGATCCGAGCCGGCCTGCAATTGATGATCGACGATCAGCGCGTCGACCACATCCGCCTCGATCACCGCGGCGGCCGTCAGCGCCAGCGAATCCGCCCCGCCGGACAGCGCGACCGCGACCATCCGCGGACCGCCGCGCCCATACTCCCCCAACCAGGCCCGTACCGCCCGCCGCACTTCGAGCACGGCCACGGTCTCCGGCAACTGGCGCACCTCCGGCCCCGCCGCCCAGCCAGGGCCCCGAGGCGTTGCTCCCGCGGCTCGACCCATAACCGGAGACTACCGACCCCGGCACATAACCATCCACACCCACTCAACCCCGCACGGAGCGAGTCATACACGCGCCGTTCGCGGCCATCTCACCACCGAACAGCCAAAGCACAGCGACACAGTCACAAGTCCCGACCACCCGACCGCAAGACACAGCTTGCGAACCCGCCACGCAACCATCCGCCCCCAACCCAGCCCCACACGGAGCGAGTCTTACGAGCGACCCGTTCGCGGCCGTCTCGCCACCGACCGGTCAAAGCACAGCGACACAGTCACAAGTCCCGACCACCCGACCGCAAGACACAGCTTGCGAACCCGCCACGCAACCATCCGCCCCCAACCCAGCCCCACACGGAGCGAGTCTTACGAGCGACCCGT